>DASSPG010000155.1:0-13179 GCA_035699725.1 Candidatus Limnocylindrales bacterium | reverse complement strand
CTTCCTGACCACCGACAAGCTCGAGCAGGGGTTCCGCTACGGCAGCGACCTGGTGACCATCGTCGCCGATGCCACCGCGCCCGGCGGCATGGGCACGTTCGGCTGGGACGACGAGGGCGTGGCGGCACAGGCGGTGCCGCTCGTGGAGAACGGGATCTTCGTCGGCTACCTCTCGAGCCGCGAGACGGCGCCGCGGATCGGACGCCAGTCGGGCGGCTCCATGCGCGCCGACGGCTGGAACCGGATCCCGCTGATCCGGATGACGAACATCAACCTCCTCCCGAAGCCCGGGATGACCCTCGAGGACATCGTCGCCTCCACCGACGACGGCCTCTATCTCGCGTCGAACCGGTCCTGGTCGATCGACGATCGCCGCCTCAACTTCCAGTTCGCCACCGAGGTCGCCTACGAGATCAAGGGCGGCCGGAAGGGCCGGCTGTTCAAGAACCCCACCTATACCGGCATCACCTACGAGTTCTGGCGTTCGATGGACGCGGTTGGCGATGCATCGAGCTACGTGATGCTCGGCACCCCGAACTGCGGCAAGGGCGAGCCGGGCCAGGGCGCCCACGTCGGGCATGGCTGCTCGGGCGCGCGGTTCCGGGACGTCCAGGTCGGGGTCGGCAAGTGGTGAGCGGGTCGTGACGGGCGCCGGCGAGCGCGCCGAGCCGCGCGACACCCTCGCGATCGCCGAGCGGGCGGTCGCCCTGGCTCAGCGCGCCGGCGCGACCGAGGCCGAGGCCCTCGTGTCGGACGAACGGGCGCAGCTGACCCGGTTCGCGAACAGCGAGATCCACCAGAACGTGGCCGAGACAGACGGCTCGGTGAACCTCCGCGTGGCGATCGGGAAGCGGGTCGGGGTGGCGAGCTCCAACCGCCTCGACGACGAGGGCCTCCGCCGGCTGGCCGAGACGGCGACCGCGATCGCCCGCAACTCGGCCGAGCTCGAGGACTGGGGCGGCCTGCCGGAGCCGACGCCGATCACGGCGTTTCCCGCCGGCTGGTCCGAGGCGACCGCCGACGCCACACCGGAGCAGCGGGCCGATGGCGTCCGGGCGGTGATCGCCGCGGCGGACGCGGCGGGGGTTCGGGCGTTCGGTTCGTTCTCGACCGCGGCCGAGCACCTTGCCGTTGCCAACTCGCACGGCGTGCGGGCCGCCCAGCGACGGACGACGGCCCAGCTCCTGACCGTCCACATGGGCCCCGACGGCGGCAACGGCTACGGCGAGCAGGCGTCGGTCGACGTGGCCGCGATCGACGCGGCGGCCGTCGGCCGGGAGGCCGCCGAGAAGGCCCGCGCCTCGGCCAACCCGGTGGCCGTGGACCCGGGAGACTGGACGGTCGTGCTCGAGGAGCCGGCGGTGGTCGACATCCTGTCGCTCCTCGCCTACATGGGGTTCAGCGCCCTCGCCGTCCAGGAGGAGCGCTCGTTCGCCGAGCCCGGCAAGGTGATCGGGAGCGAGCTCGTGACGATCGTGGACGATGCCGCGGAGCCGGGGGCCCTGCCGATGGCGTTCGATTTCGAGGGCGTCGCCAAGCAGCGCGTCGTGCTCGTCGAGCGCGGCGTCTGCCGCGACGTGGTGTACGACGCCCAGACGGCGGCTCGGGGCGGGGTGGCGTCCACCGGCCACGGCCTGCCGGCCCCCAACGCCTACGGCCCGTTCCCCCTGAACATGGTGATGTCGGCGGGCACGACGCCCCGCGCCGCGCTCGTCGGCGAGATGGAGCGGGGCCTGCTCGTGACCCGCTTCCACTACACGAACCCGGTCCATCCCAAGCTCGCGATCGTGACCGGGATGACCCGCGATGGGACCTTCCTCGTCGAGGACGGCCGGATCGTCGGCCCGGTCCGGAACCTCCGATTCACCCAGTCATACCTCGCCGCGCTCGCCGGAACGGTGGCGGTCGGCCGCGAGCGGCGGACGCTCAAGGGCGACTTCGGTGGCGTGCTCGTGCCCGCGATGCGGATCGAGGGCTGGACGTTCACGGGCGCCACCGAACACTGAGGCCACCCCTTCGGACCGGCCGGTGGCGCCGGTGCAAGGAGGGTGAATCGTGTTGCCGCGAACGAGGACCATCGGCGCAGTCTCCGTGGCTCGATCCTGACGTCGGGACGACCAGCCTGACCACGCGAGGAACCGTCATGACCGAGACCCAGGGCCGGGAGGCCATCCCCCAGATCGCCGCGCTCCTCAAGGACATCGACATCTGCCTCTTCGCCACGCGCGGCGAGGGCGGCGAGCTGCACGCTCGGCCCATGTCCAACAACCGCCAGGTGGAGTGGGACGGCGACTCGTTCTTCTTTGCCCCGAGCGACGGGCGGCTCGTCGCGGAGCTCGAGCGCGAGCCGGCCGCCGTCACCGCGTACCGCGCCGAGGAGGGCTACACCTTCGTCTCGGTCAGCGGCAGCGCCGAGATCGAGACGGACGAGACCCTCAAGAAGAAGCTCTGGCTCGACGATCTCGGCCAGTGGTTCCCCAACGGACCGGAGGACCCGAACGTCTCACTGATCCGGTTGCGTGCCGAGCACGTGGACTGGTGGGGCGAGCAGGGCGACGGCAGTGCCGACCTGAAGGAGGTCGCCGCGCGCGCCTGAGCCGCGCCGACCTCGCGCCGGCGGCTACGATTCCCGGGTGGACTCCATCCAGGCCCGTCTCGGGCGCGCCTTCGATCCGGCGGAGCTGCGCCGGATCAAGCGCCTGTGGGTCCGTCACTCGATCGCCGAGGACCGCCGCGACATCGATGGCCTGATCGCGACCCTCGCCCCGGAATGCACCTACGAGATGGTCCCGACCGGGCAGCGCTGGGATGGCCACGCCGGCGCTCGCACCTTCTATACGGAGCTCTTCGCCGCCTTCCCGGACAACCGGTTCGCGCTGAGCGAGATCGTCGTCGGACCGCAGGGCGTGTTCGAGGTGGCGACCCTGACCGGCACGAACGTCGGGCCGTGGGGCGGGGCGCCGCCGAGCGGCCTGCCGGTGTCACTCGAGGTCCTGATCCTGTTCCCGTGGGACCCCGTCTCGGAGCGGTTCCTCGGGGAGCGGATCTGGTTCGATCGCGGGGGCCCGGCCTAGCCGCCCGCGCGCCCCGATGGCGTTGCCGGGCGCAGCTCGCGCCGGAGCCAGAGGCCCGCCAGCAGGGCACCCACCGCCGGCACCGCGGCGCCCAGGGTTCCGATCCCGAGCATCGCGATCAGGAGCAGCCGGATGTCCTCGACCGCGCCGGGCAGTGCGTCGCCGTCCAGCCGATCGCCGAGCGACCGCGTCTCCGTCGCAAGGGCAGCCAGCGATGTCGCGTTCGCGTCGAGGGCGGCGCGATTGCCGCCGAGGTTGGTCGCGATGCCATCGAGCTGGGCGTCGAGCGACGAGAGCTGGCTCGCGATCTGGCCGAACAGCCCGGCGATCGGGGCGAGCGGCTGACTGCCGAGGATGTTGATCGCGTTGGCCTGGGTCTCGATGCTGCGCAGCTGCGGGACGATGGCGCGCAGGTCGGCGGCGGCCGTCGTGAGCGCGCTCGTGCTGCTGTCGATCGTGGTCCCGAAGCCGCGCGCCGTCGTCGCGGCGTCGTCGAGGACGATCGCGGTCCGCTCCATCGCCCGGGCCACGCCGCCCACGTCGTCGCGCAGCCGATCCGCCAGGCCGTTGACGCGGCCGAGACCGACGAACAGCGCCGCGATCCCGAGCGCGGCCACGACCAGCCCGACGATCCCGTAGCCGACGAGGATCCGGATCAGGATCCGCAGGCGGGGTCGCCAGGCCGGGTCGTCGATCACCGCGGGACCTCGCAGACGGGTCCCTCGAGGCGGAGCCAGCGCCCGATCCGGTGGCGGTGCCGCGCCACCAGGCCGTACCCGACCCCCACGACCCAGCGAAACGGCGGGACGGCGGCCAGCGCCCGGGCCACCCGCCCGCCGGGCAGCGCCGCCGCGATCGCGAGGGCACCGTCGCCCCCGGCGCGGACGAAGCCGGTGCCCGCATCCACGACGTGGAGCGCCGCCGTCAGCGGCAGCTCGCGGCCGGCCGCGGCAACGGACGGCACCCGCGACGCCATCGCGTCCTGGAGCGGCAGGAGCTCCAACCGGTTGTGGCGATCCCACCGCCGGAGCGCCCGGGCCGTCGCGGTGCACAGTCCGCAGTCCCGGTCGTACAGAACGATGAGCGCGCCGGACGCGGTCATCGGATCGTGACGCAGAACTCGTTGCCCTCGGGATCCGCGACGATCGTCCAGCGGAAGTCGCCGAGGTTGTGGCGTCCCCGGACGGTGCCGCCCAGCCCCACAAGCCGCTCGACCTCGGCGTCCATGTCCTCGGCGTCGAAGTCGATATGGGCCCGGTTCTTTGCGGTCTTCGGCTCCGGCACCATCTGGAACAGGATGTCGAACCCGACGCCCAGCTCGGCCGGCGCGCGCAACCCGACGAACTGCTCGTTGATCCGCTGTGACTGCCAGCCGAGGGCCGCTTCCCAGAACGGGACGACGACATCGTGGTCGGCGCAGTCGATGACGACGTTGTGGGGATGGAGTCGGCCGCGCCGCGGCGCCGTAGCTCCGGGCGAGTCGGTCATCGCCAGGCCGGCCGGGCGGCGTCCGGGTAGAGCCGGACCCGGCGGTACGGCTCCCGTCCGCGCGAGCGCGACACGAGGTTGGCTCGCTCGGCCATCTGGTGCTGGAGCCGGCGGATGTACGCGTTCTGGGGCGACAGCTCCACCGGCTCGGAGCCATGGAGCACCTGCCCGATCGCCTCCTCCGTCTCGCGCAGGGCGGCCTCGCGGGGGTCGATCTCCAGCGAGAAGATCGAGGTCAGGCTCGTCTGCATCTGGGGGATCGTGTTGGCCTTCAGGACGTAGATCGGGAGGGCCCGCTCCTCCGCCTCGCGGAGCATCGGGGTCTTGGCCTTGTACTCGTTGCGAAGCGTCATCACGACGTCCGCCTCGTCCACGTCGCGGGCGATCTGGACCGGGAGCTGAAGATCGCGGATCGCCTGCTCCAGACGCTTCCGGCTGATCCCCTGGGCAAGGACGCGGAGCGTGGGCAGCGGCGCGCCGCCCGGAACGAGCACGGCCTCGCCGCGCTCGCCCTCCTCGATCCCCAGCGGCAGATTCCGGTCGTCGTCATCGTCGAGGTCCTCGACGTTGACCGGCAGCACGCCCTCCTCGACCTTGTGCGCGGTCAGTGCCCGGCTGGCCTGGTCGCGCCACGCCTTCTGGCGCTCGAGCTCGCGCGCGTCGCGGGCGCGCGTGTCCACGACCGTGGGCGCGCCACGCTCGAGGGGCCCGCGGTCGGCGATCTCGCCGGCGACGAAGGGCGCGTCGTCAAGCCTCCCGTGTCGTCCGGGCGGCAGGCTGGCGAATCGCTCACCCGGCATCGTGCCGGATGCGCCGCCCTCCGACTGGGCACCGCGCGGCGCCGTCTCGCGTCCCGACCCGCCACGCGTCTGGCGCCAGCCGCCGCTGGCCCCGGGCCGGTAGCCGGACCGGAACCCGGCCCCGCCACCGGTTCCGGCGCCCCCGGCCCCCCCACCGCGGTACCCGCCGTCGCCACGCCAGCCCGGCTCCATCCGCCACGGCTGACCGGATCCCACGAGCCCGGCGAAGCGCTCCGCCCCGATCTGCTCGCGGGGCGACGGCCGCGGCCGCGCCTGCGAGCGGTGGACGCCCTCCTCGTCGCGCCAGCGCAGCTCCGGGGCGACCTGCTCGCCACGGAGCATCGAGTCGACCGTCTCGGCGACATCGGCGTGGACCGTGACCCGCTCGCGATCCTGGATCTCGATGATCACGTCGAACGTCGGCGGCGCCTTGCGCTCGAGGACGCTCTTCTGGGTCCGCCGGCGACGCGCCTCCTCGTCGCCGAGGGTCACGCTCTGGATCCCGCCGATCAGGTCGGACAGGGTCGGGTTGAGCATCAGATTGTCGAGGTTGTTGCCGTGGGCGGTGCCGATCAGCTGGACGCCGCGCTCGGCGATCGTCCGGGCGGCCGCCGCTTCCAGCTCGGTCCCGATCTCGTCGATGACGATGACCTGGGGCATGTGGTTCTCGACCGCCTCGATCATCACCTCGTGCTGCATCGAGGGAGTCCGGACCTGCATCCGGCGGGCCTTGCCGATCGCCGGATGCGGGATGTCGCCGTCGCCCGCGATCTCGTTCGACGTGTCGACGACCACGACCCGCTTGCCCAGGTCGTCGGCCAGGACGCGGGCGGCCTCGCGGAGCATCGTCGTCTTGCCGATCCCGGGCCGGCCCATGATCAGGATCGACTTCCCGGTCTCGACGAAGTCGTCGATGATCTCGATCGTGCCGTAGACCGCCCGCCCGATCCGGCACGTCAGCCCCACGATCTTGCCGTTCCGGTTGCGGATCGCGCTGATCCGGTGGAGGGTGCGTTCGATGCCGGCCCGGTTGTCGTCGCCGAAGCTGCCGATGTGCTCGACGACGTGGGCGATGTCGGCCTCGCTGATCTCGCGCTCGAGGAGCATGACCTCGCTATCGGGGAAGCGGGCCTCGGGCCGCCGGCCGAGGTCCAGGACGACCTCGATCAGCGCCTCCTTCTCGGGCAGCGCGTGGACGGCGTCGACGATTTCCCGGGGCAGGGCCTCCAGGAGCGCGTCGAGGTTGTCGATCGATTCGCGGTGCCGTTCAGCGGTCAAGCCGGGCCCTCCCTCGCGGACGTCGCTGCCTGGTCATCGGACACCGGCCGGGACGAGCGCCGGCTCGGCGACCCGGACGAGCGTGTCCTTCATCAGCAGCGTCACGGTGGCGATCGTAGCGAAGCCTGCGTCTTCGAGCCTCCGATCGATCGGCGCCTCGTAGGTGCGGACCGGGACGATGACGCCCGGGCCGCGGTGATGGACGCCCTCCCGCTCGGTCCGGGCGCGGATGACACCGAGCGCGAAGGCGGTGATGTCGCTCACGTCGGCGTCCGGCCGGGCGAGCAGCTTGAGGTAGTGGGGCTGATCCTCCTTGGCCACGCCGATCTGGGCGAAGGCGTCGAGCGAGGTGCCGTCCTTGCCGCCGTCCGGGCTGGCCTGGACGAACGCCTCGACGTCCGCGAACCGCAGGATCGGCGCGAGACTCGAGCGGGGCACCCGCCAGTTGCTGCCCTGCCGCTCCCAGTCGGGGAGACGGATTCCCTCGAGGCGCTGGATGGGCTGCGGGGTCGCCGCGGCATAGAGGCGGGCGAGCGGCATGGCGTCGAGCGGGACGGCCGGGCGGATCCCGGCGGCGCGAGCCCGCTCGTCCGACCACGGCTCCGGGAAGGCCTGGTCTCCGGTCCGGTGGAGGATCCGTTCGTCGCCGTAGCGCGCGAACCCGGCCTGCATGAACAGCTCGACGTTGCCGTCCTGGTCGGTGCACGCGACGTGAAGCCGCCATGGGCCCCGCTTGGCCGCGTCGCGGATCACCTGGTTGACGAGCCGGAACCGGATGTCGCCGGCCTGCCCGGATCCGATCCCGTCGAGCTCCACGATCGTCCACTCGTCGCGGACCGTGTCGCGCTCCACGCGGATCAGGCCGGACAGCCGGCCTGCCTCCTCATAGACGTACATCAGGTCGTGCGGCTGGAACGCGCCGAGCGGCAGGCGGAAGAGGCTGAAGACGCCGATCGGCCGGCCGCTGACGGGCAGGCCCAGGGATCGCGTCTCGGCCGTCTCGTCCTGGCAGAGCCGGGACAGCTCGCCGAGGGCGGCCAGGTCGGTCAACCGGGCGACGCGAACCTTGCCGGTCGCGCCGGAGCGAGGGCTGCGTGGGCCGGTCATCCGGCGTTCCGGGCCCGTCGCGTCGGGTGGGGCCGTCGGCCGGCGCCCTCGCCCGGGTCGTCGTGCTCGCTGGCCATCGCGGCGACGAGGCGATGGAAGCGGGTCTCGCCGGCGAGCTCCGGGTGGAACGCGGTCGCGATGACGTTGCGCTCGCGGACGGCCACGATCCGGCCATCGTCGAGCCGGGCCAGGACATCCACGTCGGGGCCGACGGCGTCGATGACCGGAGCGCGGATGAACACGGCGTGGACCGGGGTGTCACCGAGGACCGGCACCCGGATGTCCGCCTCGAACGAGTCCAGCTGGCGCCCGAACGCGTTGCGTTCCACGGTCACGTCGAGGAGCGGCAGGATCGGCGCCTCGCCGCCCACGATCTCGCGCGACAGGACGATCATCCCGGCGCAGGTGCCGAACAGCGGCGCACCGGACGCGGCGAGCCGCTGGATCGGTTCCGCGAGGGCCCAGCGACCGATCAGGTGGCGCATCGTCGTGCTCTCGCCACCGGGCAGGATCAGCCCGGACACCCCGTCGAGGTCGGCCGGCAGGCGCACGGGGACGCCCTCGACCCCGATGGCGGCGAGCGTCCGGAGGTGCTCCCGGAAGGCGCCTTGAAGCGCGAGGACACCGATCTTCATGGGTTGGCAACCTGAGCGTTCATCTGGCACCCGCTCTCGGAGGCCGGAGGCGGAGCTCCGCGACGCCATCCGCCTGAGGATTCGCGCCCTACCAGCCGCGGACCGCGAGGCGTTCCTGCTCCGGGATCGCTTCCATCGCGATGCCCCGCATCGGGGCTCCGAGACCCTTCGAGACCTCGGCGATGATCTGCGGGTTGTCGAAGTGGGTCGTCGCCTGGACGATCGCGTTCGCCATCCGGGCCGGGTCCTCGCTCTTGAAGATGCCCGAGCCCACGAACACCCCCTCCGACCCGAGCTGCATCACGAGCGCGGCATCGGCCGGGGTCGAGATCCCGCCGGCCACGAAGTTCACGACGGGCAGGGACCCGTCGGCGGCGACCTGCTTCACGAGCTCGTACGGCGCCCCGAGCTCCTTGGCCGCGACGAACAGCTCGTCCTCGCGCATCCCCTGGATCCGGCGGATGGCGCTCAGCACGTCGCGCAGCTGGCGGACCGCCTCGACGACGTTGCCGGTCCCGGCCTCGCCCTTGGTCCGGATCATCGCCGCCCCCTCGTTGATCCGGCGGAGCGCCTCGCCGAGGTTGCGGCAGCCGCACACGAACGGGACCTTGAAGGCGTGCTTGTCGATGTGGTTGACCTCGTCGGCCGGTGTCAGGACCTCGGATTCGTCGATGTAGTCGACGCCGAGCGCCTCGAGGATCTGGGCCTCCACGAAATGGCCGATCCGGGCCTTGGCCATGACCGGGATCGAGACCGCGGCCATGATCCCCTCGATCATCGCCGGGTCGCTCATCCGGGCGACGCCGCCTGCGGCGCGGATGTCGGCAGGGACGCGCTCGAGGGCCATCACGGCGACCGCGCCGGCCTCCTCGGCGATCATCGCCTGGTCAGGGGTGACGACGTCCATGATGACGCCGCCCTTCAGCATCTGGGCGAGCCCCTTCTTCGTCGCCCAGGTGGATGTCTCGACGGTCATGTCCTGCGTGGCTCCGGTGTCGCTGCGCGGGTCTGCCGGCCGGTCTGGCCCCGGGGTCGTCGCCCGTTCGAGTCGGTCGGGCCGCCTCGCGCGCGCTGAGTATCGCACGCTCGCCGAGCGGACCCGATGGGACGGTCCGCGGCTCGCCTGCGCAACGCGACGTCCCTGTCGGCAGGCCGACAGGGACCGGCCCGCAACGAGACCCGTGGCCGTGCGTCAACAGCGTGTCGGCAGAAACGGACCGTTCAGCCCGGGACCCGATCGCCGTACGGCATCGCGCGGAGAAGCGCGGAAGGGACAAGGTCATGCGCAGGTTCATGGTTCTGCCGCTTGTCGGACTGCTCACGCTGACGATCGCCGGACCGGCGATGGCCGGCCCGAACGTCTCGAACACGAGCGGCGGCGGCGAGGCGATCTACGGCGAGTGGTACGGCGAGGGCAGCTACGGCTACGTGTTTGCCGGGGAGGAGACGGGGTACGGCGGGTTCGTCGACGTCTACCAGGAGTCCGGCGAGTGGGTCCTGTGTGCTGCATCGAGCGGCGGCGAGGGCAAGCCCGGAGTCGGAGACGCCCCTGGCGGCGAGTTCTACGGGTTTGTCGGGACCCGGACCTGGGGCTACGGGTTCGACATCCAGGTCGACGTGTCGCGCCGCCTCGATACCGGCACCGCTGCGGGCTCGGTCGAGCTGTACACCGAAACCGTCGACGAGTGCAACGGGATCTACGGTGGGGACGCCGCCGTCGAGGTCGGGACGATCACCGTCTCCGCGACGGGCGTGGGGCCGCTTGCGACCTTCCGCGGCAGTGGTGCCTACAAGATCCCATCCGAGTTCAATGGCCACTCGAACTATCGCGGCTCCGAGCGCCAGGCGGCCGGAACCGTGGTCGCGGGCGGCGCCATCGACGCAACCTTCGACTGGGGCTACATGAGCAGGGTCACCTGGACGACGCACGTCAACGAGTGACCCGCCGACATCGAACACGAGGCCCCTCGGGCGGATCCCGGGGGGCCGTTCGATTCAGCGAGCGATCGTCCGGACCACCCCCGACATCAGCTTCGTCGCGCGGCGGGCCGCCGTCGGCGACAGGCGGCTGAGCGCTTCGATCAGCTCGAGGACGTCGTCGTCGGGCAGCGAGCCGAGGAGGTGGACGAGGCGCAGGACCGTCTCGTCCGAGACCTCGCCGAGCAGGCGCATGCCGCGCTCGAGCTCGCGCGGAGCGAGCTTCGGGATCAACCCGACCGATCGATCGAACAGGCGGACGAAGGCGTTGAAGGTCGTGAGCCAGTCGCGGAGGGCGGCCATCTCGCGATCGTCAGGGCGCGCTGCCGCGAGGACCCCGGCCTCCCGCGACGTGCGGTCGATCACGGCGACGATCGGATCGCCCTCGCGGATCTTGCGCTCCGCGATGACCCGGGTGAACCACTGCCAGTGATCGCCGACCGCGACGTACGCGGTCCCGGCGGGCCCGCGCCGTCCGACCCGCCTCGGCTCGCCGACGCGCTCGACGATCCCCCATGCCTCGGCATCGGTCAGGGCGAGGCTGGCGGCGCGATGGGAGAGGCCGAGCGCCTCGCGGATCTCGCGCTCGGTCAAGGCCTGGTCGCGGACCATCAGGTAGGCATGCACGCGGCCGATCGCGGGTGCGACGCCCCATGACGCGCTCATCTCGCCCCAGGCCTCGGCGAACTGGAGGCGGAGGCGCTCAGCGGGCGTGTGGGCATCGCGCGGCGCGGCGTCAGCGTCGCGTGAAACATGCGCCTTGACAGTAGCGAGTTCGTGCGTCATAACTTGCTATGTCAGGGTAGCACGGAAGGTTGACGCGATGACGGCCCACTTCCCGACGATCCGGCCATCCCCATCCAGGAGCCGGCTGCCGTGATCGAGGCCCTCTTCGCGGTTGCGCTCGTGGCCGCGGTCCCCATCGGGGCCCGGATCGCGGTGACGTCGACGAACCCGACCGCATGGGCGGCGCGGCCGTGGGCGGCAAGTGCGATCGCGCTTGCGATCGGCGGAGCCGCGGGCGCGCTGCTCCTGGACCGCGGCCCGATGGCGGCGATCCTTGCCGGGCCCTGGTGGCTGGTGTCCGTCGCTCTCGCGCTCGCCGCGGTTGTGCCGGTCGTCGCCGAGGTCGTTGCCCGTCGGGCAGCAGCGGGGCCCTCGCGTCTCGGCCTCCTCGCCGCTGTGGGGTTCCTCGTCGTCGGCGCCACGTGGGCGGTCATCGACCGGGCGGGCCTGGAGCCCTTCGGCTTCGGCCGCACGATCGTGCTGCTCACCGCGGTCCACTTCCATGTCGCGGGGTTCGTCCTGACACTGGCCGGTGCGCTCGCCGCGCGCGAACGGCCCGGGCCTGCCATCACGATCGCCGTCGGAGCGCTGATCGTGGGGACACCGCTGACGGCGCTCGGGTTCTTCGGCTTCCCAGTCGTCAGCTGGGTGGGAGCGCTGCTGGTCGCCGGAGGCGGGATCGGGATCGGGGCGGCAACGCTGGTCATCGCCCGGCGCTTGCCGGACGGGCTGGCGCGCGCCTGCCTCGTCAGTGGTGGCGCCACGCTGTTCGTCACGATGCCGCTGGCAGCCGCGTATGCGACCGGGACGACGTTCGGCATCGGGTTCCTGGACATCCCGGCCATGGCCGCGCTCCATGGCGGACTGAACGTCGTCGGCTTCGCGATCCCGACGATGATCGGCTGGCGCCGGATCGTCCGGTGAGGGTCGCCCTGGTCGGCGGGACCGGCCTCCTGGGCCGGCACATCGCGGCGGCGCTGCGCGCTCGCGGCGACGAGGTGATCGTTCTCGGCCGGCGAGCCGGTCCATCCAGCGATGGTCTTGACGAGGTTCGGACGTGGGCGCCCGGCGATCCCGCGGGTCTGGCCGCGAGCCTGCGCGGGTGTCACGCCGTCGTGAACCTGGCCGGGACGCCGGTCGGCCCGCGGCCCTGGACGAGCCGCCGACGACAAGCGATCCTCGAGAGCCGCCTCGCCGCCACCCGGACGATCGTGGACGCGCTCGCACGTCTCGGGACACCCGACCGACCGGGAGTCCTCGTGAGCGCTTCCGGCACGGACACATACACCGGCAGCGACGCCGTCCCTGCGACGGAGGCGACCGCGCCGACCGACGGCTTCCTCGCGCGGGTGTGCCTCGCTTGGGAGGCGGAAGCCGCGCGAGCGACCGAGCTCGGCGTGCGGGTCGTGATCCTCCGGATCGGCTTCGTCCTCGCGCCGGGCGGCTCGGCCCTGCGGTTGTACGCGCTGCCCTTCCGGATCGGGCTGGGCGGACCGATCGGCGATGGCCGGCAGTGGATGAGCTGGATCCACGTGGCCGATGTGGCCCGGATCACGCTCGAGGCGATGGACGACGACTCCCTCGAGGGGATCGTCAACGCGGTGGCCCCGGAGCCCGCCCGCCAGGCGGAGATCGCCGCCGCCATCGGGGAAGCCCTGGGGCGACGATCGTGGCTGCGCGTCCCGGCCGCCCTGGTCCGCCTGACCATGCGCTCCCAGGCGATCCTTCCGCTCGGCTCCCGCCGGATCGTTCCGGCGCGCCTGCTCGAGCGAGGCTTCGCGTTTCGCTGGCCCGATCTCGGGCCGGCGATGGCGGATGCGCTGGGCTAGGGCATGCCAGGGGTCAACCCGGTGGTCGACCGGGAGTCACCGGGCGCCGGCGACGGCCAGCACCGCCGCGACGGCGCGGACATGGCGCGACGACGCACGTCGGCCGGGCCCGGTTCCGACCTATCCTTGGCTCGATGGCCGTCCTGCGCAGCCGCCTCGACCCGGCAGCTCCGGAGATCCGCGCGAACCACGAGGCGATGGCCGC
>DASSPG010000154.1:0-2076 GCA_035699725.1 Candidatus Limnocylindrales bacterium | reverse complement strand
GTCGACCACCATCGTCGAGATGGCGAACCGGCTGCCCGATGTCACCCGGTTCGAGAGCGCCATCAGCCGCCCATACAGCGTGCGCGGCGGGGTCCCGATTCGGCCCGCACGAGGCTCGAGGACGAGGAGCCGATCGGTCAGGTAGCGAGACTTCTGGATCCGGCTGGTCACGGACTCGACCTCGCTCCAGTCGATCGCCAGGTCGCGTGACCGGTCGTTGCCCCAGACGACTCCTTGAGCATCGATCCGGACGTCGGGAGCGCCGCGCGCCAGCCTGCTGAGAACGGCGATCCCGGGGATCACGATGAGCCCGCCGAGTGTCACTGCGATGATCGCGACGCCCACGATCCCGCCCACAGGGTCGCGAGCGGACGAGAGGATCGAGGCGCTCCCGGCGACGATCAGAGCCGTGAAGGCTGGGATCGCGATCGCAACGGCGATCCGCCACGCCCGGCGCATCCGCAGCTCCAGGATGGGCCGCTCGATCACGGCGATGCGTCGAACCCGAGGGCACTCCACGCCGGGCCGCCGGGCGCCTCGATCAGCTCGATCAGGACCCCGTGGCCGGATCGAGGGTGCAGGAAGGCGACCGGTCCTTCCGCGCCGCGGCGCGGAGCCGTGTCGATGAGCTCGAGACCGTCGATCTCGAGGCGGAGCAGGGTCTCGGCGAGGTTCTCGACCTCGAAGCAGACGTGATGGAAGCCCTCGCCCTTGCTGGCCAGGAAGCGGGCGACGCCGGTCGTGTCGTCGGTCGGCTCGACGAGCTCGATCTTCGACTCACCGACCCCCAGGAACGCGATCCGGACGCGGTCCTGGGGGATGTCCATGACCGTCTCGAGCTCCAGCCCCAGCTGATCGCGCCACAGCGCCAGGGCGCCGTCGATGGAGCGCACGATCAGGGCGACGTGGTGGACCTTGCCCAGCCGCCGGATCGCCTCGGGAACTCGCTTGGTGTGCTCCGTCATTGCCGGCTCCTTCTGCGGTGCGCTCCGGGGCTGGATTCGGACGTGCAGCGGTCGGCTGCCGGTTCTCGCTCGAGCCTCGGCCACCGCCTCGAAGACCGCCTCGGCCAGCTCGCGGTCAGGCGAGGGCAGCCGGTCCGGATCATGCCAGACGAGCACGATCGCGCGGTCGTCGGGAGGCACTGGGGACCGGAGGAGCTCTTCGAGGGCGTCCCAGTTACGGCCGAACCAGGTCGGGAACGCGAGGCCACGGGCAAGCCGATCGAGAAGCTCGCCCTTCGACGCCGGGCCGCGCAGATGGACGACCCGGGCGATGGTCGGATCGATCTCGTCCGGCATCGGGGCCGCCTTGACCCCGCCCGGTGCTCCGGGCGCCAGCGACAGCTCGGCCCGGCTCACGGCACGATCCGCGCGAACGAGGCGTAGTGGTCGGCGGTCCAGTACCGCTCGCCGCTCGAGGCCGCGACGATCCGCCGGGCGCCGCGGTCCGCCGAGCCGGGCGTCTCGACGGTGTACTCCCGGTAGGTCCCCGCCGGGCGGAGGGGAAGCAGCCGCTCACGGTTCTCGAACGTCGCGCCGTCGGCGGCGTACGGGAAGGGCCCGCCCGCGGCGATCCGATCGAGCGTCGTGCGGGCCTCGGGCGGGAGCTCGCTCCGCTTGACCGTCGGGACTGAGGGGCCGGGCCCTCCGGTGACCGGGGCGCTTGCCGCTTCGGACGGCGAGGGCGCCCCCGGGAGACCGCCGCTCAGGCCGACGATCGCCAGGGCGAGCAGCACCATGGCCAACGCGGCGATCCGCAGGCCGCCGGCCATCAGATCGTGATCAGCTCGCGGTGGACGCCGAACGCGGTTCGCAGCGCGTCGCTGATCTCGCCGACCGTGGCGCCAGCCTTGACGGCGTCGATCATGACCGGGACGAGGTTGTCGCTGCCTCGGGCCGTCGCCTCGAGCCGCCCGATCGCCTCGGTCCAGGCGGACGCATTGCGCTCGGCGCGGACCCGGCGGAGCCGCTCGACCTGGCGCCGCTCGCCCTCGGGATCGATCCGCTGGAGGGCCGCCTTCGCCTCCCCTGCCCCGTCGTCGCGGTAGCGGTTGACGCCGACCACGACGAGCTC
>DASSPG010000153.1:0-3482 GCA_035699725.1 Candidatus Limnocylindrales bacterium | reverse complement strand
CTTGGTCTTGGTGGCGTTCACGTTCATGTCGCCCGAGCGCGAGCACTCGCCGATGATCATCCCCTCGTAGACCTCGACCCCAGCGCCGATGAACAGCTCGCCGCGCTCCTCGAGGTTGAACAGCCCGTAGGCGTTCGAGGTGCCGGCCCGGTCGGCGACCATCACCCCGTTCGTGCGGTGGGTCACCTCGCCGGCCCACGGCCCGTAGCCCTCGCCGATCTGGTGGAGGAGGGCGGTCCCGCGGGTGTCGGTCAGGAGCTGGCCGCGATACCCGATCAGCCCGCGGACCGGCAGGACGAACTCCATCCGGACGCGGCCGTCGGTGTCGGTCGTCATCTGCTCGAGCCGGCCCTTCCGGGCGGCCATCGCCTCCTGGACGGCGCCGATGTAGTCGGGCGGGATGTCGATCGTGACCCGCTCGTACGGCTCCTGGACCTCGCCGTCCACGGTCCGCAGCAGGACCTCGGGGCGCGACGCGGTCAGCTCGAAGCCCTCGCGCCGCATCTGCTCGAGCAGGACCGCCAGCTGGAGCTCGCCTCGGCCGCGGACCTCGTAGGTGTCGCCGCTCTCGGTCGGCAGGACCTCGATCGAGACGTTGCCGAGGACCTCCTTGTCGAGCCGCGCCTTGATCTGGCGACTCGTCACGTACTTGCCCTCGCGGCCGGACAGCGGCGAGGTGTTGACGCCGAACGTCATCGACAGGGTCGGCGCGTCGACGTCCAGGCGCGGGAGCGGGCGCGGATCGCCCGGGTCGGTGATCGTGTCGCCGATCGTGACCTCGGGCAGGCCGGCGACGGACACGATGTCGCCCGGGCCGGCTTCGCCGATGTCGACGCGGTCGATGCCCTTTGCCGTCTGGAGCGAGGTGACGGTCCCTGAGATCGTGACGATTCGCCCCGGCTCGACGGTGCCCGCGGTGTCGTCCGCCTCCTCGCGCAGGACGGTGATCCGCTGCCCGGTCCGGATCCGGCCGTTCCAGATCCGCCCGACCGCCATCCGCCCCACGTAGTCGTTGGCCGACAGGTTCGTCACGAGGAGCTGGAGCGGGTGGCCCTCCTCGTACGTCGGCGGCGGGGTGACCGCCACGAGGACGTCCAGGAGCGGGCGGAGGTCCGTGCCGGGCTCGTCGAGGGCGCGGGTCGCCGTCCCGAGCTTGGCGTTCGTGTAGATGACCGGGAACTCGATCTGGTGCTCGTCGGCGCCGAGGTCCATGAACAGCTCGTAGATCTCGTCGAGGACCTCGCTGGGGCGGGCGTCGGAGCGGTCGATCTTGTTGACCGCGACGACCACCGGCAGGTGGCGGGCCATCGCCTTCTGGAGGACGTAGCGGGTCTGGGGCAGCGGGCCCTCCGCTGCATCGACGAGGAGCAGCACCGAATCGACCATGAGGAGCGAGCGCTCGACCTCGCCGCCGAAGTCGGCGTGACCGGGGGTGTCGACGATGTTCAGCCGGACGCCGTCGTGGTCGACCGTCGTCTGCTTGGCGAGAATCGTGATCCCCTTCTCGCGCTCGAGGTCGCCCGAGTCCATGACGCGATCGACGACGGCCTCGTTGGCCCGGAACGTGCCGGTCTGGCGGAGCATCGCGTCGACGAGGGTGGTCTTGCCGTGGTCGACGTGGGCGACGATCGCGACGTTGCGGAGATCGGTCCGCGTGGCGCGCGCGGCGGGGGGGCTGCTGGTCATGGGCGGCGGATTGTAGCCCACGTGGTCGTTGGGACCCGGTTCGGGCGTCGTTGGTGCCCCGCAGCACCTCGCCCTGCCCCCCGCGCGCGCTGCTACGATCCCGCCCATGACCGTTGCCGCCGTGATCCTCGCCTCCTCGCCCGAGTCGGCCCTGGCCGACGCCGACGGCTCGCCCGCCGTCCGCCGGATCGCCGACGCGGCGTGGGCCGGTGGCGCGACGCCGATCGTCGTCGTCTCGCTCGATCCGTCGGGTGCGGTGGCTTCGGCCCTGGCCGGCTCCCCGGTCACGCTCGCCGAGCCGGCGCCGCCCGAGCACGGCCCGAAGGGCCAGATGGTCCGCGGCGCGGACGTCGCCCGGGCGGAGATCGACGACACCGATGCGGTCCTGCTCTGGCCCGCCCGGATGGCGTGGGTCGGGCCTGAGACGATCACCTCGCTGATCGAGCTCCACGGGACCGCCGGCGACGACCTCCTCCGCCCGACGTGGGACGACGAGCCGGGCTGGCCGGTGCTCCTGCCGGTGGCGGCGCTCGGCTCGCTGGGCGCCGTTGGGGCGGACCGGATGCCGCCCGACGTGATCGCCGACGTGCTGGCGGCGGGCGTCCCGGAGCGGCGGGTCGAGTTGGGCGATCCGGGGACCGTGCTCGACATCTCGACGGCGCGCGGGGACCTGCCCCCGTATCTGGGCCCGGTCGAGCCCGCCGCGGGCCACGTCCACGAGTGGGGCGCCGCCTTGGCGGACGCGCCGGAGGACGGCCCGCTCGCGGGCCCGGCGCTCGCCCCGTACGCCCCGGCCGGCCTCGAGGGCTCGAGCGACGACTGACGGTCCTGCCCGGCCGCGGGATCGGGCCGGCCGGATCGCCAGGGTCCTGCTCGTCGCCGTCGTCGCGCTCGTCGCCGTCGGCGGCGCCGCGTTCCTCGTCTACGCCCAGCCCCAGCCGCTGCTTCCCGAGGCGACCGCCGCGCTCGCGTCGGACTCGGAGGTCACCGTCGAGGTGGTCGGGCGCGACCTCGTGTTCCGGCCGAGTGGCTCCAGTCCGTCGGTCGGGCTGATCCTGTACCCGGGCGGCAAGGTCCCGCCGGCCGCCTACGCACCCGCCGCGCGCGGCATCGCGGCCGGGAGCGGTGCGCTCGTCGCGATCGTCGACGTCCCGTTCAACTTCGCGGTCTTCGACATCGATGGCGCGGATCGCACCATCCGGGCCAACCCGTCGATCGCGACCTGGGTCGTGGGCGGTCACTCGCTCGGGGGCGCGATGGCAGCCCAGTACGCGGCCTCGCACCCGGGCGCGGTCGATGGTCTCGTCCTGTGGGCGAGCTACTCGGCGGCGGACCTGTCGGCATCGGGACTCGAGGTCGTCTCGGTGCATGGCTCGGTGGATGCGGGAGCGGAAACGTTCACGAGCGCGGCCAACACGGCGCGCCTGCCCGCCGACGCCACGCTCGTCGAGATCGCGGGCGGCAACCACGAGCAGATGGGCTGGTACACGGGCCAGCCGAACGACCCGCCGGCCACGATCGCACGGTCCGAGCAGCAGGCCCGGGTGGTCGCGGCCACGGTCGAGCTCCTCGAGCGGTTGACGCCCGGCTGACGCGGCTCCCCCGCTGACGCAGGCGCCCCGGGCCGCGGAAGGCCGCCCAGCGGGCCGGCCAGGCGCCTCAGGCGGGGGCGCCGCCCAACGCCGACCGCACCCGCTCGAACGGCACGGTCGCCACCGCGATCCCGCCGATCACGAGCACGACGCCCAGCAGCTGCGAGAGCGTCGGCTGCTCCCCGAGCAGGACGATGCCGAGCC
>DASSPG010000152.1:0-3568 GCA_035699725.1 Candidatus Limnocylindrales bacterium | reverse complement strand
CGCCGGGGTCGCCGAGCGCAAGGTCGTCTCGGTGCTCTTCGCCGACCTGGTCGGGTTCACGACGCTGGCCGAGGGCCGCGACCACGAGGCGGTCCGTGAGCTTCTGAGCCGCTATTTCGACCAGTGCCAGGAGATCATCGGTCGCTACGGCGGCACCGTCGAGAAGTTCATCGGCGACGCGGTCATGGCGGTCTGGGGCGCGCCCATCGCCCGCGAGAATGACGCCGAACGGGCGGTCCGGGCCGCACTGGACCTGGTGGACGCGGTCCGCATCCTCGGTCCGGGTGTCCAGGCCCGGGCGGGTGTGCTGACCGGCGAAGCGGCCGTGACCGTCGGGGCGACCAACCAGGGCATGGTGGCCGGGGACATCGTCAACACGGCGTCCCGTCTCCAGTCGATGGCGCTGCCGGGGACCGTGCTCGTCGGCGAATCGACCGAGCAGGCGGCCGGGGCCGCAATCGCCTTCGAACCGGTCGGCGACCAGGTGCTCAAGGGCAAGACGATCCCGGTTCCGGCGTTCCGCGCGATCCGGGTCATTGCCGAGCGCGGGGGCCGCGGCCGCAGCGAGGGCCTCGAGGCGCCGTTCATCGGCCGGGACGACGAGTTCCGCCTGCTCCGCGACCTCGTCCACTCCGCGAGCCGTGACCGCCGCGCTCGCCTCGTCTCGATCGTCGGGATCGCGGGCGTCGGCAAATCGCGGATGGCCCGCGAGTTGAGCAACTACCTCGATGGCGTCGTCGAGGCCATCTACTGGCACAGCGGACGGTCCCCGGCCTACGGCGAGGGCGTCACGTTCTGGGCCCTCGGCGAGATGGTCCGGAGCCGGATCGGTGCGGCGGAGGGGGACGACGAGACCACGACCCGGGTCGCCCTCGGGGAGTCGCTCGCGCGGTGGGTGCCGGACGAGGCGGAGCGGCGCTGGGTGGAGCGGGCGCTCCTCGTCCTGCTGGGCTTCGAGGTCGCCGCCGGGCTCGCCAGGGAGGAGCTGTTCAGTGCCTGGCGGACGTTCTTCGAGCGGATCGCCGCCCACGGCACGGTCGTCCTCGTGTTCGAGGACCTCCACTGGGCCGACGCGGGCCTGCTCGACTTCATCGATCACCTCCTCGACTGGAGCAAGGGCGCGCCGCTCGCGGTGGTGACGCTCGCCCGCCCGGACCTGCTCGAGCGCCGGCCCGAGTGGGGCGCGGGACGGCGATCGTTCGTCGGACTGGCCCTCGAGCCGCTCCCGCCGGCGGCGATCGGGGAGATCCTCGACGCCCTCGTCCCGGGCATTCCCGTCGAGGCGGCCGCGACGATCATCGCCCGGGCCGACGGCATCCCGCTCTATGCGGTCGAGACCGTCCGGATGCTCGTGGCCGAGGGTCGTCTGGTTGCCGAGGACGGCCGCTACCGGCCCACCGACAAGCTCGATCAGCTCGCGGTCCCGGCGACCCTGCGCGCCCTGATCGCGGCCCGCCTCGACGCGCTCGAGTCCGATGAGCGGGCCCTGATCTGCGATGCCGCGGTTCTCGGCCAGAGCTTCACGCCGGCCGGGATCGGGGCGGTCAGCGGCCACGACGCGGAGACGGTCGAGCGGCTCCTGCGCTCCCTCGCCAGACGCGAGCTCGTGGTCCACCAGGTCGATCCGCGCTCACCGGAGCGCGGCCAGTTCGCGTTCGAGCAGGCCCTCGTGCGGGAGGTCGCGTACGGCACCCTCTCCCGGCGCGATCGGCGAGCGCGCCACCTGGCCGCGGCGCGCTTCTTCGAGGGGCTCGGCGAGGACGAGCTGGCGGGTGCCCTCGCCTCGCACTACCTGGCGGCGTACCGGGCCTCCGCCGACGATCCCGACGAGGCAGGTGCCCTCGCGGTCCAGGCGCGCCTCGCGCTCCGCGGCGCCGCGGATCGGGCGGCCGCGCTCGGCAGCCACGACCAGGCGACCGGCTTCTTCCTCGAGGCGCTCGAGGTCACGTCGGATCCCACGGAACGCGCCGACCTGCTCGAGCGCGCCGGGGTGTCGGCAGACAAGGCCAGCCACTCCGGCGCCGCCGAAACACACCTCCGGGCAGCGATCGACGCCTGGCGAGCGATCGGCGATCGGCGCCGGGTCGCCCAGGCAACGGGCCACCTCGGTCGGGCCGTGGTCAATGGTTGGCGGGCCGTCGATGCACAGGCCATCCTCGAACCTGCGCTGGCCGAGTTCGCCGACCTGGGCGACGACCCGGGCCTGGCGCTCATCGAGCATCAGCTGGCGCGGGCGTACTGGTTCCAGGAGGAGATCGACCGGGCGATTCCGATGGCCGACCAAGCCCTCGGCCGCGCGGAGCGTCTCGACGACCCGGCCATCGTCGCCGACACCCTGATCACGAAGGGCGCCCTGCTCGCGGTGAATGGCCGGCCGTACGAGGGATTCGGCTCACTGGAGACCGGACGCGCCCTGGCCGAGGAGCAGGGACTGAGCGGGATCGCGGCGCGAGCCCTGCTCAACATCGCCGGTGGCCAGATCGGTCGTGATCCGCGGCGGGCCCTTGAGACGTCGAAGGAGGCCATGGCCCTCGCCCGACGCAACGGCTACCAGTCGTTCCTGGCGACCGCGGCCGGCAACGGATTGGAGGTCGCCGTCGAACTGGGCGAGATCGACTGGGCCATCGCGACCGCGGAGGAGATGCTGGCGCTGGATCTCGAGGTGAGCGATCGTCGAGCGCTCCTGCGCGGGTACGAGGAAGCGCTCCTGTTCCGCGGGCGCCCGATCGACGACGTGCTCGCGGAGCACAGCCAGGCTGAACTGACCGAGGCGCCCGACCTCCAGGAGCTGGCGAACCTTTGGTCGGTCCGTGCCCTCGCCGCCTTCCTCGGCGGGAGCTGGGCGGAGGCGATGCGGCTGTCGGAGAGTGCGGCGACCAGCTCGATCAACTGGGCAACGGCGACGCACATGGCGGCGCGCGCCGCCCTGTGGGCGGGCGATCGAGCTGCCTTCGACCGGCTGCTTGGCGCCCTCGTGGCTCGCCGGTTGCACGGCCGGGCGTCGGCCGCGCGGATCGATGTGCTGAAGGCGGCCGGGGCTGCGCTCGACGGGCGCCGCGACGAGGCCGTCGAGACGTATCGCGGCGCGCTGACCGTGTTCCGCGAGATGGGCCTCGAGGTGTCCATCGTCCTGTCCGGCTTCGACATGGCGCTCGCTCTCGGGCCAGACGACCCCGTCGTCGGGGGCATCCTCGACGAGGCGGAGGCGGTCATCGACCGGCTCGGGATGGATGGCCTCCGCCCGCGGCTCGAGGAGTTGCGAGCCGGGCGGCGGGACGGCGCCGCGACGGCGCAACCGAGGTCGTCGAGCGACGCCCCCGGCGTCACGGCCCATTGACTCCGAGGCACAATCTCGACTAAATCGGTGGGACTACTGTAGGATGCGGCCTTGCCGCCCGTGCCCAGGAGTCCCCGATGCCGTCTGCCGTCCCCGCCACTGCCGCCGCCGCCCTGCCGCCGGCGCGGATGATCGACCCCCGCGGCCATCGCTTCGGGGCAGGTCTGTCGGCCGTGATCCTCGTCGCGTCGGTCGCGACCGGGTTCGTGCCAGGGGTCGCACTGATGCTGC
>DASSPG010000151.1:0-3926 GCA_035699725.1 Candidatus Limnocylindrales bacterium | reverse complement strand
GTCTCGATCGCCAGGCGCCCGTGCTGGACCTGCATCCGGAACTCGCCGTGGATCGGGATGAAGTGGCGCGGCTTCGTGAGCCCGAGCATGAGCTTGAGCTCCTCCTGGCTGCCGTGGCCCGAGACGTGCGCGCGCTTGATCGTGTGGTAGTACACGTTCGCCCCGACCTTGAACAGGTTGTCGATCGTCCGGGCGACGTACTCCTCGTTGCCGGGGATCGGGCTGGCCGACACGATCACCGTGTCGCCGGGCTGGATCTCGACGAACCGATGGTCGCGGTTCGCCATCCGCGCCAGGCCCGACATCGGCTCACCCTGGGCGCCGGTGGTTGCGATCACGAGCTTGTCGGGGGGGATCTCGTTGATCCGGTCCTTCGACACGAGGCGCGACGGTTCGAACTTCAGGTAGCCGAGCTCGCTCGCGATCCGGGTGTTCTGCTCCATCGAGCGGCCGATCACGGCGAGCGAGCGGTCGAACGTCGTCGCGGCGTCGTAGACCTGCTGGATGCGGGCGATGTTGCTGGCGAACGTGGCCACGATCACGCGCCCGTCGAGACCCTCCATGATCTCGCGGAACGCGTCGCCGACCGTGCGTTCCGACGGGGTGTAACCCGGGTTCTCGGCGCGGGTCGAGTCCGAGAGGAGGCACAGCACGCCCTCCTCGCCCAGGCGGGCGAGGGTCGCGAAGTCGCTGTGCTTGCCGTCGACCGGCGTGTGGTCGAACTTGAAGTCGCCGGTGTGGACGATCGTCCCCACCGGGGTGCGGATGGCGATCCCCATCGCGTCGGGGATCGAGTGGCTGACCCGGAACGGGATGATCGTGAACGGGCCGATCGTGAGCTCGTCGCCCGGGTCGAGGGCAATCAGCGGGTTGTTGTGGAGCTTGTGCTCCCGGATCTTGTTGCCCAGCAGCCCGCGCGCCAGCGTGCTCGCGTAGACGGGGACCTCGGGGAACTCCGGCAGCACGTACGGCAGACCGCCGACGTGGTCCTCGTGGGCGTGGGTGATGAGGAACGCGCGGACGTTCGCCCGGCGCTCCTTGAGGTACGTGACGTCCGGGACGACGAGGTCGATGCCGAACATTTCCTCATCGGGGAACATCAGGCCGCAGTCGATGACGACGATGTCGTCGCCGTACTCGAACACGTACATGTTCTTGCCGATCTCGCCCACCCCGCCGAGCGGGATGATGCGGAGCGGCGGGCGTGCGTCGGTCATGGGGTCGGGATCTCGCATCAGAAGAGGGTGAGCTGGTCGGCGTCGGCGGGCTGGGGCTCGAGGGCGGGCAGGTTGGCGGTGCCGCCAACGTCGGCCCCGGAGCGCTCCGCCGCCACGGCCACCGCCGTCGCGGCGTGTCGGGACCGGCGCTCCCGTGCGCGAAGGAGGGTCTCGGGCACGCGGGCGATGTCCTCGTAGGAGACGCGCTCCACCTCGGCGCTCCGAAGCGCCGCCGCGGGGTGGTACATCGCAAAGGCGAGCGCGTCCCGGGCGCCGGTCTCCGGGTCCACGCCCGCGGTCGTGCCGTGCACCTGGCCGATCCGGGCGCCGGGCATGAACGTCGCCATCGAGTACCGCCCGAGGGTCACGACGACGGCCGGGTCGAGCGCCTCGAGCTGGCGCCGGAGGTAGGGCGCGCAGGCGGCGATCTCGTCGGGAAGCGGGTCCCGGTTGCCGGGCGGGCGGCACTTCACGACGTTCGTGATGAACACGTCCTCGCGCCGCCACCCGATCGAGGCCAGCAGCTTCACGAGCAGGTCACCCGCGCGGCCGACGAACGGCCGTCCCTGCTGGTCCTCGTTGAAGCCCGGCCCCTCCCCCACGAAGATCACCTCCGTGTCGGGGTTGCCCTCGCCCGGGACCGCGAGCGTGCGCGTCTCGTGCAGGCGGCAGCGGGTGCAGGCGCGGACATCGGACGCGATCTGCTCGAGCGCCGCCCGGCGCTCGGCGTCGATCACGCCCCGGACCCGACCGGTACCGGGTCGGCGGCCGCAGCGGCGGCCCGGGCGCTGGCCTTGCGTACCCACCCGCGCTCGACGAGGACCTCGGCCAGCTGGACCGCATTCGTGGCCGCGCCCTTGCGCAGGTTGTCCGACACGATCCACATCGACAGGCCGCGACCGCCGGGGATCGAGGGGTCGTGACGGACCCGGCCCACGTAGATCTCGTCCGTGCCGCCGGCGATGGTCGCGAGGGGGTACTCGTTGCGGCTCGGGTCGTCCTGGACGACGACGCCGCCCACCTGGGCGAACAGCTCCCGCGCGCGCTCCGGCGTGATCGGCTCACGGGTCTCCACGTGGACCGCCTCGCTGTGCGCGTAGAACACCGGCACGCGAACCGCGGTGCAGGCGACCCGCAGGTCCGGGAGATGGAGGATCTTCCGGCTCTCCTGGACGACCTTCCACTCCTCCTTCGTCGACCCGTCGTCCATGAACACGTCGATGTGCGGGAGGGCGTTGAACGCGATCGGATGGGGGTAGACGTCGGCCTGCTTCGGCTCGCCGTTCGCGTGCGCGCGGATCTGGGCTTCCAGCTCGGCGACGGCCTTGTGCCCGGTGCCGCTCACGCTCTGGTACGTGTCCACGACCACCCGCTCGAGGCCGACGCTGTCGCGGAGCGCCATGAGCAGCGGGACGAGCTGCATCGTTGAGCAGTTCGGGTTCGCGATGATCCCCTCGTGCCACTCGAGGTCGCCCGGGTTCACCTGACTCACGACGAGCGGGATGTCCGGCTCGTAGCGCCAGGCCGAGGAGTTGTCGATCACCGTGGCGTTGCGTTCCGCGGCCTCCGGCGCGAGGGCCTTCGACGTTCCGCCACCCGCGGAGAACAGCGCGATGTCCACGCCGTCGAACGCGTCGGGCGTCGCCTCGCGGACCTCCAGCTCGCGGCCGTCGGGGATCGTCAGCGTGCGTCCCGCCGAGCGCGCGGAGGCCAGGAGCCGCAGCTCGCCGATCGGGAAGCCGCGCTCGAGGAGGACCGCGATCATCGTCCGGCCGACGGCGCCGGTGGCCCCGACGACGGCGACGGTGAGGGGCTGACGAGACGTTGCGGGCATGGTCCGACCTTGGCTCAAGGGTTCGTCGGGCACGCCCGGCAGGATACCACCACCCGGTCGACGCCCGGCCGGCGGCGCGGTTGGGGAGCGGGCAGGCGTACGCGCCGCGGCCGCCATGCACGCCGCTGTGGTGATGCCGTCAGTCCCGGGAGCGACCGCGAAAACGCCGGAACCCCGGGCGTGGGCCCGGGGGTTCCGATGGCTGCGATGGACGCGCCGGCCGCTCAGCCGGGCGTCGAAGCCAGGTGCCGCTGCATGGCGGCCTTGCGCGACAGGTTGACGCGACCCTGGCGGTCGATCTCGGTGACCACGACCATGATCTCGTCGCCCACCGACACGACATCCTCGACCGACGGGACGTGGTAGTCGGCGAGCTCGCCGATCCGGACGAGACCCTCCTTGCCGGGCAGGATCTCGACGAACGCGCCGAAGCCCATGATCCGGGTGACCTTGCCCAGGTAGAGCGCGCCGATCTCGACCTCGCGCGTCAGGCTCTCGATCCACTGGATCGCCTTGCGCGAGTTCTCCGAGTTGACGGCCGCGATCTCGACCGTGCCGTCGTCCTCGACGTTGATCTCGGTTCCGGTCTCCTCCTGGATCTTGCGGATCGTGGCGCCGCCCTTGCCGATGATGTCCCGGATCTTCTCCGGGTTGATCTTCATCGTGATGATCCGCGGCGCGAAGTCGCTCATCGTCTCGCGTGCGGACGGCAGCACCTCGAGCATCTCGTCGAGGATCGCGAGCCGGGCCGTGAGCGCCTTCGCGAGGCCCTCGCGGATCACCCGCTCGTCGATGCCCTTGACCTTGATGTCCATCTGGAGCGCGGTGATGCCGTCGCGCGTCCCGGTGACCTTGAAGTCCATGTCACCGAACGC
>DASSPG010000150.1:0-10439 GCA_035699725.1 Candidatus Limnocylindrales bacterium | reverse complement strand
GGCCTGGGCGCTGCCCAGGCCTTTGTCGTGTCTGGGGACTTGACCGACAGGAGAGACCAGACCGTTGACCGAGGAACTGAAGGACGGGTCCGTCCAGGCTGAGGCGACCGCCTCCGGCGAGGACCAGACCCCCGATCGGGCCGCGACGGCGACCGCCGTCGCCGACGAGCCCACCACCGTCGAGCCGACCGCGACCAGCGCGGCGACCGATGCCCCCGAGACCAGCGACGACGCTGCGGCAGCCGATGCACCGGCGGCCGAGGCGGCGCCGGTCGAGGTTGCGCCCGAGCCCGAGCCCGAGCCCGCGTCCGCTGTGGCCGAGCCGGAGGCTGTCCAGCTGGACGCAGCCCCCGCGTCCGACCAGGCAGCGTCCGACGAGGCAGCGCCCGACGCGACCGTGGCGACGGAGACGGTGGACGAGCCGAGCGCCGGATCATCCCTCAGCGTCGACGAGACCGCGGACGCTCCCGCCGCCGAAGAGGAAGAGGACGAGGCCCCGGCTCCGCGCGACCTCGGTCCCGAGCCGACGACGATGGAGGAGTTGCTTGCCGAGCAGGACTCCGACATCAAGAGCTTCAAGCATGGCGACGTCGTCGAGGGGACCGTGGTCCGCATCGACAAGGACGAGATCCTCGTCGACATCGGCGCCAAGTCCGAGGGCGTGGTCAGCAACCGCGAGCTGTACGGGCGCAACGCCGAGTCGCAGCCCCAGCTTGCCATCGGCGACACGGTCCTCGTATACGTCCTCCAGCCCGAGTCCCAGGAGGGCCACGCGGTCCTCTCGCTCCGGCGCGCCGGCCTCGAGCGCAAGTGGCGCTCGATGCAGGAGCAGTTCGAGGCGGGCGTCATCATCGAGGCGCCGGTCATCGACCACAACAAGGGCGGCCTGATCGTCGACTGCGGCATCCGCGGCTTCGTCCCGATCAGCCAGATCGTCGACTTCCCGCGCCGACACCAGAACGACCAGCCGCGCGACGCCGCCCAGGAGATCGCCGAGAAGCTGATGCCGTTCGTCGGCCGCAAGCTTCGGCTCAAGATCCTCGAGGTCAACCGCAAGGCGAACCGCCTGATCCTGTCCGAGAAGGTCGCGCTGTACGAGGAGCGCCGCGAGAAGCGCGACGAGCTGTTCAGCAGCCTCCAGGTCGGCCAGAAGGTCAGCGGCACCGTCCGCTCGATCGCGCCGTTTGGCGTGTTCATCGACCTCGGCGGGATCGACGGCCTCGTCCACAAGAGCGAGCTCTCGTGGAACAAGGTCAACAACCCCGAGTCCGGCTACAAGGTCGGAGACGAGGTCGAGGCCGAGGTCATCGACATCAACCACGAGCGCGGTCGGATCAGCCTGTCGATCCGTCGCCTCCAGCCGGATCCGTGGCACTCGACCGTGGCCGACTTCAAGGTCGGCGACGTCATCGACGGGACGGTCACGAAGCTCGTCAACTTCGGAGCCTTCGTCCGCGTCCGCGATGGACTCGAGGGCCTGATCCACATCAGCGAGCTGTCCCACCAGCGCGTCGCCCACCCGGGTGACGTCGTCCACGAGGGCCAGACGCTCAAGCTGAAGATCATCTCGCTCGACTCGGAGCGACACCGCCTCGGCCTCAGCCTCAAGCAGGCTGAGGAGGCGCCGGCCCGCCCTGCCCCGGAGCAGGGTGCCGCGCCGAGCGGTGGTGGAGCGACTCCGTCGTCCGCCCCGCGTGGCGAGCGTCGTCCGCGCCCCGAGCGCGGGTGGTCCGCCCAGGATGCCGTCCAGGAGCCCGAGGGCGGGATCGACAACACGCTCGCGGCGGCCTTCGCCCAGGTCCGCGACCAGCTGGCCGCATCGGAAACCACCGGCGACAAGCCGGAGGCGGTCACCGAGACCGCGGCCGAGTCCGAGCCCGAGACCGCGGCCGAGCCCGAGACCGCGGCCGAGGCCGAGGCCGAGCCCGAGACCGCGGCCGAGCCCGAGCCCGAGACGGTCGCCGCGACCGAGCCCGAGCCCGAGCCCGAGACGGTCGCCGAGCCCGAGCCTGAGCCCGAGCCCGAGCCCGAGACGGTCGCCGCGGCCGAGCCCGAGCCCGAGCCCGAGCCCGAGACGGTCGCCGCGGCCGAGCCCGAGCCCGAGCCCGAGACGGTCGCCGCGGCCGAGCCCGAGCCCGAGCCCGAGCCCGAGCTGGCAACGAGTGACGCCGCGACCGAGGATGCCAACGCCGAGTCCGAGCCCGGCACCGAGCCATCGGACGACGGCGGCAGGCCCGCCTGATCCGGGGTTCGACCACCCGATCCGCATGCAGACGACCCGCCGACGGCGGGTCGTTTCGATTCCTTCATCGAATCGGCCCCGCGATCCGGCATCGGACGGCGCGGATCCATCGAATCATGGGGTGACGGACCCCCCGCCGGACCGTCGAGCGGCCCCCGCCCGAGGTAGCCCGTTCGACTGATTGCGGGCCAATGGCTCCGTGCTAGCATGGCCGGAGCGTCCCCTGAGACGCTCGCAAGGGAACGAACGTTCGAATCCATGGACCGCTTCGACAAGTTCACGGATCGCGCCCGCAAGGTCCTGACGCTTGCCCAGGACGAAGCGCAGCGGTTCAACCACAACTACATCGGCACCGAGCACCTGCTGCTCGGTCTCGTCCGCGAGGGCGAGGGGGTCGCGGCGCGCGTCCTGGAGAACATGAACGTCGAGCTGGCCAAGGTCCGGACGGCCGTCGAGTTCATCATCGGGCGGGGCGACCGGCCGGTCGTGGGCGAGGTGGGCCTGACGCCCCGCGCGAAGCGCGTGATCGAGCTCGCGATCGACGAAGCCCGTCGACTCGGGCACAACTACATCGGCACCGAGCACTTGCTCCTCGGCCTGGTGCGCGAGGGCGAGGGGATCGCCGCCGGCGTCCTCGAATCGCTCGGCGTCAACCTCGACAAGGTCCGCCACGAGGTCATCCGCGTCCTGTCGCAGAGCTCGTCGAGCGGACCAAGCGCCCAGGAGACCAAGCGGGCGAGCAAGACCCCCACCGTCGACCAGCTCGGGATCAACCTGACCGAGCTCGCGCGCGCGGGCAAGCTCGATCCCGTCATCGGGCGCGAGAAGGAGATCGAGCGGGTCATCCAGATCCTGTCCCGACGCCAGAAGAACAACCCCGCCCTCATCGGCGAGCCGGGCGTCGGCAAGACGGCGATCGCCGAGGGGCTGGCCCACCGGATCGTGGACGGCGACGTTCCCGAGACGCTCCTCAACAAGCGCGTCCTGACGCTCGACATCGGGTCGCTCGTCGCCGGCACCAAGTACCGCGGCGAGTTCGAGGAGCGGCTCAAGAAGATCATCGAGGAGCTCCGCAACACGAACGACGCCGTGCTGTTCATCGACGAGCTCCACACCCTCGTCGGTGCCGGGGCGGCCGAGGGCGCGATCGACGCGGCCAACATCCTCAAGCCGCCGCTCGCCCGGGGCGAGCTCCAGTGCATCGGCGCCACCACCCTGGACGAGTACCGCAAGTACATCGAGCGCGACGCGGCCCTCGAGCGCCGCTTCCAGCCGGTCATGGTCGAGGAGCCCACGCTCGAGCAGACCATCGACATCCTCATGGGCATCCGCGAGCGGTACGAGCAGCACCACAAGGTCACGATCACCGACGACGCGGTGAAGGCCGCGGCGGACCTGTCGACCCGCTACATCACGGACCGCCATCTGCCGGACAAGGCGATCGACCTGATCGACGAGGCCGCCTCGCGGGTGCGCCTCCGTCACGCGTCCGCCCCGCCCGCGTTGCGCGAGGCGCAGAAGGCGCTCGACCGCGTGACCAAGGAGAAGGACGCCGCGATCAACAACCAGGAGTATGAGGAGGCCGCCCGCCTGCGCGAGGCCGAGGCCACGTCGCGCGAGAGCGTCGACGCCCTCCGGGCCGACTGGCAGTCGCAGGTCTCGAGCGACCAGCCGACGGTCGACGAGGAGGAGATCGCCCAGGTCGTCGCGATGTGGACCGGCATCCCCGTCACCCGGATCGCCGCCGAGGAATCCGAGCGACTGCTCCACATGGAGGAGGTCCTCCACGGCCGGATCATCGGCCAGCAGGAGGCGATCGAGGTCGTCGCCAAGGCCGTCCGACGCGCGCGCGCGGGCCTCAAGGACCCGAAGCGCCCGATCGGCTCGTTCATCTTCCTCGGCCCCACCGGGGTCGGGAAGACCGAGCTTGCCAAGGCGCTTGCGGAGTTCATGTTCGGCAGCGAGGACGCGCTCATCAAGATCGACATGAGCGAGTTCATGGAGCGCCACAACGTGTCGCGGCTCGTCGGAGCGCCTCCCGGCTACGTCGGCTTCGACGAGGGTGGCCAGCTGACCGAGGCGGTCCGCCGCAAGAACTACTGCGTCGTGCTCCTCGACGAGGTCGAGAAGGCCCACCCCGAGGTCTTCAACATCCTCCTCCAGATCCTCGAGGACGGGCACCTGTCCGACGCCAAGGGCCGCCGCGTCGACTTCCGCAACTCGATCATCATCATGACCTCGAACCTCGGCGCGAAGCAGCTCCAGACGAACTCGTCGCTGGGCTTCCGCGATCGCGGGGCGACCGCGGAGAGTCAGGCCGAGACCTCCTACGAGCTGATGAAGGAGAAGGTCGCCAACGAGCTGAAGAACAACTTCCGGCCGGAGTTCCTCAACCGGATCGACGCCACGGTCGTGTTCCGCTCGCTGACCGTCGAGGAGATCACGCAGATCGTTGACCTGATGCTCGTCCGGGTCAGCGACCAGCTCCGCGCCCAGCAGATGCTGCTCGAGGTCACCCAGGCCGCCAAGGAGCACATCATCAAGCTCGGCTACGACGTCGCGTACGGTGCGCGCCCGCTTCGCCGGGTCATCCAGAACATGGTCGAGGACGTCCTGGCCGAGCATCTCCTGCTCGGCAAGTACGAGCCGGGCACGACGATCGTCGTCGACCGCGACCCGGAAGCCGGCCTCGACATCCACGCCGCCGAGCCGCTGGCCCCGGTCGAAGCCTGACCGCCGGCGCCTGATCGGCTCGCGATGAGCAAGGCGTCCGCTCAGCCCCGGACCCGCTACGTCTGCCAGTCCTGCGGGGAATCGTTCCTCCGCTGGGAAGGGCAGTGCCGTGCCTGCTCGGCCTGGAACAGCCTCGTGGAGACCCAGGTGCGCTCGGCGCCGCGACAGGCGCGCCAGTCCGGGGGCGGGCCGGCCGGGTCGTCGGCCACGCGGCTCGCCGACGTCGGCGAGCCCGCGCGCGAACGGCTGCCGGTCGGCATCGACGAGCTCGATCGCGTCCTCGGTGGCGGACTCGTGCCCGGCTCGCTCGTCCTGGTGGGCGGGGAGCCGGGGATCGGCAAGTCCACGCTCCTGCTCCAGGCCGCAGCCGGCGTCGCGTCGCTGGTGGGCCCGGAGCGTGTCCTGTATGCCACCGGCGAGGAGTCGGCCGCCCAGGTCCGGCTCCGTGCGGAGCGCCTCGGGCTCCTGACCGGACCCGCCGGCGGAATCCACGTCCTCACGGAATCCTCGATCGATCGAATTGCCGACGTTGCATCCGCATCCGACCCCGCGCTGCTCGTGATCGACTCCGTCCAGACCGCGACCGTCGACGATCTCGACGGCCCGGCGGGCAGCGTCGGCCAGGTGCGCGGCGCCGCCCTGCGGCTCATGGAGCTGGCGAAGCCCGCGGGGATCGCCGTCGTCCTCGTCGGTCACGTCACCAAGGACGGCACGATCGCCGGTCCCAAGACGCTCGAGCACCTCGTCGACGCCGTCCTCACCCTCGAGGGTGAGCGCTATGCCGCGATCCGCCTCCTGCGCGCCACGAAGAACCGCTTCGGATCGACCGAGGAGGTCGGGGTGTTCGAGATGGGGGAATCCGGGATGAGCGAGGTGGCCGACCCCGCGCGGGCGTTCCTCGCCGACCACGACGGGCCCGCCCCGGGCAGCGTCGTCGCGCCGACCCTCGAGGGCTCGCGGCCGCTCCTCGTCGAGGTCCAGGGCCTGGTCGCGCCCGGTCCCGGCGGGACGCCACGGCGCACGACGAGCGGCGTCGACGCCAACCGGGTCGCGCTCCTGGTCGCGGTCCTTGCCCGGAGGGCGGGCATCGGGCTCGCGAGCCACGACATCTACGTCAACCTCGCCGGTGGCCTTGCCGTCGACGAGCCGGGGGTCGACCTGCCGCTCGCCCTGGCCCTGGCCTCGTCCCTCCGTGACCGCCCGATCGGGCCGGGCACGGTCGCCATCGGCGAGGTGGGGCTGCTCGGCGAGCTGCGCGCGGTGGCCGGCCTGGAGCGCCGGCTGCGCGAAGCCGCCCGGCTCGGCTTCGCCCGGGCCATCGTTCCTCGAGCGGGCCGGGGCGGGGCCCTTCCGGAGGTGCCCGGGATCGAGATCGTGGCCGTCGGCACGTTACGCGAGGCGATCGAGACGGCGCTCGCAGGCACCGTCGGCGACACGCGGCGGGTGACCACGGTCGCGGCGCGATGCTAGGCTACGGCGGCTCCGGCGCGGCAGAGGGGCTGGCGACCGGCTCGCCGCTCGCCAAGGACGACGCGAGGAACCCGTGATCCGCAACATCCGCCTGCTCGGCGCGGCCCTGGGGGGCCTGGTCGGGCTCGCCTTCGCCGCATCCGCGCGACTGTTCGAGCAGTCGCCGATGGGTGGCGGGCTGCTCGCGGCGTGGGTCGTCGCTTGGCTCGTCGTCGGGTTCGCGATCCTGCCCTATCTCACGGTCGTTCCGGCCGGCTGGCTGATCCGCCAGATCGAGCAGCTCTCGACGGCCGAGTTCGTGACGGCCGTCATCGGCCTCCTCATCGGGCTCCTGATGGGGCTCCTGCTCGGGCTGCCGCTGGCAGCGTTCCCGGATCCGCTCGGGACGTGGCTGCCGCTCGGGGTGTCGCTGTTCCTCGGCCTCGGCATGCTGGGGCTCACCGTCGCCAAGCGGGAGGACCTGATGCTCGCCGCCGAGGCGATCGGGATCGTTCGCCGACCACGCGCCGGCGGCGACCCGGGTCCGGCGAGCGGCGACCCGCGGATCGTCGTGGACACGAGCGCGATCATCGACGGGCGGATCGCGGAGATCGTCGAGTCCGGGTTCATCTACGGCACGCTCGTCGTGCCGAAGTTCGTCCTCGACGAGCTGCAGCACATCGCCGACAGCTCTGACACGCTCCGGCGCAACCGGGGCCGGCGCGGACTCGAGATTCTGGCCAAGATGCAGAAGGACTCGCCGACGCCGATCGAGATCATCGACGAGGCGGTCCCGGACGTCGCGGAGGTCGACGCCAAGCTCGTCGCGCTCGCCCGCGTCCGGAGCAAGGCCATCCTCACGAACGACTACAACCTGAACCGCGTCGCCGAGCTCCAGGGCGTCCGCGTGCTGAACATCAACTCCCTCGCCAACGCGGTCAAGCCCGCGGTCCTGCCGGGCGAGGAGCTGCGGGTCCGCGTGATCCAGGAGGGCAAAGAGGCCGGCCAGGGCGTCGGGTTCCTCGACGACGGGACGATGATCGTCGTCGAGGGTGGAGTCCGGTACATCGACAAGGATCTCGACGTCTCGGTCACCCGCGTCCTCCAGACCGTCGCCGGCCGGATGATCTTCGCCCAGCCCCGACTCGATTGAGCGAAGGCGGAGCCACCGACCTCCCGACGCCGATCGCCGACGTCGTCATCGTCGCGGCCGGGGCGGCGACCCGGATGGGCGGCATCGACAAGATCACCGCGCCGATCGACGGGCGGCCCCTCCTCGCCTGGACGCTCGAGGCGTTCACCTCGCTCCATCTGATCGACCGGATCGTCGTGGTCGTGCCTCGCGACCGCGTCGCGGACCTGCGCGCGGCCCCGTGGATGCCGTCACGCGCGATCGTGGTCGCGGGCGGCGCCCGGCGCCAGGAGTCGGTGGCGGCCGGCGTGGCCGAGATCGAGCGATCCGGCGCCCCGGACGACCGGATCGTGCTCGTCCACGACGGCGCCCGGCCGGCCATCCGCGCCGTGTCGATCATGCGGGTCGTGCGGGCGACCGCGACCCATGGCGCCGCGATCCCCATCGTGCCGGCGGTCGACACGCTGAAACGGGTCGACGGCGACGTCGTCGCCGGCACGGTCGACCGCACGGGGCTCGGGTTCGCCCAGACGCCGCAGGGGGTCCGGCTCGGGATCCTCCGGGCGGCCTGGGCCCGGTTCCCGCCGACGGCGGCGCGGACGTTCACCGATGAGGCCGCCCTGCTGGAGGCGTGTACGATTCCCGTTCATGTGGTCCCCGGACAGTCGGACAACCTCAAGGTGACGCTCCCGATCGATCGGGCCCGGGCCGCGTCGATCCTCGGCGCCGACCGACCCCGCGTCGGGTTCGGCGACGACGCGCATCCGTTCGGGCCGGGCGAGCCCCTCGCGCTGGGCGGGCTCGCGATCGTCGGCGCGCCCCGGCTGGCCGGCCACTCCGACGGCGACGTCGTCCTGCACGCCGTTGCCGACGCGCTGCTCGGGGCCGCCGGTCTCGGCGACCTCGGGCGGATGTTCCCGGCGGACGACCGGACGCCGCGCGGCGTCGACAGCAGCGAGCTGCTCGGCGAGGTCACGCGCCGGGTCCGCGACGCCGGCTTCGACATCGGCCACGTGGACATCACGGTCGTGGCGGCTCGGCCGCGGCTCGGCGACCGCCTCGACGCCATGCGCGAGCGCATCGCCGAGCTGCTCCTCGTGCCGGGCGACCGGGTCAACGTCAAGGCGTCGACCGGCAATCTCGTCGGGATGGAGGGCGCCGGTCGCGGGATCGCGGCGCGGGCCGTCGCGACCCTCGAGCGGACGCGATGACGATCCGCCTGCACGACACGCTGTCCGGCGAGGACCGGCCGCTCGAACCGATCGAGCCGGGCCACGTCCGCATCTACAGCTGCGGCCCGACCGTCTACGGGCCGGCCCACGTCGGCAACTTCCGGAGCTTCCTGTTCGCCGACGTCCTGGTCCGCCACCTCCGCAGGCGCGGCCTCCGGGTGACGTGGGTGATGAACATCACCGACATCGACGACAAGATCATCAGGGGGGCCGCGGCGGCGGACACCTCGATCGAGGCGCTGACCGAGCGCTGGCTCGCGGTGTTTCTCGCCGACGCCGACCGCCTCCGGATGCAGCGACCGGACGCCCTGCCGCGCGCCACGGCCCACATCGACGAGATCGTGGCCCTCATCTCGACGCTGCTCGATCGCGGACACGCCTATCGCACCGACGACGGCTCGATCTTCTTCCGGATCGCGTCCTGGCCGGCCTACGGCCGGCTCGCCCGCATCGATCCCGAGCAGATGCGCGTCGGCGAGCGCGTGGAGAGCGACGAGTACGCCAAGGACGACGTCCGGGACTTCGCGCTGTGGAAGGGCCCCAAGGACGGCGAGCCCTCGTGGGACACGGCGATCGGGCCGGGCCGGCCCGGCTGGCACATCGAGTGCTCGGCGATGTCGATGAAGCACCTCGGGTCCTCGTTCGACATCCACACCGGCGGCGTGGACCTGATCTTCCCGCATCACGAGGACGAGATTGCCCAGAGCGAGGCCGCGACCGGCCTGCCCTTCGTGCGGACCTGGCTGCACTGCGCTCATCTTCGGACGAGCGGATCCAAGATGGCCAAGTCGACCGGCAACATCGCCCGGGTCGGCGAGCTCCTCGACGCCGGGGTCTCGCCGCGCGCCCTGCGGTTCGCGCTGATCTCGGTTCACTACCGCGCGCCGAACAACTACGGCGAAGAGGCGCTCGCGGCCGCGGCGGCCGCCGTCGAGCGGCTCGATGCGGCCGTGGCCGCGCTCGACGCCTACCGCGAGGGCGGGCCCGGCGATCCGACGCTCGACGGAGCGCTTGCCACAGCCGACGCCGCGTTCGGCGAGGCCCTCGACGACGACCTCAACGTCTCCGCCGCTCTGGCCGTCGTGTTCGACCTGGTTCGGGACCTGAACCGCCGGATCGATGGCCGGCTGCTCTCGACGGCCGATGCGGTGCGCGCGCTGGAGGCCCTGCATTCGTTCGACGAGGTGCTCGGCGTCCTCCCGGCCGACGCGGAGGCTCTGGACGAGGAGACGAGGGCCATGCTCGAGGAACGGGCCGCCGCCCGGGCGAACCGGGACTGGGCGGCATCCGATCGGCTGCGCGACGAACTGGCGTTGCGCGGCGTCGCGGTCGAGGACACCAGGGATGGACAGCGCTGGCGACGCCAGCCGGAGGCCGCTCGTGGCTGATCGACCGAACCGCGACGGCAGCGACCGTCCCCGACGGCCGGGCGGGCCGCGTCGCGAGGGTGCCGGTGGGCCCGGGCACGGGGGTCCGCGTGGCGGAGCCGGCGGGCCGCGTGGCGCCGGCGGGCCGCGCGGCTCCGGCCCGAACCGATCCGCCCCGCCGGGGGAGCGTCGCGGGTTCGGGTTCGGCGACCGCCCGTCCGAACGCGGCGCACCCGATGACCGGCCGTACCGGCCCAGCCGCGAGGGCCCGTCGTTCGGTGACG
>DASSPG010000149.1:0-3245 GCA_035699725.1 Candidatus Limnocylindrales bacterium | reverse complement strand
GGCATCTCTGACGGCCGGTCCTGTGAGGCCGGCGGACCGGTCCCGTGAGGCCGGAAGGGAGGCCGACGATCGAGTGTCCGCGCGTCCACCGAGCCCTGCCGGGCCGGTGGCGTTTCTGTGTGAGGGGGTCGTGATCGCGCTGGATCGGCCGATTCCGCCCCAGCCCCGGCCGGGCGCGATCGTGGATCCCCGCGTCGGCGACCTCGGGCCCGCGCTGCTGGCCCTGGAGGACGGGACGGTGTTCCCGGGCATCGCGTTCGGGGCGGCCCAGGCGGCCGGCGGCGACCTCGTCGTGAACACGTCGCAGACCGGCTACCAGGAGGTCTGCACGGACCCGTCGTATGCCGGCCAGGTCGTCGTGATGACCTACCCGCTGATCGGTAACTACGGCCGCCTGATCGACGACGACCAGTCGCTCCAGCCGTGGCTGCGGGCCCTCGTCGTGGCCAATGCGACCGCCGCCGTGCTGGACGACGTCCGGCAGCTGTCATCGCTGCTCCGCGGCTCCGGGATCCCGGCGATCGCCGGCGTGGACACCCGCGGGCTGGCGCGCCATCTCCGGACGCACGGCAGCCTGCGGGCGATCGTGACCGAACCGGGATTCGTGGACCACGATGCGGCGGTGGAGCGGGCGCGCGCGGTGCCGCGCTGGGAGGACCAGGACTTCGTCGGGCAGGTCTCGCCGTCGTCGATCATGGACGTCGGACGGGTGGAGGACGGGGGCCCACTGGTCGGCATCGTGGACTTCGGGCTGAAGTCGAACATCGTGCGGGCGATGCGGCGGCGCGGGGCGCGCGTCCGGATCCTGCCCCACACGATCTCGACCGCGGTCGCGCTGGCGTCGGACATCGACGGCCTGATCCTGTCGCCGGGTCCGGGCGATCCGGCACGATTGGCGGGGCCGGTCGCGCTCGCCCGGTCGATCATCGATGACGGCCGTCCGCTGCTCGGAATCTGCCTCGGCCACCAGATCGTGGCTCGAGCCGCCGGCGCGGAAACGACCCGGCTCCGGTTCGGCCATCACGGGGCGAACCACCCGGTCCGCGACGTGGACCTCGGCCTGGTCCAGGTGACCGCCCAGAACCACGAGGTCCAGGTGGTCGGCGAGTCCATCGCGGCGTCGTCCGGGTTCCGGGTCAGCCAGTTGAACCTGAACGACGGCTCCGTGGAGGGCCTCCGCCACGCCACGCTCCCGATCGAGACCGTCCAGTACCACCCCGAGGGTGCGCCGGGCCCGCTCGACGCGCTCGCGGTGTTCGACCGGTTCGTGGACCGCGCGACCGAGCGGGCGGGGAAGGGGCCGCGGTGAGCGGTCGGTCTCGACGATCTGCCTCAACAGTCACGGTGGGACTGCTGCGGCGCCAATCCGCGTCCGCCAGCACGATTGGCGCCCGGAGTTTGCCGCTGACGGCTAACAGCCAGGCTCCAGCGGGCCGCGGGCCCTCGGGTACCCGACGTACCAGTCCCGGGGCGACTGGATGGTGAAGTCGGCGGGCCCCTCGAGCGGAACCGAGGCCGTGGCGGAGCGCCGCAGACCCGCCTCGGTGCTGATTCTCGGCTCCGGGCCGGTCGTGATCGGCCAGGCGGCCGAGTTCGACTACGCCGGGACCCAGGCATGCCGCGCCCTGCGCGCCGAGGGAATCCGGACGATTCTCGTCAACAGCAATCCGGCAACGATCATGACCGACCCCAGCGTCGCCGACGCGATCTACCTCGAGCCGCTCACCGTCGAGGCGGTCGAGGCCGTGATCGCCAGGGAGCAGCCGGAGGGCCTGCTCGCCGGCCTCGGCGGCCAGACGGCGCTCAACCTGACTGCCGCCCTGTCCGAGGCCGGCGTCTTCGAGCGCCACCCGATCAGGCTCCTCGGCACGCCCCTCGAGGCGATCCGGATGGCCGAGGATCGCGAGGCGTTCCGCGACCTGCTCGACCGGATCGGTCAGCCGTACGCCCCGAGCTGGATCGTCGAGGACGAAGCCGGCGTCGAAGACGCCCTGCGCGAGATCGGCCTGCCGGCGATCGTCCGCCCGGCGTTCACGCTCGGCGGGACCGGCGGCGGGATCGTCGAGACCGAGGTGGCGTACCGCGAGCGGGTCAAGGCCGGCCTGCGCGCCAGCCCGATCGGCCAGGTCATGGTCGAGCAGTGCCTCGTCGGCTGGCAGGAGATCGAGTACGAGGTCATGCGCGACGCCGAGGACACGTGCATCGCGGTCTGCTCGATGGAGAACGTCGACCCCCTCGGCGTGCATACCGGCGACTCGATCGTCGTGGCGCCGGTCCAGACGCTCCCGGACCCGGTCCACCAGCGGCTCCGGAGCGCGGCTCTCGCGATCATCCGGGCCCTCGGTGTGGAGGGCGGCTGCAACGTCCAGTTCGCGCTCAGCCCGGACTCGACGGAGTACGCGGTCATCGAGGTCAACCCGCGCGTCTCGCGATCGTCGGCCCTGGCGTCCAAGGCGACCGGCTACCCGATCGCCCGGGTCGCCGCCCAGATCGCCGTCGGGCGGACGCTGGCCGAGATCCCGAACGTCGTGACCGGCACGACCGTCGCCGCGTTCGAGCCGGCGCTCGACTACGTCGTCGTCAAGCTGCCGCGCTTCCCGTTCGACAAGTTCCCGACCGCGGACCGGACCCTCGGCAGCCAGATGAAGGCGACCGGCGAGGTGATGGCGATCGACCGGACGTTCGGGTCGGCGCTGAACAAGGCCCTCCGGGGACTGGAGCAGGCAGGTGCCGGGCCGCTCGCCGAGGACCCCAGCTGGACGCCGATGTTCGACTACCTGGGCGGCGTCTACGGCGGCGACCCCGAGGCCGACGAGCCGATCACCTGGATCGACGAGGCCGGCGACGCCTGCGAATCGACCCGCCACGCCCAGCGGACGGCCGCGCCGATCGTCCTGCGCCGGTTCCTGGAGCCGTCGGACTCGCGCCTGTGGCGCCTCCTCGGCCTCCTCCGGCGCGGCGTCCCCGAGTCCGTTGTCCGCGAGGCGACCGGGATCGCGCCGTGGTTCCTCGCCGAGATGGGCCGGAACGTCGGCCTCGAGGCCGAGGTCCGGACGTACCGCGAGCGCCTCGCCGACCCGCGCGACCCGGAAGCCGCCACCCTCCTCGCCACCGCCAAGCGAGCGGGCTTCGGCGACCGCGAGCTCGCGACGATGGCCGGCGTCGAGGAGGTCAGCCTGCGCGACGCGCGCCAGGCTCTCGGCCTTCGTCCCGGCTACGCGATGGTCGACACGTGCGCCGCCGAG
>DASSPG010000148.1:0-4752 GCA_035699725.1 Candidatus Limnocylindrales bacterium | reverse complement strand
TCCGTCGGATCGGTCAATGCGACCCCCTTGCCCGGTCACGAAGGTCCCGGTCGACCTCCGCCTGTCCGGATCCTCGACCATGCCTGTGACAGGTTCGATGTCACAGGCGCCGGCCCGATCCATCGGCTGCGGAGCCGTCTGCGGCGATTCGTATCCGGACTGGACGTCCTCCTGCCCGCGCGGCGCCGGAGCACGGCTCCGGCCGGCACTGCGCCAGCCGGCACTACGCCGGCCAAGCACGCCCCTGCCCGCGCACCTCGCAACCCTCACCTCACGTGCGCGCGTCGCGCGCGAGGTCCACGCCACCGCCGCGCGGGGTCGCGCGCGAGGTCCGCGCGATCGCTGCGCGAGCCCCTCGAGCGACGGGCCGTGGCCTCAGGCGTCCAGGACGGCGCGCACCCGGCCCAGCAGGTCCTCGGCTCGGTACGGCTTGGGAAGGAACGCCATCCCGAGCGTCGCCGCGCCGTGCTGGAGCACCGCGTGCTCGCTGAACCCCGAGACGCACAGCACCCGCAGCCCCGGGCGCACCGCGACGAGCCGCTCGGCCAGCTCCAGCCCGTCGAATCCCGGCATGACCGCGTCGGTGAGCAGCAGGTGGATCGGGCCGCGAACCCGGGCCGCGAGCTCGAGCGCCGTCGAGCCCCGATCCGCGTCGAGGACCGTGAACCCGGCGCCCGAGAGCACCCGCCGGGCGAAGCTGCGGACGTCGTCGTCGTCCTCGACCAGCAGGATCGTCTCGGTCCCGGTGACGCGCCGCTTCGGGGCCGGGACCGTCGCGACATCGGTCAGAGGCTGGTCGGTCCGCGGGAAGTAGAGCTTGAACGTCGTCCCACGACCGGGCTCCGAGTAGAGATAGATGGAGCCGCCCGACTGGTGGACGATCCCGTAGACCGTCGCCAGGCCCATTCCGGTGCCCTGCTCGGCCGGCTTCGTCGTGAAGAACGGCTCGAAGGCACGCGCCCGGGTCGCGGCATCCATCCCGTGACCGTTGTCGGACACCGCGATCACGACGTGGCGGCCGGCGCTGGCATCGGGATGGTTGGCCGCGTAGGCCGCGTCGAGCTCGACGTTCGTCGTCTCGATCACGAGGTTGCCGCCGCGGGGCATCGCGTCGCGGGCGTTGACGGCGAGATTGACGATGACCTGGCCGAGCTGCCCCGGATCGACGGTGATCCGGCCGAGGTCCGCGTCGGAGCGTGCCGTGAGCTGGATTCCCTCGCCGAGCAGGCGGCGCAGGAGGGGCACGATCCCCTCGACCGCCGCGCCGGGGTCGATGACGCGCGGCTCGAGGACCTGCTTCCGACTGAAGGCCAGGAGCTGGCCGACGAGCTCGCGCGCCCGATCGGCAGCCGCCACGACGTGGTCGAGGTCGCCGGCGACCTCGTGACCCGGCTCGAGTCCGGACCGGGCCAGCTCGGCGTAGCCGCGGATCGCGGTGAGGAGGTTGTTGAAGTCGTGGGCGATCCCGCCGGCAAGCTGGCCGATCGCCTCGAGCCGCTGCGACTGGCGGAGCTGCTCCTCGAGCCGGCGGTGCTCGGTGACGTCCTGCATCGTCCCCCGGATGCGCCAGATCCGGCCGGCTTCGTCGCGCTCGGCGATCCCGTTGCTCATCACCCATCCGCCGCCGGGCCGGAGCAGCTCGAGCTCCTCGTGCCACGGCTCGCCGGTCTCGAGCGCCCGGCCGATCGCCGCGGTGACCCGCTCGACGCTCTCGCTCGTGAACAGCTGGTCGATCGCGGGCAGGGCGATGGCCGATCCCGTGGGATCGAGCCCGAGGATCCGGTACATCTCGGGCGACCAGGTCGCCTCGCCCGTCGCGGGATCGAGCGTCCAGCTGCCGACGTGGGCGATCTGCTCGATCTCGTCCGGGTCGCCGACGCGGCCGTTCGAGGCGGCGCCGGAGCGGACCGGCGTCGTCCCGTCGTCGGAGTCGCGTGCCTGCGTCATGTCGGCGGATCCAACCCCCCGCGACATGGTCGTTCGACCATGACCCCGGCGAGCCTAGTCCGCCCGGTGCATCGCGGCAACCGGACTCGGGTACGGGGTGGGGTGGCTCGTCTGTCCTGCTCGGCCCCGGCCATCTCGACGGCCTGGCCGTCCCGACGCACGGACGATCCGGCTAGCCGCCGGACGGCCCCGGGTCGTACAGGCCGAGGAGGCGGGCCCGGAGCGTCCCCGTCCGGCCGACGAGGGCCAGGAAGTCTCCCCGATCGAGGGCGAGGACGACGCCGTCCGTGTCCGCTGTGACGGTCGCCGAGCGCGGTGCGCCGGTGAGCAGGCCGAGCTCGCCGAACACGTCGTCCGGGCCCAGCCGGCGCAGGACGTGCCGACGCCCGTCGGGATCGGCGTCGGTCTGGCTGACGGTGAAGCGGCCCGACTCGATGATGTAGAACCGATCCGCGGCGTCGCCCTGGGTCACCACCGCGGTTCCCGCCGCGACGGGCGTCTCGACGAGCCGCGCCAGCGCGCGCTCGAGCGCGCTCGATCCGACGCCGGTGAACAGGGGCAGCTTCGCGACCCGGGCGAGGATCGCCTCGAATGGGCTGGACGGCCGCGTCGCGGCTCCGCCGATGAGCACGATCGAGGCGCCGCCGGCCACGGCCATCACTGCGCCGAGGATCGGGAGGGCCGGCCACGCTCCGGCAGCCGCGACCAGGGTCGGCAGCGCGAGCGACCCGATCGCTTCGGCCAGGGTCGAGACGGTCATGAGGACCCCGAGGCCGCGTCCGCGGATTCGATCGGGCGTGACCCGCTGGAAGATCGTCGTCGTCACGACTTCGAGGACGAGATTGCCCGCGGAGACGAGCGCGATCGCGACCATCGCCCACACGACGACCCCCGACGCCCCGAGCAGCGCCATCCCGGCGGCCATCGCGAGGACCCCCATCGCCAGCGCCGGCGCGAGGCGCCGGCGGAGCACCAGCGCCCCCGACACGACCGCCCCGGTGACGCCGCCGATCCCGATCGCGGTGTTGAGCAGCCCGGTCGCGGCCTCGCCCGCCCGGAGCGTCTCGGTCGCGAGCAGGACGGTCAGGACGGGGATCCCACCCGCGATGGCGTAGCCCGCGAAGTGGAGGAGGCCGATGCCGGCGAGCGGTCGGACGAGCGGTCGGACGGTCGGTCGGGGATCCACGGGCCCGCTCGGCTCGGGCCCCGTGGCCGCACTCGAGGCGGCCTCGAGCGGCCCGGCCGTCGAGCCGGTCGCGTCGGTGGCCGTCACGGGCGGCGTCACCGCACCCGACGGGCCAGCGCCCGCCCTCGACGGTGGCAGCGTCCAGAGCACGACGGCGATCACGACGAACGTGAGCGCATTGATCAGGAACGCGAACGTGACCCCGCCCGTGGCGACGAGGAGGCCGCCCAGAGCCGGCCCGACGATGAACCCGATGTTGTCGAGGCTCGACCATGCGCTGTTCGCCGGCCCGAGCTGCCGCTCATCGCCGACGAGGCTCGGAAGGTACGCCCCGATCGCGGGATAGAAGAAGGTCGAGAAGCACGCCGCGAGGATCGACAGCCCGATGATGGCGACGACCGGACCGTCGGTGGCGACGAGGACGGCCATGCCGAGCATGCACGCGCCGCGCGCCAGATCGGTCAGGAGGAGGATCTGGCGACGGTCGAAGCGGTCGGCGACGACGCCGGCCGGAATCGACAGGAAGACGTACGGCAGCGTGCGCAGGGCGCCGAAGACGCCGAGGAGCGCGGGATCGGCCGTCTCGCGGTAGATGACGACGAGGATTCCGACGATGTACAGCCAGTCGCCGATCGCGCTCACGAACTCGCCGCCGAGCAGCTTCGTCAGGGGTCGATTGGAGAGGAGTCCACGGTACGCGGCGAGGGCACGCATCGTGGGCGAGTCTAGGGGCGCGGCGGCAGTCCATGTCGGCGCGCCGCGTCGCCGGTCCGACCCGGGAATCGAACCGCCCGTCGCGCCCTTGGGGTGGGCGACGGGCGGAGCGATGACGGTGGAGTGATCCCGCGAACGGCGTGATCGGGTTCCCGTGGCCCAGGAGACCGATCCAAACGCACCGGTGCGATGCGTCCCTCGTGTCCTACGATCGGCGATCGAAGGGGGCTCGCGCATCCCCAACTTTGCGTATTCGCGGGGCCGACGATCGCGGTGCGGCCGGGGAGCCGGCGGGCCGGCGGGACCGCTTCGCCCCGGGCGACTAGCATTCCGCAACCGACCGGCAGGCACCCGCCGGCCCGGCTCCCAGCCAGAGGCACCACCCGTGAAGTTCGGCCTGCAGATCTCGTCGTTCACCTGGCCCGGCGGCCCCGACGCGATCGGGCCGACCCTGGCTCGCGTCGCCCGCACGGCGGACGACGTCGGGTTCGACTCGATCTGGGTGATGGACCACTTCTTCCAGATCCGGGGCGTCGGCGCGATCGACGAGCCGATGCTCGAGGGCTGGACGACCCTCGGCTACCTCGCCGCCAACACGGAGCGGGCCCGGCTCGGCCTCATGGTCGGCGGCATCCACTACCGGCTCCCGGGCCTGTGGGTCAAGGCGGCCACGACCCTCGACGTGCTGTCCGGCGGGAGGGCCTGGCTCGGGATCGGGGCGGCCTGGAACGAGGTGGAGTCGCGCGGCCTCGGCTTCCCGTTCCCGCCGCTCGGTGAGCGCTTCGAGATGCTCGAGGAGACGCTCCGGTTCGCCCACGCGATGTGGGACGGCGAGCGCGGGACCGAGGGCGCCCACCACGGCCGCCACTCCCAGGCCGGTCGCCTGCTCAACAGCCCGCAGTCGA
>DASSPG010000147.1:0-3241 GCA_035699725.1 Candidatus Limnocylindrales bacterium | reverse complement strand
CGGCGGTAGAAGTCCGACATGTTGTCGGCCGACGCCGCGGTCTCCGCGATCCGGTAGAGCGCGGCCTGCACGCGCAGGGCACGCTCGTGCTCCGCCGCGCGAGCCTCGAGCTCCGCGATCCGGGCACGCAGAACGGCGAGGTCCGGCTCGAGCGTCGTCATCCCTCCGCCACCGCTCCAGCCGGCACCCGGCCGATGGCGGCGCGAAGCTCGTCGGGGCGGATGGGCTTGGATACGTAGTCGTCCATGCCCGCCGCGAGGCACGCCTCGCGGTCACCCTGCATCGCGTTGGCGGTCATGGCCACGATGTGCAGGGGCCGTCCCGGCCAGCGGGCCCGGATGCGGCGGGTCGCCTCGAGACCGTCGAGCTCGGGCATCTGGACGTCCATGAGCACCAGGTCATAGTCGCTCCGTGCCAGGGCCTCGAGCGCCTCTCTGCCGTCGCCCGCCGTGTCCGCCCGGTAGCCCAGCGTCTCCAGGAGGCGCAGTGCGAGCTTGCGGTTGACCGCATTGTCCTCGACGAGCAGGACACGGAGATCGGACCGGAGGGTGACGGCATCTCCGTCGGGTGTCGCGGTCGCGGCCGACTCGTTCACCGCGGTGGTCGCGACATCCGCGCGGAAGGTGAACCTGAACGTCGAGCCCTCGCCCGGAACCCCGCTGCTCTCGGCGCCGACCGTTCCGCCCATCAGCTCCGCGAGCCGGCGGCTGATCGCGAGCCCCAGGCCCGTGCCGCCAAACCGCCGTGCGATCGAGGCATCAGCCTGGCTGAAGGACGCGAACAGTCGCCCCACCCGATCCGGCGGGATGCCGATCCCGGTGTCGCGCACGGAGATCTCGAGCTCCCATCGCGAGCGATCGTTGCCCGGCCCGTCGGCGACCGGCTGGCCGGACAGGGTGACGACGACCTCGCCCCGCTCCGTGAACTTCACCGCGTTGGACAGCAGGTTGAGCACGACCTGCCGGATGCGGCCCGGGTCGCCCACCAGCGTAGGCGCCCGATCGGCCGGGGCGACGAGCCGGAGGTCGATCCCCTTCTTCCTGGCCGCCGGTGCGAGGACGGCGACGGCGGCGGCGACCGTGTCGTCGATCGAGAACGGCAGCGCCTCGAGCTCGAAGCGGCCGGCCTCGATCTTCGAGAAGTCGAGGATGTCGTTGATGATCGTGAGGAGCGCGTCGCCCGAGGTCCGGATCGTCTCGGCGTAGTCGCGCTGCTCGTCGGTCAGCGGCGTGTCGAGCAGCAGGCCGCTCATGCCGATGACGGCGTTCATCGGCGTCCGGATCTCGTGGCTCATCGCCGCGAGGAAGGTGCTCTTCGCCTGGTTGGCCGCGTCGGCATCCCGACGGGCGGCCTGGAGCTCGCTGATGTCGTGGTAGATCGCGTAGAACCCCAGGTGCTCACCGTCGATCACGAGCGGCACCATGAGGATCTCCACGTCGACGAGCGTCCCGTTCCGGCGCATCCGCCGGCCGATGCGCTGGGCGCGGCCGGCCTCGGCCGCCTCGCGCGCGAGATCGTGGCCCTCCTCGCGGAGCTCCTCGGTTCGCAGGATGAGGTCGTCGATGTGGTGGCCGATCGCCTCGTCCGCCGTGTACTCGAACAGCGTCGTCGCGGCGGGATTCCATCCGGACACCCGTTCCTCGGGATCCATCGTGACGACCGCGACCGGGCTGACGTCGACGAGGGAGGCGAAGTACTGGCGCTGGCGGCTCAGTTCGGCGGTCCGGTCCTCCACCCGCCGCTCGAGGGTGGCGACGTTCTCCCGGAGCTGGGAGGTCATGTCGTTGAACGCGGCCTGGAGTGCGCCGACCTCGTCCCGCGAGGTAACGGGCACCGCCGCGTCGAGATCGCCGTGGGCAACCTGGGTCGCGATGGCGGCGAGCTCCGAGATCGGGCGGGCGATCCGGCGGCTGAGGGCAAGCACGCCGACGGCGAGCAGCACCGCGGACAGGATCCCGACGACGCCGATCACGAGCGCGAGCTGGTCGGCCGACGCGAACGCCTCCGCCTGGCTCATCTCCGCGACCAGGGCGACCTGGTGCTCGCTCAGCCAGCGGTACCCGCCGACGACCGGCTGGCCGCGGTAGTCGAGGTAGAGCCCTCGGCCGCTCTCGCCGTCGAGCGCCCGGTCGATGCCGAGCGATGCGATCCCGGTCGTGTACGGGTCCACGTTGAGCCGGGGGTGGATGAACCGACCGTCGCTGCCGACGAGGTACGCCTGCCCGGTCTGCCCGAGCCCGCTGCCCTCGAGGATGATCCGATCGACGCGCTCCAGGTTCAGGTTCGCCGCCAGCACGGCGACGCGTTGCCCCCTCCCGTCCTGGTCGAACACGGGCGTCCCGACGGTCATCGTCCGCCGCCCCGTCAGGGTGGAGGTGTAGAAGGGCTGGACGGTCGTGTGCGAGGCACCCTCCTCGAAGAAGGCGCTTCCGGCCTGCGACGCGCCTTCGTACTCGGGACGGGTCGCGACCCGGACCGTCCCGTCGAGGTCGAGCAGGAGGAACTCCTCGGCATCCGAGGTGAGCCGAACCGCCTGCCCGAGGACGGCGGCGATGCCCTCGTACGCGGCCGACCTCGTCTGCGCACCGGTCGTGCCGTCGAGCAGCTCGCGCGCTCGATCACCGAACCCGGGCAGCTGACCGATGAACACGACGTTCCGGCGCTGTTCGTCCACCCACCGATCCAGCGCATCCGCACGCGCGTCGGCGACGGCATCCAGCCGCTCCTGGAGCGACGCCTCGAGTGAGGCGCGGGCGGTGACATAGGCGATGCCGGCGACCAGCGCGACGATCACCAGCGACAGGAGGAGGAACGACAGCACGAGCCGCGTGGTCAGGCTGCGCTGCACGACACCGGGAGGCCCGAAGCGGGTCATGGCGGCGACGTGCGGCTCGGCGCGCGGCACGCCCGGGCTAGGGCAGCGTCTGCGCGACGGAGTCGAGATCGAACTCCGCGGCTGCGGTCGCGTAGTCGACGCCGAAGTACTGTTCCGACAGCGCCCGGAGGCGGCCGTCCGCATGCAGTCTGGCGATCGCGGCGTTGATCGCCTCGATGAACGGCCCAGGAGCCAGCGCGAGCCCGCGATCGATGTACCCGGTCTTCATCGTGTGATAGGCAGGTGGCTCGAGCATCCGGAGGGGGAGGCCTTCCGCGATCTTCTCCTGGCCCACGGGCTCGCCGCACAGGAACGCATCGATCTCGCCGGCGGCAAGCGCCTCCAGGCCGGGCGGCTCGGCGTCGT
>DASSPG010000146.1:0-16090 GCA_035699725.1 Candidatus Limnocylindrales bacterium | reverse complement strand
CGCGAGCTGCTCCCCGACGGCCGGGTCAAGATGATCCTCAAGGAGTCGGACACGGGCGACTACGTGGACCGGGTGATCGCCGGCGGGTGAGCGAGGCGACCGCGCGGGCGTTCCGGCTCGAGGTCCTGCCGCCCGCGGCGTGGTCCCGCCCCGCCACTCGAACAGCTCCACCGGCTCCCACTGCCCGCTCTTCGCGGACCGGTAGCAGGCGTCCATGACCGCGTTCACGACGTAGCCGTCGTAGAGCGTCTCCTGCGGTTCGCGCCCGGAGTCGATGGCGTCGAACATGGCGCTGAACATGTCGCCGTAGCCGAGCTCGCTGACCTCGTCGCCCACCGGGAAGAGCCAGCCGGCGCTCGTCTCCGCCTTCTCGGCAACGTAGCCGCCCTGCCCGCCGGCGGTGAACATCTCGAAGCCGGTGCGCAGGAAGTGGTTGAGCCAGATCGTGCCATGCGTGCCCGCGACCTCGTCGCGCAGGTCCATGCCGCCGCGGAACGTCCAGCTCACCTCGAACTGGCCGATCGCGCCGGACTCGAAGCGGATGAGCGCGATCGCGTTGTCCTCGTCCTCGATCGGGTGGACGAGCGTGTCGGTGTGGCACATCACCTCGACGGGCCGGTTCCCCTTGCCGACGAAGTTGCGGATGATCTCGATGCAATGGCAGCCGAGGTCGATGATCGCGCCGCCGCCGGTCAGCCGGCCGTCCCAGAACCAGGCGCTGTGCGGCCCGGGATGGGTCTCGCGCGAGCGGACCCACGTGACGTCGCCGACCGCGCCCTGCTCCACCGAGCGGATCGCCTTGAGGGTCTTGGGCGTGTAGCACAGGTCCTCGAGGTAGCCCCCGAAGACACCCGCCTTCTCGACGGTCTCGAGCATCCGGCGCGCCTCCTCGGCGGTCCGCCCCAGCGGCTTCGTGCAGAGGACCGCCTTGCCCGCGGCCGCGGCCAGCCCGACGGCCTCCTCGTGGAGGTAGTTCGGCAGGCCGACGACCACGACGTCGGTGTCGGGGTGCTCGACCGCCGCCTTCATGTCGGTCGTGTGCTCCGGGATCGACCAGCGCTCGGCGAAGGCCGTGCCGCGCTCCGCCGAGCGCGAGAAGACGACCCGGACGCGGTCGCGGCCGCGCTGGCCGTGGAGGGTCGCGGTGTAGAAGTCGCCGATGAGCCCGGTGCCGAGCATCGTGACCTGGTGAGCCTGCACGATCCGTTCTCCTCCTGGTGGTGGTTACGAGGGTGACCGACCGCGAACGAGATCGCGGCCGGTGACGAGCGCGGCGAGCTTGGCGGTGGCCTGGTGGCGGGGCGTCTGGCTGAACCCGCAGTCTGGGACGAGCGTGAGCCGATCCGGCGCGACGCCGCCGGAGAGGATGGCGTCGACCCGGGCGGCCACCTCGTCCGCGGTCTCGACGTGCGAGTTCTTGACATCGATGACGCCCGCCGCGACGTCCTTCCCGGCGGCGACGATCTCGCGCAGGATCCCGACCTCGCTCATCTCGCGGTTGGCGAACTCCAGGACGAGCTCATCCACGGCGAAGCCGAGCATGGCGGCGAGGATCGGCCGGTACGAGCGCGCTGCGAGGGGTCGGCCGAGGAAGTTGCCGAAGCAGAGGTGGGCCCCGAGCCGCGCCCGTCCGACGGCCGGCTCGATGGCGGCGTTGAACAGGGCGACGAAGTCGGCGGGTGCCTCGGGATGGATCGCCGGCGATGGCTCGTCGACCTGGATGATGGTCGCCCCGGCATCGACGAGGCCACGCAGCTCGGCCGCGACGATCGGGACGAACGCCTCGGCAGCCGCGACGCGGGTCGGATAGATCTCGCCGGTCCCGTACGTCAGGCGACCGGACAGCGTGTACGGCCCGGGCAGCGTGACCTTGAGCGGGCGGTCGGTCCGGGGACGGGCGGCGCGGTACTCCGCGACGACGCCGAGCCCGTCGGGCGCGGCGATCGCCTCGTCGACCGCGAACCGATGCAGCCCGTCGTGCGCGCCGACGCCCAACCGTCGCTCGGGCGAGAGCGGACGGACGCCGGTCAGGTGACGATAGAACTCGGCCGTGAAGAAGCCCGCCCGGCGCATCTCGCCGTCGCTGATCACGTCGATCCCGGCCCGCTCCTGGTCGCGGATCGCGAGATCGACGCCGTCGTCGAGCAGCTCCGCGAGGTCGGCCGGCCCGAACTCGCCGCGCTCCGCTGCCGCGATCCCGTGGGCGAACCAGCCCGGGTGGGCATGCGACCCGACCACACTCGTCAGCAGCCCCTCGGTCATCAGCCCTCCTCCTCGGATACGAACGCGAACGCCCGAGCCGGATTGTCGACGAAGAAGCGCCGCCGGAGGTCCGCGCCGACGCCGCGCGCCTCGAGCTGGTCGCTGAACGCGGTGAGCAGGTACGGGAGCCCGGGTGCGCCGCCAAACGCCGCGTAGTAGCCCTGCCGGGCGGCATCCATCCCGAGCATCACCTGGCCGGCGTGGCCGTCCTCCACCGCCCACTCGATGAGCTGGAGGGTGCCGTTCTCACGGTCGCCCCAGCGGAATGCCTGGTCGTACACGACCGACGCGCCGGTCGCGAACAGCTCGCGGTGATACCCGCGATCGACCACCTTGTCGACGTGGCTGAGCGACACGCGCCACGCCGGCATGCCGGCCTCGCCGAGCAGGCGGACCTGCTCGAGGGCACCGGTGCCGCCCTCGCAGTGGGTGTGGATCGGGACCCCCGTCCGGCGGTGCGTCGCGGCCGCTGCCCGAAAGATCGGCCGGTCGCGATCCGAGGGTCCGCCGAGGCTGCCGGCGACCTTGATCACTCCCGCCCGGATCGTGGTCCGGCGGACGATCGGACCGCGGTAGTCGCGTTCGTCGATGCCGTCCTCGATGTCGGCCGTGAACAGGTCGGCCAGCTCGTCCTCGGTCGCGAGGAGGCTCCAGTGCGCGGGCCCGGTGAACTTCTCGTGGTGGAGCCCGGTCGCGGCGACGAGGTGGACGCCGGAGCGCCGCGCCAGCTCGGCGAGGAGCGCGGGGCTGCGGCCGCAGTCGGCAGGCATCATGTCGATCGCCGCCCGGAGCCCGGCCGCGAACCCCTCGCGGAGCTCCGTCGTGAGCCGGCCCACGTCATTGAGGAGGAAGTCGGCCGAGATCTCGACCGGGCGCCCGCCGTCGATCACGAGGTGTTCGTGGGCGTATGTCACCCCGAGATCAGCGGGCGCGATGTCGCCGAGAACGGTCCGGACGAAGCTCATGCCGCGGAGCCCGTGGCCGCGCCGAGGCTGAGGATGGCGCCGGCGGCCGCCAGCCGCGTGCGCAGGTCGTCGATCGCGACGGCGCGGACGGCGCCGCGCTCCGCGCCGGCCCGGCGTGCCGCCATGGCCGCGGCGGTCCCCGCGGCCTGGCCCATCGCCATGCACTGGGCCATCGAGCGGACCGAGGCATGGGCGTCGTGGGTGGCGGAGAAGCACCGTCCGGCGACGAGGACGTTGACCGCGTCGCGGACGACGAGCGAGCCGAACGGGATCCCGACCGTGCCCCCGTCCGGGATGTACACCCAGCGGGTATCGGGCCCGGCCCGGTGGTCCTCGATCGGGGCGCCGCACAGGCCGACCTGGTCGGCGAACTGGCGGGCGCCCAGGACGTCGTCGCGGGTCAGGCGCGCGTCGCCGTGGACGCGCCGGGTCTCGCGGATCCCGATCTGGGTGCCGAGCGCGACGAGCGACGCCCGCTCGTAGCCCGGCACCCGGTCGACGAGGAACCGGGCGTACTCGAGGGCCTGGCGACGGCCGGCGATCTCCGCGGCGGTCAGGAAGGCTGGATCGGTCGTGTTGACGAGCCGGCCGTCCGCGCCGCGCTCGTTCGGTTCGAGGCGGGTCATGATCGTGGCCGTGACACCCTCGATCGGCGTGATGTGATCCGAGCCCTCGCGCCGGGGAAGGTCGTAGCCGTCGGTTGCCGCCAGGCGCATCTGCTCGTGGAGCTCGTCCTTCGACACGATCACGCGCGCCGCGCGGTCCACGTTCGCCATCCGGAACGTCGTCGTGAGCGTCTGGGCCGGGTCGATCTCCCCGGCGGTCTCGAGCCCGAAGCCGGCGTACGCGCACAGGTCGGCGTCGCCGCTCGCGTCGACGAACGTCCGGGCGGTGATCCGTCCGAGGCCGGCCTTCGTGGCGACGACGATCGCGCGAACCCGGCCGTCGGCGTCGACCAGGGCGTCCTGGAGCATCGCGTGGAGCAGGACCCGGGCCCCGGCCTCGCCCACGAGGTCCTCCCAGACGACCTTGAGGTGCTCGGCGAGATACGTCACGCCGGTGCCGGCGCCGTAGCTGTTCGGGCGCTCCACGACCGGGCCGAGCGCGCGGAGACGCGTGACGACCTCGTCGGCGAGCCCGCCCACGACCTTGCGCGGCTGTGCACCCGGCGTCCAGAAGCCGTAGAACGTGTCGAGCACGGCCGTGCTGGTGCCGCCGAGGAAGGGCAGCTTCTCGACGAGGACCACCGACGCTCCGTCGCGGCCCGCGGCGATCGTCGCGGTGGCGCCCGCCGAGCCCGAGCCGACCACGCAGACGTCCGCCTCGGCAAGCAGCGGCAGGTCCGCCATCCAGGCACGGCTCATGCGCCGGTCCCCCCCGGGAGTGGCGACACGGACGCGACCGACCAGCCGCCGTCGACCTTGAGGAGCTGGCCGGTCACCGCCCTCGACTCGTCCGAGAGCAGGTACACGGCCGCGTGGGCGACCTCGAGCGGGTCCATGAGCTCGCCCGCCAGCGGTTGCTTCCTCGCCCCGTATGCCCGGATCGCGTCGTCCTCCGCCGCGCGACGTGCCATTGGCGTCGCCGTCAGGCCCGGCGCGACGACGTTGACCCGGATCCGGTCCGGCAGGTACGCCGCGGCCATCGTCGTCATCAGGGCCGTGATCGCCCCCTTGGCCGCGGCATAGGCATGGGTCGCGAAGAACTCCGGCGCGGGGTCCGTCGCGGTCACGCTGCCCATGAGGAGGATCGAGCCGCGCGTCCCCGAGCCGTTCGGCTCCTGGGCGCGCATCCGCGCGACGACGCTCCGGCAGACCAGCGCCTGGGTCGTGAGGTTGAGCTCGAGCGTCCGGTCCCACGCGTCGCGGGTGACGTCGTGGATCGGGCCGTCGCCGAAGCGTCGGCCGCTCCCGCCCGCGACCGAGAACAGGCCGTCGATCCGACCGAAACGCTCGACGCAGGCCGCGACGGCGGCCTCGACGGCGGCCGCGTCGGCCAGATCGGCGGTCGTCCACGCCGCGTTGCCGCCTTTGGCGAGGATGCCGTCCGCGAGGCCGCGCGCGTGCGGTTCGGTGCGCGAGACCACGAACACGCGGGCCCCCTCGGCGGCCAGCCGGAGCGCCGCCGCTGCGGCGATCCCGGTCGAGCCGGTCACGAGGCACGCGCGATCCGCGAGACGGTTCACGCGAGGAGGCCCTGCGCGGTGGCCGCGTCCGTCACGAGGACGCCGACGACGCCCGTGGCCAGCGCCGCCCGGATCGCTCCGACCTTGGCGGGCCCGGCGGCGACCGCGACCACGCTGGGGGTGGCGCGGAGCTGCTCGATCGAGATCGCGATCGCCCGATCGGCGAGGTCGGCGGCGACGAACCGGCCGTCCGCGGTGAACGGGTGGACGATCAGGTCGCCGACCGCGCCGAGATCGCTCAGGGCCGTGACCTCGGCCGTGCTCAGCGCGCCGGATCGGAGGAGGGACGAGCTCGGCGCGGCGTGGGCGCCGCCGAAGGCCCCGATCCCGAGGACCGCGACGTCGAGCGTGCCGAACCGTCCGGCCGTGGCCGCGACCTCCGGCTGGCGGAGGAGCGCCGCTCGGAGCTCGGCCGACTCGACGAACGCCGGGGCATGGATCCGGTGATGGCGCGCCCCGAGCCGCTCGGCAAGGATGCGGGTCAGGTCGCCGGGGTCCTCGCCCGCGTCGAACGAGGTGGAGCTGCCGGCGAGCTGGACGACGTCGATCGTCGCGTCGTCGCGGGCCGGCATCGCGCGCACGACGCGGGCGACCGTCGAGCCCCACGCGATCCCGATCGCGTCGCCGGGGTCGAGCAGGCCGTCCACGACCTCCGCGCCGAGCCGCGCGACCGCTCGATCGTCGTCGGCGGCCGCGACGACGCAGCGCCCGATCCCGAACCGTTCGGCCACGCGTCGGCCGATGGCCCGGTCCTGGTCCGGCGTATCCCGGAACTCGATCCGGACGATCCCCTCGGCGAGGGCCCGGTCGAGCAGGCGGGCGACCCGGAACCGGGAGATCCCGAGGCGGCTCGCGATCTCGATCTTGGTGAGCTGGCGCTCGAAGAACAGGCGGGCGACACGGCCCGCGAGGGCACCCGCGTCCGGCGCGACGTCATCGAGCGGCGCGTGCTCGAGCGTCATCGGGATCCCGCGCACCGCGCGACCAGGGCGCGGCGCTCGTCGGGGGTCATCCGATGGAGGGCCGAGCCCACGCCGAGCGCCGTCGCCCCGGCGGCGAGGAAGGCCTCGGCATTGGACCCATCGATGCCTCCGGTCACGATCGTCGCGATCTCGGGCAGGGGTCCGCGCAGCTCGCGAACGTGGCTCGGTCCGAGCGACGAGGCCGGGAACAGCTTCACGAACGTCGCGCCGGCCCGCCAGGCGGCGTCGACCTCCGTCGGGGAGTAGGCGCCGGGCACGAACGGGAGGCCGGCCTCGAACGCCGCGCCGAGGATTTCCGGGTCGAGGAGCGGGCTGACGCCGAAGGCCGCCCCCGCGTCGATCGCGGCCCGGAGCTGCGCGGCGGTCCGGAGGGTTCCGGCTCCGATCCACCCGTCCTCGCCGACCCTCGCGCGGACGACGTCGAGGTCGGCCGCCGCATCGCTGGCGTCGAAGGTGATCTCGAACACTCGCACGCCGGCCGCGAGGAGCTCGTCGACCAGCGCGAGCAGACGATCACGCGGCTCGACCCGGCGCAGGACCGCGATCAGGCGCGTGGTCCGGATCGCATCCGCGACGGCCGACGTCCGCAGGCCCGTGGGGTCAGGTGGCACAGCGGGAGGATACGAACCGCACGAATGCCAAGTCAACCGCTCAAATGAGCGCGTACAGGCCCGTCGGGCGACTTCGTTGACGCGGCCCGAATCGGGGCGTATCATCCCGGGCATCCCAGACCGGCTGCGCAGCGGAGCGATTCCGCGCGGAAATCCAGCCCGGACGCGGCCCACCGTCCCGTTCCCGTTCCTCCTGAGGGGAAGTTCCCACCCATGCCCCAACTCGGTCCCGACCAGCGCTCCCGGAATCGGCGACCGCGCCGACGCAACCAGGTCGCCTCGCGCGCCCCCGTCAGCGAGTACGAGGAGCAGCAGGAGCTGGAGGCTGCCCGGGAGCGGAACGACCTCGACGTCTCCGACCTGCGCGAGATGTCGGTCAACGAGCTCCGGGCCGTCAGCCGCGACCTGGAGCTCGAGACCGGCACCCAGGAGCGCAAGGACGACCTCGTCGAGCGGATCCTCGAGCGCCAGACCGAGCGTGCCGGGCACGCCTACGCAAGTGGCATCCTCGACGTGGTCGACGAGGGCTTCGGGTTCCTCCGGCGGCACGGCCTCCTGCCCAGCCCGGACGACGTCTACGTCAGCTCCAGCCAGGTCCGCCGCTTCGGCCTGCGGATCGGCGATCGTGTCAGCGGCGCGGTCCGCGCCCCGCGCGAGGCCGAGAAGTACTGGGGGATGCTGCGCGTCGACGCCGTCAACGGCGTCGACAGCGACACCGCCCGTCGCCGGCCCGTCTTCGGCGACCTGACCCCGATCCATCCGCTCGAGCTGATCAACCTCGAGAACGACCCGAAGAACCTCAGCCAGCGGCTGATCAACATCGTCAACCCGCTCGGCAAGGGCCAGCGCGCCCTGATCGTCAGCCCGCCGAAGGCCGGCAAGACGATGCTCCTCAAGCACATCGCCAATGGCATCAGCACGAACTACCCGGACATCCTCCTGATGGTCGCCCTGATCGGCGAGCGGCCCGAGGAGGTCACCGACATGCGCCGGAGCGTCAAGGGCGAGGTCATCTCCTCGACATTCGACGAGCCGACCGAGAACCACACCCACGTCGCCGAGATGGCGCTCGAGATCGCCAAGCGCCAGGTCGAGACCGGCCGCGACGTCGTGATCCTGCTCGACTCGATCACCCGCCTCGCGCGCGCCTACAACCTGGCCCTGCCGCCGTCGGGCCGGACGCTGTCGGGCGGCATCGACCCGATCGCCCTCTACCCCCCGAAGCGGTTCTTCGGTGCCGCCCGGAACATCGAGGAGGGCGGCTCGCTGACCGTGATCGCGACCTGCCTCGTCGACACCGGCTCGCGGATGGACGACGTCATCTACGAGGAGTTCAAGGGCACCGGCAACTCGGAGCTCATCCTCGACCGGAAGCTGGCCGAGAAGCGGATCTTCCCCGCGATCGACGTCCAGCGCTCGGGCACCCGCCGCGAGGAGCTGCTCCTCGAGGAGGGCACGCTCAAGATGGTCTGGACGATGCGCCGGATGCTGTCGGCCGTCGGCACGAACGAGGGCATCGAGCTCCTTCTGAACCGCCTCGCCAAGACCGAGAACAACGTCCAGTTCCTGGGATCCCTGACCAAGAGCCTCGACGCCTGACAGGCCTTCGGGGACCCCGGCCGGAACCCCGAACCTGACGAACGCGGTTACGCGCAACAACCAGCGTTTGCGCCAGCGTTACGACTCTGTTACGGTTTTGTCGAAGTCGACAGCCTGCTGCGAGCGGGCTCGGCCGCGCATTGAGACCCCCAGCTCGAAGACGCGACCTCACCGGACGGTCCCGACCCAGGCGCCTCATCCACGCGCTGCACCCCCGCCCTTGACCGGCCGGCACTCATCAGGAGACCGTATTGCGTAACGCAGCGGTCGGTCTGCGGCGCCTGATCGCGCGCCCGCGCTCCGACCATGGCCGCCGATCGTCGGCCGCCATCAACCTCCAGCGACAAAGCATCTCGATCGCCCGAAGCGTCCGGTCCGGCTCGATCCGTCGACCGCGCCTCTCGGGCGACCGTCTCGTGTCGATGACGGCGGTCGGCCTCGTCGCCATCGCGCTCGTGGTCAGCAATCTCGGCACGAACGCCGTCGCCGGCCCCTCCGGCGGCACGAACGGCGCCGGCGCGGAGCCGCGCATCGCCCTCGGCGGCGCGGTTGCCGGGATCGTGGACGGCATCGCCGACGCCCCCCTCGGCGGCACCGACGATCGCGTGTCCGATGCGAACACGGGCCTCGACCACCCCGGCCTCGCGGCCGTCGCCTCGGGCCAGGCGCCCGACGAGCGGATCACGATCGAAGGACCGTTCGCGACGGACGGGACCCTCCTCAAGCCCGTCTCGGTCGACACGACCGTCGCCGACGGCAAGGACCTGATCCGGACGTACCGCGTCCGCTCCGGCGACACGCTCGTCGGCATCGCCAACCGCTTCGACGTCTCGATGATGACGCTGTGGTGGGCCAACCGCCTGACCTCGAAGTCCGACCTCCACATCGGCCAGGTCCTCACGATCCCCCCGGTCGACGGCCTCGTCATCACGGTCAAGGTGGGTGACACCCTCGAGGCGCTCGCAGCGAAGCACTCGGTCGACCCCGCCGACATCATCAGCGTCAACGAGCTCGACGACCCCAATCTCGTCGTCGGCCAGACCCTGACGATCCCCGGCGCGCGCTCAGCCGGAATCGCGACCCCGAAGCCCACCGCGACGCCGCGCAAGACGGCGCCGAGCAGCGGCGGCAGCAGCGGTGGATCCACACGCCCCCCGACGACCTACACGGGCGGCAAGTTCGCCTGGCCGGTCGCCGGCGGCTACATCAGCCAGTACTTCCACTACGGCCACTACGGTCTGGACATCGCCGCCGACTCGGGGACGCGCGTCCTCGCCGCCGGTGGTGGAAGCGTGATCTTCGCCGGCTGGAAGAGCAACGGCGGCGGCTACCAGGTCTGGATCGCCCATGGCTCCGGGCTGTACACGACGTACAACCACATGTCCTCGGTCTCGGTCGGGCGCGGCCAGCGGGTCGCGCGCGGTCAGCAGGTCGGCCGGGTCGGCTCGACCGGTTACGCCACCGGGCCACACCTCCACTTCGAGGTCTGGCGCGGCATGATCTGGGACGGCGGCAGCCGGGTCAACCCGCTGGGCTACCTCTGAGCATCTGAACCACCCGCGATGCGCCGTCGGCTCGGAGGAGGGCCGACGTCGCGTCGCCGGGCCGGACTCCCGACCGATCGACCCGGCGCCACATGAGGCGAACGGGCCCCTGATCGGCGCCGGGGCTGGCCGGGGCGGACGGATGCGACAATCGACCCGATGTTCCTCGACCGCGTCAAGATCTTCGTGAAGGCCGGTGCGGGCGGCGATGGAGCGGCGACGTTCCGGACCGAGGCCCACGTCCCGCGCGGTGGACCGGACGGTGGTGACGGCGGTCGCGGTGGATCGATCCACCTGCGCGTCGATGCCGGCCAGACCACCCTGCGTGACTTCCGCCAGAAGCGTCACTTCAAGGCGACGCCCGGCGGCCGTGGTGGCGGCGCACGACGCCACGGGGCGGCCGGCGACGAGCTCGTGATCCCGGTGCCGCCCGGAACGGCCGTGTTCGAGGACGAGACCGGCGCGCTCCTCGCGGACCTCGTCGCCGTCGGGCAGACCGCGATGATCGCGCGCGGTGGCCGTGGCGGCCTCGGCAACACCCATTTCAAGACCTCCACCCACCAGGCGCCCAGGCACGCCCAGAAGGGCGAGCCGGGCGAGGAGCGCTGGCTCCGACTCGAGCTCCGCCTGATCGCCGACATCGGGCTCGTCGGGCTGCCGAACGCCGGCAAGTCGACCCTGCTCGCGGCGCTCACGGCGGCGACCCCGAAGATCGCGGCCTACCCGTTCACGACGATCGAGCCCAACATCGGCGTCATGGACCTGGCCGGGCCCGACGCCGCCGGCGACGATCGGCGGCCGACGATCGCCGACGTCCCGGGCCTGATCGAGGGCGCGTCGATGGGCGCCGGTCTCGGTCACGCGTTCCTGCGCCACGTGGAGCGGACGCGCATCCTGCTCCACCTCGTGGACGGCTCGAGCCGCGACCCGGGCTGGGACCACGACGTGATCCGCGACGAGCTCCGGGCGCACGACCCGGCCCTGCTCGAGAAGCCGATCCTGACGGTCTTCAACAAGCTCGACCTGCCCGCCGCCGCCGCCGCGTGGCCCGCGTTCCGAGCGGCCCGTGCGGCCGCCGGGGACGACGTCGTCGCGATCTCCGCCGAGACGGGCGCCGGTCTCGACGTCCTGCGTGAGCGCATCGCGGCGATGCTCCCGCCGGCCGATGAGCTGGGCACGCCGCCGGATCCGGCCGGGGTCGTCGTCCATCGGATCGAGGCGATGGGCGACGGATTCCGGGCCGAGGTCGTCGAGGACGGCGTCTTTGCCGTTCACGGCCGGCGAATCGAGCGGATCGCGGCACAGACGAACTTCGACGTCGAGGAGTCCGCCGAACGGTTCCAGCGCGATCTTGCCCGGCTCGGCATCGACGGCGAGCTGCGAAGGCTCGGGATCCGGCCCGGCGACACCGTGCGGATCGGATCGGTCGAGCTCGAATGGGAGGCGCAACCCTGGGAGGGCCTGTGAGGTCGGGCCGGGGCGCAACCGGCGCCGAGGTGCCTGCCGCGGTCGCGGTCCGGCCGGGTTCGATCGGCATCCTCGGTGGCACCTTCGACCCGTTCCATCTGGGCCATCTCGGCCTCGCCCGTGCGGCCCGCGACCAGCTGGGCCTCGAACGGGTGCTCGTCGTGCCCGCCGCCGCCCCGCCGCACAAGCCGGGCCGCGTGATCAGTGACGGAGCCGTGCGGCTGGCCCTGGTCGAGGCGGGGATCGCGGGGGAGGATCGGATCGAGGCCAGCCGGATCGAGCTCGATCGCGACGGACCGTCGTACACCGTGGACACCCTGGCAGCGCTCGCCGAGCGCGAGCGCGCTGCCGGTCGCGAGCCGGACCTCACGCTCGTCCTGTCGGCCGAGTCGTTCGCCGGCCTCCCGGCGTGGCGCGACCCCGAGCGACTCCTGGACCTGGCCCGGATCGCGGTCGCGCCGCGGGCCGGTCACGAGCTGCCGGATCCGACCTGGATCGCGGAGCGGTTCCCGGGTCGCGAGGGCCGGATCGTCCTGATCGACGGCCCCCGGATCGTGGCCTCCGGTTCGGAGATCCGGCGCCGAGTGGCCGCCGGCGACCCGCTCGCCGGCTTCGTCCCCGACGGCGTGGCCCGGGCCATCGCCGCCGATCGGCTGTATCGTCACCCGGAACCACTGGAGGACCCATCGATCGTGACCGAATCCGCGCCCCGGCCCGGGACGCCCGCCGACGAGTCGTCGGCCACCGCCGCCGCCCCCCGCCCGGACGGCCTGCCCCATCGAAATGCCGCCGCAACCGCGGCCGCCGCCGCCCCGCTCGACGAGCGCCCGCCGCTCGACATCGCCCGCCGGATCGTCGAGCTGGCCGAGGACAAGAAGGCCGCCGACATCGTCCTGCTCGATCTCACCGGGCTCACCACCCTGGCCGACGCGTTCGTCATCTGCTCCGGCGGCTCCGAGCGCCAGCTCGACGCGATCGCCGACGGGGTCGTCGAGGGGATGCGGGCCGAGAAGGTCCGCCCGATCGGCCGCGAGGGGACCGCCTCGTCGCACTGGGTCCTGATCGACTTCGGCGCGGTCGTCGTCCACGTCTTCACGCCGCCGGAGCGCGAGTACTACTCCCTCGAGAAGCACTGGTCCGAGGCGAGGACCGTGCTTCGGGTTCAGTAGCTGTCGCCCTGGAACGACCAGGGCCGCGTTGGAGCCTGCGCTCCTCGCGAGCGACGAATGCAGACTCCGGGTCCTGTAGCCGGCCCGGCACGAGTACCGGCCGCGCGGCGGTACCGTCGGGTCATGTCGGGCATCGTTGGCGCACCGCAGCATCGTGGCAACAGGTTCGATCACCCGATCGATCCGTCCACGAGGCGTACCACCTCCGATGTCCCGACTCCGCGAGCGATGCCCCGGCTGCACTCGTCGCCTGATCACGACCCGGTTCGACACCACGTTCCGGATGTCGGATCGGAGCGAGCGGCTGTGCTTCGGCATCCCGGGCGGGCTGTGCGAGGACTGCCACCAGCTCTACATCGATCCGGAGCTGATCGAACTGCTCGACCTCCGCGACGGCCGCTGCGTCTTCGCCATCGAGAGCGACCTGGTCGTGCAGGAGCAGGCCTGGAGTTCGGCCGACTGAGCGGCGCTTCGGCCTAACGAGCCACGGCGCGCCGCGCGCCGCTCATCCCCACCCGGTCGCCGATCCAGAGTGCGAACGCGAGCCGATGCTGGGCGTCGCCGGCTGGACGTCCCGCGGCCCCCTTCACCACGGCATCGAGCTCGAGCAGGCCGTCGAGTGCGTCGATCAGCTCGTCCGGGCGCCAGCGGCGGGCCTGGGTGGCCAGCCGCTCCATCCGGAACGAGCTCGTGATCTTCATCGCCCGCCCGACCTCGGCGAGGTTCTTCGCGCCGGGCATCCGATCGAGCAGCTCGAGGAGCTCACGGATCCGGCGGTGGAGGACGACGACGATCACGGGCTCCGGCATCGACTCCGCGAGGTGCTCGAGGAGCTCGAGGGCGCGGGTCGCGTCGCGCTCGGCGACGGCGTCCGCGAACGCCCAGGCCGAGCCCGGGACCGCCTCGGCCACGAGCGCCCGCACGTCGTCCGGGGTCACCGGAGCGCCGGGCCGGTACAGGCCGAGCTTGTCGATCTCCATCGAGGCCCGCCGGGTCTGGTCGCGCCGCTCGGCATCACCCTCCCGAACGAAGCCGCCGATTCGCGTCGCGAGCTCCTTGGCGGCGCCAGGCGCAAGGCGGATGCCGCGCTCGTGGGCCTCGCTGTCGATCCAGGCGGCGAGGGCGCCCTCCTTCGGTGACGCGAACGGCCGGACGTGGCCGCCGACGGCCCGGATCGCCTCGGCGAGCTTTGTCTGGCCCGGGCCCTTCGCCCCGCTCGGCGCCTGCTCGACGATCACGAGCGCATTGCCCTCGGCCACGAGCGGAATCAGGCCGAGCAGCGCGTCGCGATCCTCGGCCCGGACCGACAGCGCACCCGCGTTCGAGACGACCGCCAGGCATCCGCCACCGAACATCGTCGGGGTCGCGACCCGGCCGTGGAGCTCGCCGATCAGCGCCGCCGCGCCGTTGCGCGTGCCACGCAGGTCCCAGCGCTCGAGCGGCTCGCCGCCCGCGGCGACCTCGGACCCGAACCGGGCCACGGCGCGGTCGAGCATCAGGTCGTCGTCGCCGAAGTAGTAGGCCACGGGGACGCGGGACATCAGCCCGATGGTATCCCGCACGCCAGTCCGACGGCCGTGGCGGGCAGGCGCGGCGGGGCGGGCCGTCCGGTCGACGCCACGGCGGCCGCGGACAGGCGTGGCGCCGCGGACGGCGCCGTCGTCGCTCGCGCGCGGGAGCCGCTCATGGTCGTCCGGATGACGCCCGCCGGATCGATCGAGACCGTCACCGAGCCATCGCGATCGGTCCGGAGGACGCGGGCGCCCGTCGCCGCGACCCGTTCGACGGTCGAGCGAGCGGGGTGCCCGTACGGGTTGTCGGCGCCCGCCGAGACGATCGCGATCCGCGGCCGGACCGCTTCGAGGAACGTGGCGGTCGACGCGGTCGCACTGCCGTGGTGGGCGACCTTGAGGACGTCGACCGGCGGGAGGCCGCGGGCCGCGAGGATCGGATCGACATCGTCCTCGACATCACCGGTCAGGAGGAACCGCCGGCCGGCGACCTCGCCGAGCAGGACGATGGACGCGTCGTTGATCGCCCGGCCGGTGTCCGGCGGCTCGCGCGGCACGCGACCCGGATCCGGCCAGAGGACCCGCAGCACGATCTCGTCGATCGCGATCCGGCCGCCGGTGGCGAGGCCGGCGATCGGCGGAGCGCGGCCGGCCTGGAGGTCACGGGCGAATGCCGCGTAGCCCGGGCCGGAGCCGCGCATCCCGCTCTCGAAGATGCGCCCGACGCGATACCGCTCGAGGAGCAGCGGCAGCCCGGCCACGTGGTCCTCGTGGGGATGCGTCAGGACGACGACGTCGACCCGGCGATCCCACGGCGGGAGACGCCGGTCCAGCTCCACGATGAGGCGATCCGGGTCTGGACCGCCGTCGACGAGGAGCCGGCCGCCCCGGCCGCCTTCGACGAGGATCGCGTCGCCCTGTCCCACGTCGAGGACGGTGATCCGCGCGATGCCGTCCGCCCGATGGGTGAGCGCCAGGCCGAGGCCTCCGACGGCGACTGCGAGGGCCAGGACCGACAGCCGGGCCATCTGCGGCGACGCCGTTGCCGGGTCTCGGGATCGGACGGGCGCCGGCAGGTCGGAAGCCGGACCGACGCGCCCGGCCTGGGCGACCACTCCCGCTCGCGGGCGCCGGCGGCGCACGACCACCACGCCGATCGGGGCTGCCACGAGCGTCGCCGCCAGCACGGTCGACCACGGCGGCTCGAGGTCCACGCTCGCGAAGGGCAGCCGGGCGCCGGCAGCCACGATCGTGCAGATCACCGTCAGCAGGCCCCACGCGGGCAGGCCGGCCAGCGTCGCGATCGCCGCGGGACCGCCGGCCAGGACGAGCGCACCTCCTGCCAGGGCGACGAGCGCAGCGGCCATCGCGGGCGCGACCAAGGGCACGATGGCGAGGTTGATCGCGGGGGAGATCAGGGCCAGCCGGCCGAATGCCTCCAGCACCACGGGCAGGGTTGCGGCCTGGGCCGCGAGGGAGACGGCCAGCGACTCCGCGAGCCATCCCGGGACCCGTCCGCCGCCGAGCTCGCGCAGCCGTCGGTCGATCGGGTCCGCCCAGGCCAGGATGCCGGCGGTTGCGAGCGTGGACAGCTGGAAGCCGACATCCCGGATGAGCGACGGCTCGACGCAGAGGAGGATCGCCACGGCCCATCCCAGGGCCGCCGCCGCGCGGCCCGCTCGTCCGGTCTCGCGGGCGAGGAGAACGACGCCGGCCATCGCCGCGGCCCGCACCACCGATGGCGAGGCACCCGCGAAGACGACGTACAGGAGAATCGCCGGGACCAGGACGAGC
>DASSPG010000145.1:0-5471 GCA_035699725.1 Candidatus Limnocylindrales bacterium | reverse complement strand
CCGCCGGCATCGCGCACCGCCTGCTCGGCCTCCTCGCGGCTGTAGCCTTCGATCGTGCCGCTGACCACGACGGTCTTGCCCGTGAGGGGCCCGGACGTGGCGGATTCACCTCCACCAGCCGGACGCGGGGCGGGTACCACGGGCTCGACGCCTGCGTCGGCCAGGTCATCGAGCACCCCCTGCCCCGGGCCGCCCGCCGCGAACCAGGCGGCCAGGGCCGCGGACACCGTGGGCCCGACGCCGGCGACCTCCGCAAAGCGCTCAGGCTCCTCCGTCGCGACCCGCTCGAGGTGGGCGGCCGCCCGCCGCAGCCAGTCGGGGCCGGCCGCGCCGCCGGCCGCGCCGGTCTGCTCGTGTCCGACCGGGACCTCCGTGGCCAGCCAGGCCGCGAGCTCGATCGCGGTCGTGAACCCGACCTGCGGGATGCCGAGCCCGGCGATCACCCGTTCCAGCGGCCGTCGGCGCGACTTCTGGATCGAGGCGTGGAGGTTCTCTGCGCTCTTCCGCGCGAACCGATCGAGCCCCTCGAGGTCCTCGACCGACAGCCGGTAGACGTCGCCGCGCCGTTTGACCAGCCCCGTCTGGAGGAGCTGCTCCAGGACCTTCCAGCCGGCCCCCTCGATGTCCATCCCGCCGCGCCCGACGAAGTGCTGGAACTCCTGCGACACGCGCGCCGGACAGGCGAGATTCGGGCAGTAGTGGCGCACGGCGCCCTCGTCCCGGACCACGGCCGAGCCGCAGACCGGGCACGCGGCCGGCATCTCGAACGCACGCTCCGTGCCCGTCCGCTTCGCCACGATCGGCGCGACAACCTCGGGGATCACGTCGCCCGCCTTCTGGAGGATCACGTGGTCGCCGATCAGGAGGCCCTTCCGGCCGATCTCGTCGAGGTTGTGGAGGGTCGCCCGGGTGACGGTCGAGCCCGCGACCTTGACCGCGGTCAGGTGGGCGACCGGCGTGAGCGTCCCGGTCCGCCCGACGTACGCGACGATGTCCTCGAGCACGGTCTCGACCTGCTCCGGCGGGAACTTGTACGCGATCGCCCAGCGCGGCGCCCGGCTGACCATCCCGAGCCGCCCCTGCTGGTCCAACCGGTCGACCTTCACGACGACGCCGTCCGTCTCGTACGGCAGCTCGTGGCGTGCCTCACGCCAGGACTCGGTGAAGGCGATCACGGCCTCGATGTCGAGCCCGGCCTGGCGATCCGGGTTGACGGCGAAGCCGAGTGCCTCGAGGCGGTCGAGAGCGGCGGACTGGCTGGCACGGCCGGCCGTCCCGTCGGCGCCACCCGCGGGACCCTCCTCGATCAGCTGATAGACCCAGGCGCTCAGCCTGCGGCCGGCGGTGACCGCAGGGTCCTTCTGGCGAAGGGAGCCCGCGCCCGAGTTGCGGGGGTTGGCGTAGAGCGGCAGCCCGGCCTCCTCGCGCTCGGCGTTGATCCGGGCGAACTCCGTCTTGGGCATGTAGACCTCGCCGCGCGCGTCCAGCGTGGCGGGCTCGGCGAGCCGGGACGGGACGCTGGCGATCGTGCGGAGATTGGCCGTGACGTCCTCGCCGGTCGTGCCGTCACCGCGGGTCGCGCCCTGGACGAACCGGCCGCGCTCGTAGCGGAGGGTGATCGCGAGGCCGTCGATCTTGAGCTCCGCGACGTAGGTGAGGTCCGGCGCCGGCTCGGGCGCCGCCGGCAGGCCGAGGCCGCGCCGGACGCGGGTATCGAACGCCCGCAGCTCGTCGTGGCTGAACGCGTTCGAGAGCGAGAGCATCGGCCGGCGATGGCGGACCTCGTCGAAGGTGCCCGCAGGCTGGGCACCGACCCGCTGCGTGGGAGACGACGGGGTGACGAGCGCGGGCCACGCGGCCTCGAGCGCCACGAGCCGGCGGAAGCGGTCGTCCCACTCGGCGTCGGCCAGGAGCGGGGCGTCCGCCTCGTAATACGCCTTGTTCGCGGCCTCGATCTCGGCGGACAGCGCGGCGTGGCGCGCCGCGGCCTCGGCCTCCTCGAGCGCGGCGGCGTCGGCGATCAGGGCCGGGTCGACCGGCAACCCGGCGGTCCCGAGGGCGGTCTCGTCGAGCGCGGGCGCGTGGTCGGTCATCGGGCCAAGGATAGGAAACCTGACGCATCCCGACGCATCGACGTCGTAGGGTTGCCGGCATGACCGACCGAATCGCCCTCCTCACCGCCCTCCGCGCCGGCCGTGATCGGCTCGAGGGCGCCCTCGCCCAGTTCGACGACGCCGCCATGGCCGAGCGAATCGACGACGAGTGGACGCGCAAGGACGTCCTCGCCCACCTCGAGGCGTGGGAGCGCCGCGTGGTCGACCTGCTCGAGCGGCTCCGGGCCGGGACCGACCCGGGCGATCGGGTCGAGACCGACGAGCTCAACGCCCGCTTCTACGCCGCCGACCGCGGCCGAACGCTGGCCGACGTCCGGGCCGGCGAGGGGGCGGCCTACGATCGCATGGTCGCCGCGATCGAGGGTGCCTCGGACGAGGAGCTGTTCGACGGCGACCACTTCGCCTGGACGGAGGGCGAGCCGCTGGCCGCGTGGTTCCGGGGCGACGGCGACGAGCACTACGACGAGCATCTCGAGCAGCTGACCCGCGCGGCCCGCTGACGCACTGCCACGGGTCGACCCTCAGCGGGCGACGTGGTCCCGCGTCAGCTCGCCGGGCGTCCGGGCGCCGAGGAGGGTCATCGCCACGATCGTCTCCTGGCGCAGGATCGCGAAGGCCTGCTCGACGCCGGCCTGTCCGCCGGTCGCGAGCGCCCACAGGATCGGCCGACCGACGAGCACGCCGCGGGCGCCCAGGGCCAGCGCGGTCACGACATCGAGGCCGCGTCGGATCCCGCCGTCCACCCAGATCTCGGTCCGGCCGGCCACGGCCCCGACGACCTCCTCGAGCGCGTCGGCGGTCGCGACCGTGCGGTCCAGCTGGCGGGCGCCGTGGTTCGAGACGACGATCCCCGCCGCGCCCTCCTCCACCGCGATCCGGGCGTCCTCCGCGGTCAGGATCCCCTTCAGGATGAGCGGCAGCCCGGACCAGCTGCGGATGGTCGCGAGGCCAGCCCAGGTCAGGCCCCGGTCGAGGTCCTCCTGGAGGCGGTCGTAGCCGGTGTCGCCCTCGCGCGCGACGTGGGTCGGCCGGCCTTCCGGGAAGTTGCCGAGCGGCACGGACAAGGTGAACCCAGAGCGGAGGTCGCGCTCGCGGTAGCCGAGCATCGGCAGGTCGACCGTCAGGATGATCGCCGTGTAGCCGGCCGCGGCGGCGCGCTCGACCAGGCTCCGGCTGCGGCTCGGGTCGGCCTGGGCGTAGAGCTGGAACCAGCGAACGGCATTCGGTGCGGCGGAGGCCACCTCCTCGATCGAGGCGGTCGACATCGTCGAGAGCGTGAACGGCACGCCGGCCGCCGCGGCCGCCCGAGCGGTCGCGACTTCGGCAGTGGGGTGCGCAAGTCCATGGGCGGCCATGGGCGCGATCCCGACCGGCAGCGACACGGAGGATCCGGACATCGTCGTGGCCGGGTCGACTCCGGCGACATCGACGAGGACCCGCGGCCGCAGTCGGCGCCGGCGCCAGGCCTCCTCGGCCTCGTCCAGCGACTGCTCGTCCCACGCACCACCGGCGATGTAATCGAAGGCGGCGGGATCGAGGATCGCGTGGGCGCGCGGCTCGAGATCGGTGAGGGAGACGATCGGGGCGTCGGCCATGGTCATGGGCGCATCGTAGCGCCGCGCGGGCACGCTCAGCCGCCCAGGATCGCCGCGATCTCCTCGTAGCCCTTCTCGCGGGCGTGATCGAGGGCGGTCCGCCCGTCGTGGTCGCCGATGGACGCGTCGGCGCCCGCCGCGAGCAGGATCCGGACGATCTCCTGGTGATCCCGGCCGCCGTCGCCGAGGATCACCGCCTCGAGCAGCGCCGTCCAGCCGAGCCGGTTGACATGGTTGACGTCGATCGCGGTCGTCACGACGCGGCGGACGTACGCGACGTGGCCGCGCTCGCTCGCCGGGATCACCGACACGCCACCGTAGCGGTTGACGATCGTGAGGTCCGGGTCCGCGGGAAGGAGCACCTCGAGCATCGCGACGCTGCCGGTGACGCCGGTGACGAGCCAGGGCGTGTCGTGCTGGTCGTCGAGGGCATCCGGGTCGGCGCCGGCCGCGACCAGGACCCGGGCCGCCTCGACGTGGTCGGCGGCCGCGGCGAGGAGGAGGGCGGTCCGGCGCCGGGCATCACGGGCCTCGACATCCGCCCCGGCCGCGAGTGATGCGGTGACCGCTGCGGCATCGCCCGTTGCCGCCTTACGCAGGAGCGTGTCGTCCGGATGGTCCGAGGACGACGGCCGCGGCAACCCGGTCATCGCGGAGCCCACGGACGGGGCGGCGCAGCCCGGGATCGCGAGGACGACGAGGGCGGCCATGCCCGCGACCAGCCATGGGGCCGTGATCGCCGTCCGCTGCCGCCGGGCCATCCCACCTAGCCGACGATGTCGAGGTTGGCGAGGCTGGCGAGCATCGTCTTGCGCCCGACCGAGGGATCCTTGAACGCGACCGTGATCTCCTCGTCGCTCCGGGTCAGCTTCGAGGTCACGACGATCCCGTCGCCCCAGCGCCCGTGGCGGACACGGTCGCCGTCGCGGTACTGGCGCTCTCCGGGGATGACCGGGCGCGGCGGGCGGGTGGCGGCGGGCGGCGGGGGTGTCGGCCCCGCGCGGCCCAGCGATCCGGACGGGGCGCCCTCGTCGTATGCCTCGCGCTTCGCGGACAGGTCACGCGTCGGGCGGAACGGCTGGCCCGCCCGAGGCGCACCCGGCACGCCGCTCCCCTGCCGCCAGGCTCCGCCGGACCCGGTGCCGCCGCTCCCCCCGCCACGCAGCGGGCGCCCGAACCGCGTCGTCCCGCGCGCGCCGAACGCCAGGTCCAGGTCCACGTCCAGTCCCGCGCTCCCCGACGCGAGATCCGGCCCGACCATCAGCTCGGCCGGGATCTCAAGCAGGAACCGCGACGGCACCGAGGCCTGGCCCATCCCCCACGTCGCCCGCCGCCAGGCATGCGACAGGAAGAGCCGGCGCATCGCGCGGGTCATCCCGACGTACGCGAGGCGGCGCTCCTCCTCGAGCTCCTTCTCATCGTCGAGCGCCCGGCTGTGCGGGAACACGCCCTCCTCGAGCCCGGCGATGAACACGACCGGGAACTCGAGGCCCTTGGCGGCATGGAGCGTGATCATCGTGACCGCGTCGGCGTCGCCCTCGTACGAGTCCTGGTCGGCGACGAGCGCCGTCTCCTCGAGGAGGCGATCGAGCGCGTCCTCGGACTCGAGGTCGTCGTAGCGGGTCGTGACCGCGCGCAGCTCGAGCAGGTTCGCCCAGCGATCCTCACCGTCCTCGGAGCCGTCGGCGAGCATCGCCCGGTAGCCCGAGGCCTCGAGGGTCTCGTCGAGGAGCTCCGGCAGGCTCAGGACGCCGACCCGGGA
>DASSPG010000144.1:0-57055 GCA_035699725.1 Candidatus Limnocylindrales bacterium | reverse complement strand
ATCGCCCTGGCGCTGGGCGCGCGGGCGGCGACCGTGCCGGTGAGCGGCACGAAGGCGCTGTACGGCCATCCGCTCGGCGCATCGGGCGCCATCGAGGCGGCGATCTGCGCCCTCGCGATCCGGGACGGCTGGGTGCCCGGCTCGGCCAACCTCGAGACGGTCGACCCCGCCGTCGGCGCGCTCCTGCCGGGGCTGCTCCACGACGGCGTCGGCCGCGACGGCACCTACCGACGGATCCTGTCGACCTCGTTCGGGTTCGGCGGCCTCAATGCGGCCCTGGTCCTCGGCGCGGTCGACGGGTGAACCTCTTCCAGCGGCGGCCGCTGGCGACGAGCGTGATCGGGGGCGCGGTCGTCGGGCTGCTCGGCCTGGTGGTCGGCGGCGGCTGGACGTCACCGGTCGGGATCGCCCTCGCCATCCTGATCGGCGCGGTGTTCGCGATCTCGATGTCCCAGGGCCTCCGCCGGCGACGGCCGCCGCGGTACGTCGACGCATCACGGATAACCAACGGATGAGCCGCGCGGCGTAGGATCGGTGGACGCCGCGTTCAGGAGACCCGAGTCATGGCCGTCGCCACACCGTCCACGTTCACCGGCTTCCCGCCGGAGGCCGTCCAGTTCCTCGCCGACCTCACGGCCAACAACGATCGGGCATGGTTCCAGCCGCGCAAGGCCGAGTACGAGGAGCTGCTCAAGCGTCCGCTCGAGGCGCTCGTCGCCGCCCTCGCCGAGGAGTTCGCCGCGCGCGGCCTGCCGCTCCGGGCGGACCCGGCCAGGTCGCCGTTCCGGATCTACCGCGACGTCCGGTTCGCGAAGGACAAGTCGCCGTACAAGACGAACGTCGGGGCGAGCTTCCCGTGGATCGGCGAGGGAGCCGGCGACGTCGACGGCCGGTCGCACACGGCGAACGTCCACTCCAGCGGCGGCTACTTCCACCTCTCGCCGGGCGAGATCTATGTCGGTGGCGGCTATTGGCGCCCGGAGAAGCCGTGGCTCGATGCCTTCCGCCGGCGGGTGGCGGACGATCCCGAGGAGTTCCGGGGCCTCGTGGACGCGCCCGCGTTCCGGGCGACCTTCGGGGCGTTGAGCACCCACGGCCACGCCCTCCAGCGGGTCCCGGCCGGGTTCGCGCCGGATCATCCCGAGGCGGAGACGCTCAAGCTCCGCGACGTCGTGTTCGGGCGGAACCTGTCGGACGCGGACGCCCAGTCGCCGGACCTGCCGGCGATCATCGCGGACAGCCTGGCGGCAGGCAAGCCGCTCCTCGCCTGGCTGGCACGCCTGGGCTGAGGCTCCCGCGGGGGCCGGCATGTTCGGGGCCGCGGTTCAGCCGAGACGCTTCCGGTAGGTCGTCGACCGCGAGATCGGCACGAAGCCCATGCTCTCGTACACGCGCAGGGCGCCGGTCGGGTTGGTCGCGTCGACGCCGAGCACGCCCTCGGTCATGCCGCGCTCCCGGAGCGCCCGGAACGTCGCATTCATCAATGCCCGCGCCAGGCCGCGGTGGCGGTACGGCCGGCGGACGCTGATGTTCTCGACCCAGCCCCGGGTCGTGCCCATCGCCGCATTCGCGTCCTCGTTGATGTAGCCGCGGACCTGGCCCGCCACCTGGTCGCCGTCCCACGCGACCCGCCACAGGGTGCGGTCCTGCTGGAGCGGATCGCGGAGGAACTCCTGCCACGCCGCCTCGTCCGGCGGGCGCCAGGCGTTGCCGTCGCGGAACGCCTCGTTGGACGCCTCCCAGATCTGGCGGACGTCCTGCTCGCGGACCTCGCGGATGTCGAGACCGGCCGGCAGCGGCGCGTTCGGCTGGTCGTCGAGTGTCGGTCGGAGCATCTGGAAGCCGTACCGAACGGGCCTGAACCCGAACGGCCGGACGAGCGCCTCGATCGCGCCGTCGCTCGTCTGGTCGACGACCTCGACCTCGACTCGCGGCGCGGCCGGCAGTCGCGCATGGATCTCGTCGACCCGCGCGAGGAGCGCGGCCAGCATCGGCCGGCCGAGGCCCCTCCGGCGCCAGTCGCGACGAAGGAAGCAGAACGTCTCGTGGACGCGGACCTGGCCGTCCGCGACCTCCTCGGTCTCCCAGAACGTGCGGCCGTAGCCGACGATCCGGCCGGCGATCTCCACGATCAGGAGGTCCCGATCCGGATCGCAGTGGTGGAGGTGCTCGTAGTGGCGGATGAAGGCGTCGAGCGGGGTGATGAAGTCGACCCCGTCGGCCAGGCGGCTGTCGTTCGCCGCGTCGTTCATGCCGGCGTAGTCGTCCGGGGCGGAGAGATGCCGGATGACGAGGCCCGGGATCGGCGGCGGCGCGATCGGAGTCGGGAAGGGCCGGGACGCTGCCTCGGTGCTCATCTCCCCTCCTCCCCCGCGGCTGTCAGTCCAGGGTGAAGTGGTCCGGGCCCTGGTAGCGGCCCGTCCGCTCCTTCTCGATCTGCATCAGGACATCGTTCAGGAGCGATGACGCCCCGAACCGGAACCAGCGGGGTGTCATCCAGCGCGGCCCGAGGGTCTCGTACAGCACGACGAGGTACTGGATCGCCTCCTTGGCGACCCGGATCCCGCCGGCCGGCTTCATTCCGACCTGGCGGCCGGTCTGGCGCTCGAAGTCGCGGATCGCCTCGAGCATGACGAGGGTGACCGGCAGGGTCGCCGCCGGGGTGACCTTGCCGGTCGAGGTCTTGATGAAGTCGGCGCCGGCGGCCATCGCGAGCACCGAGGCGCGCCGGACGTTGTCGTACGTCTCGAGCTCGCCGGTCTCGAGGATGACCTTGAGGTGGGTATCGCCGCAGGCGTCCTTGACGTCGACGATCTCCTCGAACACGGTCAGGTAATCGCCCGACAGGAAGGCGCCGCGGTCGATGACCATGTCGATCTCGTCGGCGCCCGCCTCGGCGGCCGCGCGCGTCTCGGCGAGCTTGATGTCGCGGAACGTCTGGCCCGACGGGAAGCCAGTGGCGACCGAGGCGACCTTGACGGTCGAGCCCTTGAGTGCCTCCTTCGCGTCGGCGACGAGCGCGGGGTAGACGCAGACCGCGGCGACCGACGGGATCGTGGGATCGCCCGGCTGGGGCGTCATCGCCTTCTGGCAGAGGGCCCGGACCTTGCCCCGGGTGTCCTTCCCCTCGAGGGTGGTGAGGTCCATCATCCGGATCGCGAGGTCGAGCGCCCAGAGCTTCGACGCCTTCTTGATCGAGCGCTTCTTCAGCGCGTCGACCCGCTCCTCGACGCCCACCTGGTCGACCGAGCTGACGCGTCCGAGGAGGCTGCCGAGGGCACCCGGGCGGCCGTCCCACGAGCGGACGAGCTCGTGGGCGCGCTCGCGGGCCAGCGTGTCGGGATTGCGGGTGGCGGCCATGGGACGGTGAGGATACACCGGGTTCCGGCGGCATCCGGTCGGCGCGGGCCGACGTAGGGACCCGTGCGGGGACTGGGCGTGACGCGTGCGGAGGAGGTCGCGATGGGTGAGCTCGGGGTTCGTCGAGTGAGCGGGGCCGCCGCGGGCGGCGCGCTCCTCGTCATCGCCGCCTCGGCGTTCGGGCCCGTCGCGCTGGCGGCCGATCAGGCGGTCGACATCACCGGGTTCTCGTTCTCGCCGTCGTCGGTGACGGTCGTGGTCGGCGACACCGTGACGTGGACCAACGCCGATGCCCAGAGCCACACCGCGACCGCGGACGGTGGCGCGTTCGACACGGGCACGATCGGCGGGAACGCGTCCCGGTCCGTCACGCTGACGACCGCGGGCACGTTCGCCTACCACTGCACGATCCACCCGGCGATGACCGCGACACTCGTCGTCACCCCGGCAACGGCCGCTCCCCCGGCCACCGACACGGAGAACGCGGGGGCCGGCCCGGGGCCGTCACCGGCCGGGGCCCCAGACGCGATCGGCTGGCTGGCGCTGGCTTCGCTCGCCGGCCTGGCCCTCGGGATCCGCCGGTTCGGGCGCCGGGCGACCGAACGGACGATCCGGGACCGTCTGGGCGTGGCTCCGGCTCGGTTTCGGGCGGGGGGCGCCTGAAACCCGGCCTCAGCCGGGCCTCGTTCGCTGGATCGGTCGTGGGGCGCCCGAAGCCGGCGTGCGTGCGTGCTTGTTCGGGCGCCGGCGCGCACCCGGACCCCAGCCACTTCGCCAACCAGTCTGCGAGGGACTGGTAGAGCGTCAATCCGGGCGATCCAGGCGGCGTCCGCTCTGGTTCGCCTCGCCCGGACCGGCGATCCGAGCGTGCCGGCGGCGTGCAGCCCGTGCGGATCCGCCCGGATCTCGCCGTACCAGTCCTGACCGGACTGTTGGGGGACGTCGCGCGCCGGCGACGGGGCCTAACGCCCGGCGCGGACCTTTGGCAGGGGCGGCAGCCCGCGCTTGCCCTCCACGAGGAAATGGCGGAACCAGTCGCGCACGACCACGAGGTTCTCCACGCGACGGAACGGGGTCCCGGAGCGGGTCAGCTCGTGCGTCTCCTCGGGAACGCGGAGCAGCCGGACCGGGCGCTTCTTCGAGCGGAGCACGGTGAACAGCGACTCGGCCTGGCCGATCGTCGTCCGGATGTCCTTCTCGCTGTGCTGGATCAGGAGCGGCGTCCGGATCGCGTCGGCGTACGTGAGCGGCGAGATCTCGCGGAAGTACCCGGGCTGCTCCCACGGCAGGGCCCGGAACTCGTACGACGCCCAGAACCCGCTCGCGATGTCACCGGTCTGGAAGAGCATCGCCATGTCGCTCACCGAGCGGCAGGTCATGGCGGCGGCGAAGCGCTCGTCGTGGCCGACGATCCACGTCGTCAGGTAGCCGCCGTACGAGCCGCCCGTGAGGCCGAGCCGATCGGGATCGGCGAGGCCATCGGCCACCAGCCCGTCGATGCCGGCGAGGACGTCGCGCATCGGGCCCGGGCCCCAGTCGCGGATGTTCGCCTCGTTGAACGCCCGGCCGTACCCCTCGGAGCCGCGCGGGTTGGAGTAGTAGACGCTCATGCCGTTGGCGGCAAGGAGCTGGAACTCGAGCATCGGTGACCAGCCGTACAGGGTGTGCGGGCCGCCGTGGATCTGGGTGACGAGCGGGGCGGGCGAGGCGGCCTTGCGCACGTTGTGCGCGGGGCCGCCCGAGGCCGCCTGATCCGCGGCCAGGAACCAGCCCTGGATCCGCCGCCCGTCGACCTCCGACCAGCGCTCCACCGGCTCGCGCAGCTCGATCCCCGCGAGCGCCTCCGCGTTCAGCTGCGTCACGCGCCGCGCCTCACCGCGGATGCCGTCCCGGACCCACAGGTCGCTGAGCTCCGTCGGCGCCGAGCGGAGCCAGGCCGCTCGCGTCCGGCCACCCGTGAGCTCGACCTGGTCGAAGCTCGAGAGGTAGTGGCGGCCGTCGGTCAGCTGCTCCACGGCCCCGTCGGCCGTCGCGACCCGCCACAGCTCCATCGACCCGCTCTTCGGCGCGAGGAAGCTGATCCAGCGGCCGTCGGCCGAGGGCACGATCCGGGCGGCCTCACCGGGCGTGATGTCGCTGTTCATCGACGACGCCGGCATCAGGTCGTGGCGCGACGTCAGGTTCCGACCTCCCCGCTCCGTGCCCGCGTCCGACCCGTCGGCGGCGACCAGCCACACGTCCGACACGTAGAAGTTGTCCGGCAGGTACCCGCCCAGGGCCGCCACCGAGCGGCCGTCCGGGAGCCACGCCGGTCGGAAGAACGTCGCCTTGTCGCCGGTGAGGCGGCGCCGGCCAGAGCCGTCGGTGCCGATCACGACGAGATGGGAGCGCTGCTGGAGATCGTGGTCGCGACGGAGGTTCGTCGTGTAGGCGATGCGGGTTCCGTCGGGCGACCATGCCGCGTCGCCCACGCCGGCGGGCTCGTCGGTCAGGCGGCGGGCCGCGCCGGTCGCCACGTCCACGACCCAGAGCTGGCCGATCAGGTGGTACGTGAACCCGACGCCGTTGTACAGGTAGCCGAGGCGATCGAGGAAGTGGTAGTCGGACTCGGGCGCCTCGCCCGGCTTCGGCGGCGACCCCTTGCCGCGCTTCTTCCGGTCCTCGTCGCGGGTGGCGCCGCGCGACGCGGACCTGACGAGGAGCTGCGAGCCATCGGGCGACCACCAGAAGTCGTCCACGCCGCGCGGCAGGTCCGTCAGGCGGCGCGCCTCGCCGCCGGTGAGGGGCAGGAGGTGGATCTGCTGCCCGTCCTCGCGCTGCTTCTCCTCGCCGCCCGCCGGCTCCTCCTCGACGTGGAGGCGGCGATCGGACAGGAACGCCAGCGTCCGCCCATCGGGTGCGAACCGCGGATGGGCATCCGAGCGGGCGCCGATCGTCAGCTGGCGGGCCGCGTCGTCGCCACTGGTCGGAACCGCCCACAGCGCGCGCCGGTACCCGTCCTTGCCCGGGGCGACGGTCTGCACCGTGAACACGGCCAGCGAGCCGTCAGGGGAGAGCCGCGGGTCCGTCGGAATCCGGAAGGCGTACAGGTCGTCCGGGCGGAGGGCGCGGGTCTCGGGGCGGGTCTTGGCACGGGCCTTGGCAGGAGTCACGGACGGCAGGCCTCCGGGCACGCCCGGGGGGACCGGGCGGGTGCGAACGATGTCGGCGCGCGGATTCGAGCGCGGGATCGAGGGGTCGATGTCGGGGCGCGATGCGAACGCCGACGACCGTCACGAGTCTAGCGCTACCATCGGACGACGATGCGCGACCAGCTGTCGCTGCGGCTCGAGCCTGAGATCGCGACGCTGCCGAACCTGCCGGACGGCCTGCGGCCGATGCTTCCCCGACCGGCGATCGAGCCGTTCGACTCGGCCGCCCACCTGTTCGAGCCCTCGTGGGGCGGGCTGCGGGCGCTGGCCTACGTCGGACCGGCCGAGACGGTGGGCGGAGGCGAGGTCCGGATCATCGATGGCGATGGCCGCGACGTGGGCGCCGCGCTTCCCGAGCTCGCCGGGATGGCGGTCCGGCTGGATGCCCGCTCGGCGGTGCTCGACGGCGAGCTCGTCGCGGTCGACGACGCGGGCCGGGCCGATGCCGACGAGCTGACCCGGCGGATCGCGGGCGAGGCCGGCCGGCCGGTCGCGTTCCTGGCGTTCGACCTGCTCCACCTCGACGGGCGGTCGCTGCTCTCGACTCCCCTCCACCGGCGTCGGGAGCTGCTTCGCCGGGTGCTGCGGCCCGGTGACGAGGTCGTGGCCGTGCCCGCGATCGCCGCCGAGGGCCGGGCACTCCACGAGGCGGCCGCCGCCCAGGGGATCGCCGGGGTCATGGCCCGTCAGCGGACGAGCCCGTACCTGTCCGGGGTCACGTCGCGGCTCTGGCGGTTCGTGCCGGTGGCCCCGCAGGCAGGACGCACGGCTCGGGCCGCCAGCACAGCGCCCGCCGCCGATGACCACTCCGCGGCGGCCGCCGCTGCCCCGGTCATCGCCCTGATCCGGCGCCTCCCGCTGCTGTTCGACGAGTAGCGCTCGGCGCCTCGTCGTCCGAGACATCGGCCCGATCAATCTCCGCCGGGTTGGCGAAGGGTCTGGCCTGTCCGCACGCCTGGAGCGAGCCGCAGGATCAGCGTGGACGTGCGTGGAGCGACCGCCCCGGAGCCGGATGGTCGGCGGACGGATCCGGCGACGTGCGGCTCGGCGCCCTCAGCCGTGGCGCGCGGCGGCGATGTAGGCCCGCAGCCCCGGCCGCTGGCCGTAGAGCAGGACCCCGGCCCCGTAGATCCGGATCGCGATCACCCCGACCACGAGGATCGTCAACAGGAGCAGGCTGATCGACACGACCAGCTCGGCGGGCTCCACCCTCCCCACCGACAACCGGGTGAGCATCACGAACGGGCTCCAGAACGGCACCAGCGACGCGACGCGGATGAACCCGGTGATCCCGCCCGTCAGGGCCAGGATCGCCTGGAGATAGCCGACGATCGCGAGCAGCGACAGCGGCAGCGCGATGATCTGCAGGTCCTCGGGCCGGCTCACGAGTGACCCCGCCGCGGCGTAGATCAGCGAGTACAGGGCGAACCCGAGCGTGTAGTACACGCTGAATGCGAGGAGCAGCATCGGCGACAGCGCCTGGAGCGACGGCGCGATGCCCGCCTCCGGGCCGAGGATCGCCGTCGCGATCCGGTCCTCGACGAGGAGCGTCATGATCGCCGGCGTCAGCACGAGCAGGTACTGGGTCGCCCCGGCGAGGCCGATCCCGACCGCCTTCCCGATCACGAGCTGGCGCGGCGACGCGGCGCTGATGAGGAGCTCCATGACCCGACTCGACTTCTCCGCCACGACGCCGGCCGCGACCCACATCCCGTAGATCACGATCGTGATGAAGATCAGGACCCCGAACACCGCGCCCACGATCAGCCGGCTCGCGAAGTTCGAGGCGCTGTACGGCGCGGCCGCGGCTCCGTCGCCGGCCTGGCGCAGGATGGTCGTCACGGGAACCTGGAATCCGCTCACGGGGTTCCGAGCGGAGAAGTCGAGGACCGCCACGCCGAAGATGCCGATCGAGAGCTGCTGGAGGGCGGCATCGCCCACGGTCTCGCCGAGGCGGAAGTCGAACGACAGCCGGCCGTTCGTGGCACGGGTCGCAACGAGGGCCGCGTCATAGCGTCGCTCGTCGACCCCGGCGATCGCGGCGCTCTCGCTCGAGATCGGGATCAGCTCGAAGGAGCCGGACTTGCCGGCGCTCGTCTGGTTGAGGAGTCCGTCGAGGATCGAGATCGTCCGGTCGGTCAGCTCCGCGTCGCTCGCGACGACGGCCACCCGCGTCGTGCTGCCGCGCTCGGCGAGGCTCGCAACGATCGGCAGGAGGGCGACCACGATCGCGAGGACCGCCAGGGTCACGGTCGAGACGTGGAACAGTCGTGAACGGACGAGCTCGAGGTATTCCCGCCGGGCGATGTGCGTCGTGTTGGGGAACATCGGCTCATGGCGCGCCGGCAGGTCGCGCCCGGAAGGCGGGTGCGGGGCGCTCACGCCGCGTCCTCGGCGCTCGAGCCCGGCGAGCCCGGCGGGCCCGCCGGATCGGCCGGCGCGAGCGTGCCGTCGTCGTCGGGCGCCCGTCCGACGTGGTCGATGAAGATCTGCTCGAGCGACGGCTCGGCCACCTCGAAGTGGGTCACCCGGGCCCCGGCCGCGATCGCCGCCGCCAGGACGACGTCGGGCTCGATGCCCTCGTCGAGCTCGATCTCGGTCCGGTCGATCCCCGGCCGCAGGATCCGGGCGCCCTCGACGTGCGCCAGCCAGGCAAGCCGGTGGTCGCCGTCGACCGACAGGTGGACCATCTGGCGACCGGTCGCGCGCTTCACGTCGCGGAGCGGCCCGCCGACGACGACCCGGCCCTTGTCCACGATCGCGATCGACTCGCACATGGCCTCGACCGTCTCCATCTGGTGAGTCGAGAAGATCAGCGTCCGGCCGTCGTCGCGGAGCTCGATGAACGCCTCGCGCAGGAGCGCCACGTTGACCGGGTCGAGCCCGGTGAAGGGCTCATCCATCAACAGGACTGGCGGATCGTGGAGGATCGCCGAGATCAGCTGGATCTTCTGCTGGTTGCCCTTGCTCAGCTCCTCGGCCTTGCGCTCGGCGAGGTCGGGGACGCGGAGACGGCGGAGCCAGGCGAGCGCGTCGCGCCGGGCCCGGTCGCGCGGGATGCCGTGGAGCGAGGCGAAGAAGACGAGCTGGTCGAGGACCACCATCCGGGGGTAGAGCCCGCGCTCCTCGGGCAGGTAGCCCCACGTGTTGCGCGGGAGCGCACGCGTGTCCGTCCCGTCCCACACGACCACTCCGGCGTCGGCCGCGAGGACGCCGAGGGCGATCCGCATCGTCGTCGTCTTGCCGGCGCCGTTCGCGCCGAGGAACCCGAAGATCTCGCCGTCGGGGACCTCGAAGGTCAGCCCGTCGAGGGCGACCACCCGCCCGAAGCGCTTGTCCAGACCGTCGATGACGAGGCTCACCGCACGAGAATACGCGTGGGCTGGGCGGGTCGCCTTGGGACGATGGTCCCGGGAGGTGCGATGATGCCCCCGTGACCAGCGATCGGGGAATCCCTGAATCGGGCGGCGGAGCGACCGCGACGGCGGCGTCTGTCCCGCCTCCGAGCGCTGCCGGCGGCTCCCCCACCCTCCCCCTGAAGATCCACGCCGAGCGATCCGCGCGGACGCTGGCGATCGACTGGGCCGACGGCCACGCCACGCTGTACGACTTCACGGCCCTGCGCTGGCTCTGCCCCTGCGCGTACTGCCGCGGCGAGGCCGGCATGCCCGGCTGGCTCGACAGCGCCCCGACGCTGACCGACGAGCAGACCCGGATGACCGACATCCACCTCGTCGGCAACTACGCCGTGTCGCCGCACTGGGGCGACGGCCACTCGACCGGGTTCTACACGTTCAGCCTGCTGCGCGAGCGCTGCCCGTGCGCCGAGTGCACGGCCCGGCGCGCCGCCGCCATCGCCGCCATCGCCGCCACCACGGACCAGCACGACCAGCACGAGAGGGATCCCCGATGATCGTCGCCACCACTCCGTTCGTCGCCGGCCATCGCACCGTCGAGACCAAGGGCCAGGTCTTCGGGCTCGTGGTCCGCAGCCGCGGCTTCTCCGGCAACCTGATCGCCGGCCTGCGCTCGCTCGGCGGGGGCGAGATCAAGGAATACACCTCGCTGCTCGAGGACACGCGCCGCCAGGCGCTCGACCGGCTCGTCAAGAACGCCACGATGATGGGCGCGAACGCCGTGATCTCGATGCGCTTCGACAGCTCCGAGATGGCGACCACGATGACCGAGATCGTGGCCTACGGCACGGCCGTCGTGATCGAGCCCGACGCCGGCGCCGTGGCGCCGACCGTCGAGTAGCACGCGAGAGCGGCCACGATGCTGACCGCGACCACCCGCGCGATCGTCGTCGTCGTCGCGACGCTGATGATCGTCGGCGGGTTGGGGCTCATTGCCATCGGCGGCGGGAACGCGGTGTCCGGCCTGTGGGTCGTCGTCGCGGGCGCGGCGCTGCTCGTCGCCCTCGCGATCGAGCGCAACCGCTACCGATCCGAGGACGCCGAGCGCTCGTTCGAGTCGGCCGGGCCGGGTGGAGGCGAGCCGTCGAGCCAGCTCGATCCGCGATTCCGCCGGACGGCCGAGACGTTCGTGGACCCGACGACCGGCGTGGTGATGCGGGTCTACCTCGACGGGAGGACGGGCGAGCGGCGGTACGTCGCCGACGCGTGATCCGATGACCGACACGATCCGCGGCCGCCGGACTGCCTCGGGGCGAAAGCCGTCACGTCCCGGTGGCGGCCGGCCGCGCGGCGCCGCCGGAAACGACCGCGTCCGGCCCGCCCCGGGAGGGACCCCGTACGTCAACCGCGAGCTCTCCTGGCTCGAGTTCAACGCGCGCGTCCTGCACGAGGCACAGGACGAGCGCAACCCGCTGATCGAGCGGGTCCGATTCCTGACGATCTTCGCCAGCAACCTCGACGAGTTCTTCCAGGTCCGGATCGCCGGCCTGCGCCAGCAGGTCGCGACCGGCTCGGTCGCGCGCTCCCCGGACGGGCGAACCGCGGCCGAGCAGATCGCGGCGGCCCGCGCGCGCGTCCTGGAGCTCGTCGCCGTCCAGAGCGCCGCCTGGAGCCAGATCCGGCACGATCTGGCGGCGGCCGGGATCGAGGTCGTCAAGTACGGCTCGATCCCCGAGCACCACGACGCCCTCCGCCAGCGGTTCATCGAGGAGATCTATCCGGTCCTCACCCCGCTGGCCGTGGATCCCGGGCACCCCTTCCCGTACATCTCGACGCTCAGCCTGTCGATCGCGGTCGGCCTGCGCGACCCGGTGACCGGCGAGGACCATTTCGCCCGGGTCAAGGTGCCCCAGATCCTGCCCCGCCTGTACGAGGTCGAGCCGCACCGGTTCGTGCTCCTCGACCAGATCATCGAGGCGAACCTGGACCTCCTGTTCAGCGGGATGGAGGTCGTGGAGCACCACCTCTTCCGCGTGACGCGCAACGCCGACCTCGCGATCGAGGAGGACGAGGCGGACGATCTCCTGATGGCGATCGAGGAGGAGCTCCGGCGGCGACGCTTCGGCGAGGCCGTGCGGGTCGAGGTCGAGCGCTCGATGCCGGCCGGCACCCGGGCGATCCTGCTCGGCGGCCTCGGACTCGGCACCGACGACGCCTACGAGATCAAGGGCATGCTCGACCTGACCGGGCTGCGCGACATCCTGGAACTCGACCGGCCGGACCTCAAGAGCCCGCCCTGGACGCCGGTCACGCCGCCCCGCCTCGTCCCGCCCGACGAGGACGAGCCCGCCGACGTCCTCGCCGCCATCCGGACCGGCGACATCCTCGTCCACCACCCGTACGAGAGCTTCGCGGCGTCGGTCGAGCGGTTCATCACCCAGGCCGTGGATGACCCGGAGGTCCTCACGATCAAGATGACGCTCTACCGGACGTCGGGCGATTCGCCGATCGTGCGCGACCTGATCCGGGCCGCCGAGCGGGGCAAGCAGGTCGTCGTCCTCGTCGAGATCAAGGCCCGCTTCGACGAGGAGGCCAACATCATCTGGGCCCGCCGCCTCGAGCAGGCGGGCGCCCACGTCGTCTACGGGCTCGTCGGGCTCAAGACGCACTCCAAGACGTGCCTCGTCGTCCGGCGCGAAGGCTCCGGGCTCCGCCGCTACGTCCACATCGGCACCGGCAACTACAACCACCGGACGGCCCGCCTGTACACCGACCTCGGCCTGCTGAGCTGCCGACCGGAGCTCGGGGCGGACGTGACGGACCTCTTCAACGTGCTGACCGGCCTCTCGCGCCAGACCACATTCCGCCGGCTCCTCGTCGCGCCGCACAGCCTCCGTTCCCGGTTCCTGGAGCTCGTCCAGCGCGAGGTGGACCACGCCGCGCTCGGTCGGCCCGCCCGGATCGTCGTGAAGCTGAACGCGCTCGTGGACCAGCCCTCGATCGAGGCGCTGTACGAGGCCTCCCAGCGCGGGGTCCGGATCGACGTCATCGCCCGGGCCGCCTGCTCGCTCCTGCCCGGGATCAAGGGCGTCTCGACGGGGATCTCCGTCCGCTCGATCGTCGGCGAGTTCCTCGAGCACTCGCGGATCTGGGGGTTCGAGAACGGCGGCCAGCCCGAGTGGTACATGGGCTCGGCCGACCTCATGGATCGCAACCTGGACCGGCGGGTGGAGGCGATGGTCCCGGTCGAGGACGGGGAGGCGCAGGCCCGGATCGCGGAGATCGTCGACGTGATGCTGCGCGATGATCGCCGCTCGTGGCAGCTCGGACCGGACGCCCGCTGGACGCGGGTCGAAGCCGAACACGGCCGGCCCGGGACGTTCGACACGCACGAGGAGCTGAAGACCCGCGCGCTCGCCTCGGTCAGCGCCGTCGCGGCACCTCACCGACCCCATGCCGGGGCCGGCTCGCTGGACCCGCGCGCATGAGCGCCGCGCCGCGGGCAGGGCAACCACTCGAGGTCGAGCTGAAGTACCGGGTCGTCGACGCCGCCGCCGGCGATCGCTACCTGGTCGTCGACGAGCTGGCCGGGTTCCGGCCGGTCTCCGCGGTCCGCTCCACGCAGGTCGAGGATCGCTACATCGACACGGCGGATGGGGCGCTGGCCCGGGCGGGCTTCGCGGCCCGGATCCGGCAGACCGCGAAGGAGACGATCGTCGCGGTGAAGTCGACGGCCCGCCGGGTCGGTGCGGGCAGCGTCCATCGCCGCGAGGAGCTCGAGGGCCCGGCCGATCGGACGGCCCATCCCCGCGACTGGCCGCCGTCGGACGCGCGGTCGGTGCTCCTCGAGCAGTGCGGCGACGCGCCGCTGGTCGAGGTCGTCACGATCCGCCAGCTGCGCCGCAAGCGGAACCTGGAGCGTGACGGGACGACGGTCGAGCTGAGCCTCGACGAGGTCGACGCGGTCAGCCGGAGCCGCGTCGTGGGCCGGTTCGTCGAGCTGGAGGTGGAGCTCCTGCGCGGCGACGAAGCGGCCCTCGGCGCGATCGACGCGGCGCTCGCCGCCGACGCCGGGCTGGCGCCGGCAGACTCGTCCAAGCTGCGGTCGGCGCTGCGGGCGGTCGCCGCTGCCGAGTCGAAGCGCGGCGGCCGCGGCCCGGCCCTGACCGCGCTCGAGGTCGGTGACGGACCCGCGACCGCCCCGGCGGCGGTCCCGATCGGCCAGATCGTGCGGGCGGTCCTCGCCGAGCTCGAGAGCGCCGGACCGGCCGAGGCCCCGACCGCGAAGGTGGAATCGGTCGCAACCGCGGCGGCCGAGGCCGAGACCGGCGCCGACGCGGGCGATCGGGCCGCACCGGACGCGCCGGACACGCCCGCTCCACCTGCGGCCCGATCGGCTCCGAAGCGCACCCGCGCCCGGACGAAACCTGGCGCGGCGGTGGAGGTCGAGTCGGCGCCCGACACCGATCAGCGGCCGCAGCTCGTCGTCGGCAGGACGCCCGGCGTCAGCGCGGACGACCACGTCGCCGAGGCCGGTCGCAAGGTCCTCCGGTTCCACCTCGCCCGGATGATCGCTCGCGAGGCGGGCACCCGCGACGGCACCGACAACCGCGATCTCCATGCGATGCGCGTCGCGACGCGGCGCCAGCGGGCCGCGTGGCGCGTCTTCGGCGAGGCATTCCGATCCGGCCGCACGAAGGGCCATCGGACGCGGCTGCGGGAGGTTGCCTCGCGGCTCGGGGCCGTGCGCGACCTCGATGTCCTGCTCGAGGCCGCCGACGCCTACCGCGCCGACCTGCCGGTCGCCGAGCAGCGAGCCATGGAGCCGCTGCTCGTGGCCTGGCGGACGCACCGCGAGGACGCCCGCCGGCTGCTCATCCGGGAGCTCGATTCGGACGGCTACCGGCGCTGGCTCGACGACTACGCCGAGTTCGTGCGCCATGAGGGCCTGGCGGCGCGCGCCGTCGTGGCGACCGAGCCGCACCGGGTCCGCGACACCGCGGCCTCCCGCATCCAGGCGGCCTACGAGCAGGTCCGCTCGTTCGAGCCGGTGCTTCGCTGGGCGGACGTCGAGACGCTCCACGAGCTGCGGATCCACGGCAAGTGGCTGCGCTATTCGATCGAGTTCGTGCGCGAGGCGCTCGGGCCGGACGCCGACGCGCTGATCGCCCGGGTCACCGCCCTCCAGGACCACCTCGGGCTCCTCAACGATGCGGACGTCTCCGCTCATCTGGCACGGGACTTCCTCGTCGAGCACGCCGGCTCGCTGAGCGATCCGGAGAGCGCGGCCATCGCCCGCTACCTCGCGAACCGCGAGCGGGAGATCGCCCGGCTGCGGCGGACGGTCGGCCGCCCGTGGCGGGGCGTGACCGGAATCACGTTCCGGCGGGCCCTGGGCCGGGCTCTCGCCGCGCTCTGAGGCTCCCGCCGCGACGTCCTTCACGCTGAGATGCCGTTGCAACGACCGCGGTCCGACGGGGATCGGAACGCGCGGGTCTCGCTTCTATCGTGCCCGCATGGACACGCAGAGCGCTCCCTCCCGGACGCGGGCCCGCTCGCTCCAGGCCAAGGTCCAGCGGTTGGGCCGCCGCCTCGCGCCGGATGGCCGCAGCTCGGCGTCCGTCCCCCAGCCGCTGGCCCGGACCACCCGCCGCGCCTGGTTCCTGCTCGACGTCGGACGACCCGCTCTCAACCTCGGCCGCACGAGCCTCTCCACGGCCCGCGACCGCGTCTAGCCGGCACTGGATCAGCCCGGCACGGGATCAGCCGATCCAGCCGTGGGCCAGCTCTTCGAGCCGCTCCCGCCAGGCCGGGCCGGCCCGATCGGCCGCGATGATGGCGCCCTCCCGGATCCCGCTGTCCGCCACGCGGATCGCGTCGACCCCCGTCCGGCCCAGCACCGCCTCGATGATCGCCGCTCCGGCCGCGAGCAGGCGGATCCGGGCCTCGCGCATCCCGAACTCGACCGCGAGCACGTCGGCCGGGGTGCGGCTCACGATGTCCCGGACCGTGTCGAGCGCGGCCCGGTCGAGGACGTCGGACGCATCGGCCCCGGCGCTCCGGCGGAGCAGCTTCAACAGGTTCGTTGCGGTGCCGCCGACCGCGACCACGTCGCCGGGCGGCCGCGTCGGTGACCACGTGAACGCGGCGTCGGCGGCCGCGGTCAGGCTCGCGATCTCCGTGGCGAGGGGCGGATCGTGGCTGACGATCGAACGGGTCAGCCGCCCGGCACCGACGGCGATGCCCGCCGCCCGCGCCGGCCGATTCGGGCCGATCTCGATGACCTCCGAGCTGCCGCCGCCGATGTCCACGACGATCAGGTCGCGTCGGACGGTCCGCCCGGCCGTCAGCCCGATCAGCGTCAGTTGCGCCTCCTCCTCGTGTGCGAGGACGTGGACGGGGACGCCACACGCCGCCGAGATCCCGGCCACGATCCGGTCCGCGTCCGCGAGGCGGCGGAGGGGCTCCGTGCCGATCACCACCGGCTGGAGCGCGCCGGCGGCACGGGCCCGCTCGACGTAGCCCGCGACCGTCGCGACCACCGTCGCCCGCGCGTCCGGCCCGAGAACGCCCGGACCGTCCACCGCGGCGCCGAGCCCCAGGAACGACGACTCGTCGTCGATCACGACGAGCTCGCTGCCGGCCGGCCGCGCGATGAGGAGGTGGACCGAGGTCGAGCCGAGGTCGATCGCCGCGCCGGGACGCCGCGCCACCGATCAGTGCGGCCGGAGCCGGGTCAGGCCGGGCTCGCGGGCGGCGGCGTCTTGCGCGGGCGGCCGGGCCCGCGGCCGGATGACGGCTTGCGCCGACTGGTCGCCTTTGCACGGGTCGTCGAGCGCGCGCGTCGCGCCTTGAGCTCGCGGATGCCCGCCAGGAGGGCGGTCAGCTCCTCGATCTCGGCGGTCACGTCGGTGAGACGGGCCTCGCGCTTCGACCGATTCTTCTTCGTCGCCTTGGCGAGACGCTCCTTGCGCCACGACTCCTCCGACTTCGCCGCCGCGAGGGCGAAGTCGAGCCAGTCGAGGTGGCGGGCGAGGGCGTCGGCCGGGCTGATGCCGGGTGCCGCCGACGCGGCCGCCGTCGCCGGCGCGGACGCCGATGGCGCGGGCGACGCGGCGCTGGCGGACCTGGTGGCCGCCTTCGCGGCCGGGGTCTGGCTCGGCTTCGCGTTCGACGCCTTCGTGGTCGTGGACCTCGCGGCCGGCGCCTTGGCGGTCGCGGCCGGCGCCTTGGCGGTCGATGCCTTCGCAGTCGTGGACCTCGTGGTCGACGTCGCCTTCGCTGCCGGTCGTTTCGCGGGCGTCCGCGTTCGGCTGGTCCCGGTCGCCGCGCGTGCGGCTCGTGGTTCGGTCATCAAACCCTCCTCTGGCCCCGCCGCATTGTCCCCCACTCCCCCGTTGCGCGTCGGTCGGTCGTGGTTAACGAGGCGTTAACAGGCGAGGAAATGCCTGTTGATCGCTCCCGCCGAGCATGCACTGGGCAGACGAGACCCACCAGCGGCCGATGTCCGGCGCTGCACGGCGACAAGGTCGCCAGCACGAGCGCACTCCGAGCGCCCCTGCGCCCGAGTGCCTGGAGGAAGAGCATTGAGCGTGAACCACAGCGCGCCCCGGCGGATCGCCGCATTGACGATCCTCGTGGCCATCGCGGCGGCCGCGTGCGGCGGCGGCGCGACCCAGGCCCCCGGCACCCCCGGCTCGAGCAGCGGGTCGGCGGCCGGCTCCGCTGCGAACCTGTCGGGCACGATCACGATCGACGGCTCGAGCACGGTCTATCCGATCACCGAAGCGGTGGCGGAGGAGTTCCAGCTCGCGAACCCCGGCGTCAAGGTGCCGACCTCGCTGTCGGGCACGGGCGGCGGCTTCAAGAAGTTCTGCAAGGGCGAGACCGACATCAACGACGCCTCGCGGCCGATCAAGGCCGAGGACGAGGGTGAGGGACTCGCCTGCAAGACCAACAACATCAACTACGTCGAGCTCCAGGTGGCGATCGACGGCCTGACGGTCGTCGTCAATCCGGCCAACACCTTCGCCACCTGCCTCACGAAGGACGAGCTCAAGAAGATCTACGGCAAGGACGCGCCCAAGGACCTCAAGTGGAGCGACATCCGGGCAGGCTTCCCGGCCCAGACGATCAACCGCTTCATGCCCGGTGCCGACTCGGGCACGTTCGACTACTTCACCGAGGTGATCAACGGCAAGGTGGACGAGGCGACCCAGAACGCCACCCAGTCCGAGGACGACAACGTCCTGGTGACCGGCGTCGCCGGCGACGCGAACGCGATCTCCTTCTTCGGGTATGCGTACTACGTCGAGAACCAGGACAAGCTCAAGGCGATCGAGGTCGACGGCGGCTCCGGCTGCGTCGCCCCGACCGAGGCGACGATCAACGACGGGTCGTACGAGCCGCTGTCACGACCGCTGTTCATCTACCCGGACGTCGGCAAGGCGAAGACGCGACCGGAGCTGAAGGCCTTCGTCGACTTCTTCCTCGAGCACACGTCCACCCTCTCGGCCGAGGTCGGGTACATCGCACTCCCGGCCGACCTGCTCCAGAAGGAGAAGGACGAATGGAAGGCCGCCGTCGGGGGCTGACCCCTCGTCACTGACCACACCCGGCGCACACCGGCTCGAAGCTCGGATCGAGCCGGTGTGCTGCCGGCCCTGCGTCGCTGACGTACGCTTCGCCGGGGTGACCATCGCCGTGGAGAGCCACATCGAATGACCGCTGCCCCCCGACCCCTGACCCGCGCCCGGCCCCTGTCCGAGCGGGTCATCGAGGCGCTCCTCTTCCTCGCCGCGGTCGTCGGTGTCGTGACGACGCTCGGAATCGTGGCCGTGCTCGTGGTCGAGACGCTCGACTTCTTCGTCGAGATCGACCCGATCGCGTTCTTCACGGGCACCTTCTGGTCGGCCTCGATCGAGCCCCGGGCCTGGGGCGTCCTGGCCCTCGTCTCGGGCACGGTGCTCGTGGCCGCGATCGCCCTGGTCATCGCGATCCCGCTCGGGCTGCTCTCGGCGGTCCTCCTCTCCGACTACGCCTCGCCCGGCGTCCGGACCCTCGTCAAGCCGATCCTGGAGACGATCGCGGGGATCCCGACGATCGTGCTCGGCTTCTTCGCGGTGAACGTGATCTCGCCACAGCTCCTGATCCCGATCCTGGGCCGGGAGAACATCGGCGGCTTCTCGGCCCTGGCCGGCGGGATCGTCGTCGGGTTGCTGATCACGCCGCTGATCGCGTCCATCTCGGAGGATGCGATGCGCGCCGTCCCGCGCGGGATGCGCGAGGGCGCCTACGCGATGGGCGCGACCCGATTCGAGGTGATCCGCAAGGTCGTCTTCCCGGCGGCGATCTCGGGGATCATGGCATCGATCATCCTGGCGATGAGCCGGGCGATCGGCGAGACGATGGCGGTCCTGCTGGCCGTCGGCGCGAAGCCCCAGTTCACGATCGACCCGACCGAGAGCGTCCAGACGATGACCGCGTTCATCGCGGCGATCAGCCTCGGTGAGACCGCCCAGGGCTCGGTCGAGTTCAAGTCCCTGTTCGCGGTGGGCCTGACGCTGTTCGGGATGACCCTGGTGCTCAACCTGCTGAGCAGCTGGTTCGTCCGCAGGTACCGGACCGCGTACTGATGACCGCTTCCACGCCGGCCGCTCCTCCGACCACGACCCCGGCTCCGGCCGTCCCGCGCTTCGAGCCGGCCCTCATGCGGCGGAAGCTGACCGGGACGATCTTCTACGGCGCGTGCCTCGCCTCGATCGGCGTGCTCCTGCTCGCCCTCGTCTTCCTCCTGATCGACGTCTTCAGCCGCGGCCTGCCATGGCTCGACCTCGACTTCGTGTCGGGCGTCCCGTCGCGCCGTCCGGAGCGGGCGGGCATCCTGCCGGCCCTCGTCGGCTCGTTCCAGGTCGCGATGTTCGTGGCCCTGTTCAGCTTCCCGATCGGGGTCGCGGCCGCCATCTACCTGACCGAGTACGCCCGCGACAACCGGTTCAACCGCCTGCTCCAGACCAACATCAGCAATCTCGCCGGGGTGCCCTCGATCATCTACGGCATCCTCGGCCTGGCCCTGTTCGTTCGGCTGCTCGGCCTGGGACCGACGTCGCTCGCGGCCGGCCTGACGATGACGCTCCTGATCCTGCCGATCGTGATCGTCGCCTCGATCGAGGCCCTCAAGGCCGTCCCGGACGCGCAGCGCGAGGGCGCCTACGCCCTCGGCGCGACGCGCTGGCAGATGGTCCGCCGGTCGATCTTCCCCGCGGCGGCGCCCGGGATCATGACCGGTCTGATCCTGGCGATGGCCCGGGCCATCGGCGAGGCGGCGCCGCTGCTCCTGATCGGGGCGTCGGTGTTCGTCACGTTCCTGCCCAACCCGATCGAGGGCAGCTACACGGTCCTGCCGATCCAGGTCTACCAGTGGTCGTCGCGGCCACAGGCCGACTTCCAGGGCATCTCGGCCGCCGCGATCATCGTGATCCTGGCCCTGATGCTCGCCCTCAACGGCCTCGCCCTGATCGTCCGGGCGCGCCTCGCGAGGCACATCCATTGGTAGAGGAGAACCGCGTGTCCACCCAGCTCGAGGAGGTCCCGACCGGCCAGGTCGCGCCCGACGGGCCGTCCCCGACGATCCGCATCGCGCCGTTCCCGGCCGCGCCCGATCCCGGGGCGGCCGCAACCGCCGGCGCGGCCGCCGCCGCACCCGACTACGTCGTCGAGCTCCAGGACGTGTCGTGCTACTACGGCGCGTTCCGGGCCGTCCGAAACGTCGACATCCAGGTGGCCCGTAACGCGATCACCGCGCTCATCGGACCGTCCGGCTGCGGCAAGTCGACGCTGCTGCGCACGATCAACCGGATGAACGACCTCGTGCCCTCCTACCGCTCGGAGGGCCGGATCCTGCTCGACGGCCAGGACCTGTTCGACAGGTCGGTCGATCCGGTCGCCGTCCGGCGCCGCGTGGGGATGGTCTTCCAGAAGCCGAACCCGTTCCCGAAGACCGTCTTCGACAACGTCGCCTTCGGTCCCCGGATCAACGGCTACAAGGGCGACATCCACGAGCTCGTCGAGCGCAGCCTGCGCCGCGCCGCGCTGTGGGACGACGTGAAGGACAAGCTCAGGCAGTCGGGCATGTCGCTGTCGGGCGGGCAGCAGCAGCGCCTGTGCATCGCCCGCACGATCGCGGTCGATCCCGAGGTCATCCTCATGGACGAGCCGTGCTCCGCGCTCGACCCCCGCTCGACGCTCCAGATCGAGGAGCTGATGGCCGAGCTCCGGCGCGAGTACACGATCGTGATCGTGACCCACAATATGCAGCAGGCGGCGCGCGCCTCGGACACGACCGTCTTCATGACGATGGGCGAGGACCGGGCGGGGTTCGTCGTGGAGACGGGCCCCACGGCCCAGATCTTCACGAACCCGCGCAACCAGCTGACCGAGGACTACGTGTCGGGGCGCTTCGGATGAGCGACCCGATGAACGAGGACCGCGCAATGACCGACCACCCGCCGCGGGCCGGGCTCGACACCGACATGCGCGCGATCAAGGACCTGATCCTGGTCATGGGATCGCTGGTCGAGGCGTCGATCCTCGCAACCATGGATTCGCTGGTCCGTCACGACGCGGACGCCGCGACGGCGGTGATCACCGGCGACCGGCGGATCAACGACAAGCAGCGCGAGGTGTCCGACCACATCATCCGGACGATCGCGACCCAGGCGCCGGTGGCCCGCGACCTGCGGTTCCTCCTGGCCCTCGATCATGTCGGGTACGAGCTCGAGCGGATGGGCGACCATGCCGCCTCGGTCGCCAAGCAGGTCCGCAAGCTCGCCCCGCACCCGCCGCTCAAGCGCTACGTCGACCTGCCCGCGATGGGCGAGCTCGCGGCATCCCTCGTCGGAGGAATCCTGCGTGCCCTCGTCGACATCGACGTCGAGGCCGCCCGGGCCGTCGCCGCGCGCGATGACGAGATCGACCGGCTGTACCACCGGACCTTCGACGAGGTCGTCCGCCTGATGCGGGCCGACCCGGACAATGTCGACCGCGGGACGCGGATCCTGTTCGCCGCGTACTACCTCGAGCGGATCGGCGATCGCGTCACGAACATCGCGGAGGACGTCGTGTTCCTGGCCAGTGGCCAGATCGAGGACCTCAACCCATGACGGCCGCCGGCGCGCCGGGCGTGCCGGCGGCGCCGCTGCGGATCCTCGTCCTGTGCACGGGAAACAGCTGCCGCTCGATCCTCGCGGAGGCGCTCTTCCGCGAGCTCGGCGGCGAGCGGATCTCCGTTCGCTCTGCCGGGAGCGTGCCGGCCGGGGCCGTCAACCCGCGCACGATCCAGGTGCTCGACGAGGCGGGACTCGCCCACGACTGGGCCCGCTCGAAGTCGATGACCGAGTTCCTCGACCAGGAGTTCGACCACGTCGTGACGGTGTGCGATGACGCGGCGGAGGCCTGCCCGACCTTCCCGGGGCCGGCCCGACGGACGCACTGGAGCATCCCGGATCCGGCCCTCGCCACCGGGCGGGACGACGAGGTGCTCCGGGTCTACCGGGCGACCCTGGCGGATCTCCGGGAGCGGATCACGAGGTTCCTCGCTACCCTCCCCGGATGAGCCCGTCCGATCGCGCCGCCCTTCAGCTCCACCTCCTCCGCCACGCCGACGCGGGCGATCCCGGGGCCTGGAGCGGGGACGATGCCGATCGTCCGCTGAGCGCGAAGGGCATCGGCCAGTCGGAGCGGTTGGGCGCCTTCCTCGCCGGCATCGGCTTTGCGCCCGACGCGATCCTCACCTCTCCCAAGGTCCGCGCCCGTGAGACGGCCGAGATCGTGGCGACGGCGCTCGGGGTCACCGTCCGGCTCGAGGACCGGCTCGCGGAGGGGTTCGATGCCGAGACGGTGGACGCGATCCTCGCCGACGCCGGCTCGCCGAGCCGGCCGGTGCTGGTCGGGCACGACCCGGACTTCAGCGAGCTGCTCGGCTACCTCGCGGGAACCGACGCCCTCACGATGAAGAAGGGCGCCTTCGCTCGGCTCGACGTCCGCGGGCGCATCGCGGGCGGGGACGGGACGCTGCGCTGGCTCGTCCCGCCGGACCTGCTCGACGCGGACCGACGCTGAGGGCCCGCCCTAGGACGCGGGGCCGGACGAGCCCGCGGAGGCCGGGGAGACAGACAGCGCGCCGGATCGCCGGAACGCGCCCGCGGGGATGAGCTGCGACTGGCCGAGGAGCTCTCCGGCCAGGGCCTGGAGACGCTCGGCCGCGGCCGGCAGCAGGTGGTAGACCATCTGGGTGCCGCGGCGTTGGGCCGCGATCACGCCCGCTTCCTTGAGGATCCGGAGGTGGTGCGACACCGTGGGCTGCTGCACATCGCAGCAGCTCGTGAAGTCGCAGGCGCAGACCTCGCTCGTGCCGATCAGCTCGCGCACGATCGAGAGGCGCGTGGGGTGGCCGAGGGCCTGCAGGAGCTGGACGTCGGGGTCGATGAGGGTGGTCTTCGGGCGACGGCTCATGGCGATATGGTATCGATGGCGATCAATATTGACAAGTATCAATATTATCCCTAGGATACGGACACACCCACTGAGAGGAGTGCCCGATGGACACGAACATCGCCGCCTGGATGATCGCCGGCGGCCCCCGCATCGAGACCGTGGCCGATGCCCGCGAGCGAGAACAGCTCCACGCGTTGCGCGAGAGCCGGCGCGTCGAGCAGGCCGGCCGGATGGGCCTCGTCGAGCGGATCCGGGCCTTCGCCCGCCCGCAGAACGACGCCGTCGACACGGCCTGCTGCCCCGCCTGACCCATCTCCGGCGGGACGCCCGCCGCTCGAGGAGGACCGAATGATCGACCGGGGAACCGCGCTCGAGCCTGACCGCACGCTCGACGGACAGATCGTCGACCAGGACCGCATCCACGACGAGGTCCGCGCCCGCTACGCCGAGGCCGCCCTGGCCGCCGGCCGGAGGCAGACCGACTCCGCTGCCCAGGCGTCGTGCTGCGGCCCCGACGGCAGCGCGGTGTTCGGCGAGATCCTCTACGCCGACGCCGATCGCTCCCAGCTTCCCGAGGCGGCCGTCCTGGCCAGCCTCGGCTGCGGCAATCCCACCGCCGTCGCCGAGCTCCGCGAGGGCGAGCGCGTGCTCGACCTCGGGTCGGGCGGCGGCATCGACGTCATCCTGTCGGCTCGCCGCGTCGGGCCCACCGGCCGGGCGATCGGCCTGGACATGACCGACGAGATGCTCGCTCTGGCCGTCCGCAATGCCCGCGAGGCCGGCGTCGACAACGTCGAATTCGTCCGCGGCACGATCGAGTCGATCCCGCTCCCGTCGGACTCGGTGGACGTCGTGATCAGCAACTGCGTCATCAACCTCGCGGCCGACAAGGCCGCGGTCCTCGGCGAGATCGCCCGCGTCCTCCGCCCGGGCGGCCGGGTCGGCGTCAGCGACGTGGTCGCCGACGACCGGCTGAGTGCCGCCGAGCGTGCCGAGCGCGGCTCGTTCAGCGGCTGCATCGCCGGAGCCCTCTCGTTCACGGAGTACCGGACGGGCCTCGCCGCCGTCGGACTGACCGAGGTGTCGATCGAACCGACCCACGCGGTCGCCGACGGGCTCCACGGCGCGATCGTCAAGGCGACCAAGCCGCTCCAGCCGGTCGCCCTCGACGACCGACCGGCCATGCCGGCCCTGCCGCGCGCGATCGCGATGCTCGAGGCCGGCGGCTGCGGGTGCGGGTCCGGCGGCTGCTGCTGATCATCCGCGCCGCGCGGAGCGGTGCGACAGATGTCCATACCGGTCGGGACCCTCGTCGATGGTGACGGGGGTACCCGCCGTTCCATCCTGCGAACGGGAACCAACCACGCACCCCGAAGGAACCACCGACATGAGCCCCGTTGCCGCCTACTACGTCCTCGTCGCGACCGAAGCCGCCGACGCGGCGAGCGCGCGCCACGGCCGCGTCGCGGAGGCGCCGAAGCCGTCGCTCAGCGCCCGGATCGCGGCCGCTCTCGCCAAGGTCACCGGCTCCGGCCGGATCGCGGCTTCGCAGGCGGCCTAGCGTCGCGCCGGGGCCTTGGCCGCGGCCGCAGGGCCGTCGCGGGCTCCGTCGCCGGCGCCGTCGCCATCCTCCGCGTCGAGCGGGAACGGCAGCGCGATCGGATCGCTCGCGAGCCGGCTCTGGCCGCGCTCGTCGAACCGGTCGAGACCGAGATCGGTCGCGTCCACGACGTCGGTCCGGCCGGTCATCGCCAGGTCCGCCGCCGCACGGGCCACCCCGGGGCCCCACATCATCCCGTGTCCGCCGGCTGACGCGACTGTCAGTCCGTCGATCGGCCGGCCGTCGGCGGCCAGGCCGGGCCCGAGGATCGGCAGGTGGTCCGGCGTGAAGTCGATTGTCGCCGCCCAGATCTTGCGCAGCCGCAGGCCCTCGGTCACGGGCACGAAACCCGCCAGCCGGGCGCGCATCGCCTCGTACATCGCCCAGTCGATGTCACGCGCCTCACCGGGCCGGTCGTTGGGGTCGCTCCAGCCGAACAGCAGGCCGCCCTCCTCCAGTCGCCAGTACAGCCCCGCCCCGATGTCGAAGACCATGGGCTGAGCCACTGCGAACGCTTCGTGGGGCTCGAGGATCGCCACGGTGTGACGAACCGCGCCGGACGGGATCCGCACGCCGGCCACCCGCCCGACCGCGCGGAGGCTCGGACCCCCGGTCAGGATCACCCGCTCGGTGGCGATCGGGCCGGCGGGCGTCTCGACCCCGGCGACGCGTCTTCCGCCGGCCGCCGTCGGCTCCGTCCGGAGACCCGTGAACGCGGTCCGTTCGCGCAGGTCGACCCCTGCTCGCTGCATCGCGAGGGAGTAGGCCCGGACGTTGCGCGGCGGATCAATGTAGCCGTCGGTCTCGAGGTAGCTGCCACCGCGATGGCCGACCGGCGCGAGGGTGCCGGCGAGGGCCGCGGCCGCCGTGGCATCCAGCCAGCGGACCGCGAGCCCTTCCGCCTGCTGCATCGCGACCCGCTCCCGGCCGGCGCGTTCGTCCTCGGCGGTGACCGCCAGGATCAGGTAGCCGAGCTGACGGAACCCGCTGTCGGTCCCGATCTCGACGGCTTGGCGGCGGTAGAAGTCGATCGACCAGCGACCGAGCGCGACCGTCGTCGGCGTCCCGCCCTGGGCCCGGACGATGCCCGCGGCGCGGCTGCTCGCGCCTTGCCCGGCAACGTCCCGCTCCAGCACGACGACCCGGCCCGCGCCGGCGGTCGCGGCGAACCAGCTCGCCCAGCCGCCGACCGTGCCGGCGCCGACGACCACGAGGTCCGCATGCTCGATGCCGTCTGGTCGTGTGCTCATCCTGGCCCAGCATAGGCATCGCGGTCCCGAGGCCCGACGCCGTCGCGTGACGCGGGCCGTCGCGTGACGCGGGCCGTCGCGCGGCGACCGTCGCACTCGAGACGCTCCGAACGCGAACGCTCCGCGAGGTCAATCCGGATTCGGATGGCGATCCGATTCCGCGCTCCGATTCCGCGCTCCGATTCCGAACGTCCCTGGAAGATGGGGATGATCGCCGGCGGCATCCGGGTTCGGAGGACGACCGGCGGACGACTGGCGCGATCGGGTTCAGCCGTCGAGCGCGGCCGCTTCCACGCAGATCGCCGCGACGCCGAGTCGTTCGAGGCGGCGGAAGGTCGCGCGGCGCCGGACCGTCCAGGCCGCGACGTCGAGGCCGGCGGATCGGGCTCGGGCGACGGCGGCCGCGTCGAGGGCGTGCCATTCCACCGAGATCCCGCGGCAATCGAGCTCGACGGCCTGCGCGATCGTGGCCGGCGCCGCGTCGTCGGCATTGAGCCAGCGCGGCCAGGTCGGGGCGAGTCCGCCGATCCGCTCGAGCGCCGTCGGCTCGAACGACGACACGACCGCCCGCTCGAGACCCGGGCCGCGACCAGCAACGAGCGCCTCGAACGCCCCGCGGCCGGGATCGCCCTTGAGCTCGACGTCCAGGAAGGCACGTCGCGGGACCGCGGCGAGCACCGCCTCGAGCGTCGGGATGCCGAGCCGTTCGAGCGCCTCGGGGTCGAGGGCGTCGACGCGCCGGTCGACACCGTGGACGCGTGTCAGCGTGGCATCGTGGTAGCACACGGCCACGCCATCGCTCGCGGCCCGGACGTCGAGCTCCAGTCCGTCGCAGCCGGGAACGGCGAGCGCGGCAAGGAAGGCGGGCATCGTGTTCTCGGGAGCCCGCCGCCAGTCGCCTCGGTGCGCGAGGCGCAGGGTGCGTCCGGACGTGGCGCCGGAGCCGACTGCCACGGTCAGCCGACGGCCAGCCGGGCCGCCAGCCCGATGTGGTCCGACGGGTACAGGCCGTGATCGTGGACGGCCGGCCGATCGAAGACGAGCCGGCACGATTCGACCTCGATCGCCCCACGGACCCAGATGTAGTCGAGACAGCCGGGCGGCCCGTCGGTGTCCTTGGCCGGCGCCTCCAGCCCGGACGGCCAGGTGACGTCCGGTTCGGCCCCGTTCGCCTCGAGATGGGCGGACCGGAAGCCGGCCGCCCCCATCCGGCCATACGTCGGCTCCTCGGGCTCGGCGTTGAAGTCGCCGACGACGATGAGGCCGTCGGCATGCGGCCCCTCGGCCAGCCAGTCGATCAGCAGCCGGGCCTGCTCGTCCCGCTCGGCCTCGCCCTCGGTGACGTGGTGGAGATGGGTGACCGCGACCACCACGGTCGTCCCGCCGTCGAGCCGGATCCGCGCCCGGAGCGCGGATCGGGTCAGGCCCAGGTCCAGGCGCTCGGCCGCCAGCGGCGCCAGGGGCTCGCGGACGAGGAGCGCATTGCCGTACTCCGGCCGGCCGGCCCACCCCCGGGTCGTCTCATACCGGCCGCCGCCGGCGGCGCCGATGACCCGATCCTGCTGGAGCGGGTAGACCACCTCCTGGAGGCCGAGCAGGTCCGGCTGAAGCGCGGCCATGTCGGCCAGGAGCAGCGGCAGGCGCTCCTCCCAGCGGTCGGCCAGGTTCCGGATGTTGAGGGTCGCGACGTGCAGCGAATCCATCCTCGCAGTGTGACGTGTCCGGCCGGTGGCTGACGCCCGGAACGGACGGTCCCGCGGTGTCAGTCGAGCAGCGGGGGGTCCACGGACGCAACGGGAAGGCTGACCGTGAACGTCGATCCCCTGCCCTCCTCGGAGTCGACGCGGATCCGGCCGCCGTGCTGCTCGACGACGTGGCGGGCGATCGCCAGCCCGAGCCCCGTCCCGCCGCCCCGGACGCGGGCCCGATCGACCTTGTAGAACCGCTCGAAGATCCGCGCGCGGTCGGCGGCCGGAATGCCGATCCCGTGATCCTCGACGGTGAGGACGACCTCGCCGTCGGCGGCGCGCACCGCGACGCGAACCTCGGCGCCGGCGGTCGGCGAGCCGCCGGACGGCACGCCCGTGCGGTCGTCGCGGTCCTCCGGACGCCCGAACTTCAGCGCGTTGTGGACGAGATTGACCACCACCTGGCCGAGCCGCGCCTCGTCGCCGCGAACCGACGGCACCCGATCCGGCACGTCCACGACCAGTGACAGGCCCTGTCGCTCCGCGAACAGGCGGAGCCGTTCCGCGGCCTCCGTTGCGATCCGGCCGAGATCCACGTCGTCGAGGAGGACCAGCGTCCCGCCGCTCTCGATCCGCGCCAGGTCGAGCAGCTCGTTCACCATCTGGACGAGGTGGCCGGTCTCGACCTCGATCTTCGAGATCCGGTCGCGCATCTTCGGCGGCACGCCGTCGCCGGCCGCCGCGGCGTCCCGGCCGAGCGTCTCGGCCAGCAGGCTCACCGTCGACAGGGGGGTGCGCAGCTCGTGCGACAGGTTGTCGACGAACTGGGTCCGGATCTGCTGCAGGCGGCGCAGCTCCGTCACGTCCTCCAGCACGATCCAGACTCCGGTGACCGGGGAACGTCGGGCGCGCACGATCAGGACGGGACCGTCCGGGCCGCTGGAGCGGAACTCGCTCGATGCCGAGCCACGTTCCCGCGCGGTCGCGATCAATTCCTCGACCCCGGCGTCGAGGAACGCCTCGATGATCGTCCGTCCCTTGAGCGTACCCGGCTCCCGACGGAGCAGGACGTGGGCCGCCGCGTTGGCCAGCTCGATCGTGCGGTCCTCGCCGAGGCGCAGGATCCCGACACCCATCAGGTCCGCCAGGTAGGAGGCGTTGCGGACCTGCTGGTCGAGCTCGAACTCCGAGGCGTCGAGCCGCGCCCGGAGGCGCCGGACGAGCGTCGCGAGGTCGGCCGGCTCGTCGAGCTCGGGCCAGCCGCCGAGCGGCGCCTCGCCGACGTGCGTCGGCGGCCGGACCGTGTCGAGCCCGGCGACGCTTCGGACGATCGCGGAGCGCGCGGCGTCGAGGTTTCGCTGGCGATCAAGGGCGATCGCGATGACCACGGCGAGGGCGATCGCGAGCAGCCCGACGAACGCGACGACGATCCAGTCCATGCCGGCCGAGGATCGCACAGGCGTCGGCCAACCGGTACCCTGACCGCGTCGCCGGAGCGGAGCGCCCAGTCCGCGCAGCCCGAGCGATCAGCGATCCGGAGGACTCCGTTGCGCCTGCGCCTGATCCCCCGCGACGTCCGCTTCTTCGACCTGTTCGTCGACGACGCCGCAAACGTCCTGGCCGGGGCGCGCCTGCTCGAGGCGATGCTCCGGACCTACGACCAGCCGGAGGCGCGTGCCGCCGAGATCCGGGCGGCCGAGCACCGCGGTGACGAGATCAGCCACGAGATCGGCCATCGCCTCGAGGCGACGTTCGTCACCCCCTTCGATCGAGAGGACATCTACGCCCTGATCAGCGGCCTGGACGACGTCCTGGATCTCGTCGAGGAGGCGGCCGACACCTTCGTCCTGTATCGCGTCGAGGCCCCGACCGCGACCGCCGTGGAGCAGGCCGGCATCATCGTCAAGCAGGCCGAGCTCCTCCACGACGCCCTCTCCCACCTCCAGGGCTTCAAGGGCCTCGACCGCTACTGGATCGAGATCCACCGCCTCGAGAACGAGGGCGACCGGATCGTCCGGGCGGCGATCGCAGGGCTCTTCCACGAGGAACGCGACCCGGTCAGCCTCGTGAAGTGGAAGGACATCTACGGGCTGCTCGAGGCGACGATCGACAAAGCCGAGGACGTGGCGAACATCATCGAGCGGATCACGATCAAGCACGCCTGATCGGGAACGGACAGCCGAGCGCCCCGGGCGTTGAACCCGGGGCGTCGAGTGCGGAGCGCCGGAGGCGGGACTGCGCCTGGGCGTCAGCCCTTCGGCGTGAGCCAGACCCGGTAGTCGCGGATCGACTCGGGCGAGCCGTCCTGCGCGGACAGGTTGTACGCCCGCAGGATCCCGTACTGCGCCTTGCTGACCGTGTACGGGATCGTCACGTCGAACGTCCCGCGGCAGCCGGTGCCGCAGCTGGCCATGACCATCTCGTCGGCGAGGACCTTGCCCGCGCCGTCGAGGATCGCGATCCGGAAGGTCGCCTCGAAGACGTTGGCGTTGCCGGTCACGCGGGCCGGGTTGCCGATCGCGGCGTTGAACGCCGGCCGATCGACCCAGATGTCGGGCAGGAGCGACTGGTAGTCGACGCGGGTCAGGGGCTTGTCGATGATCACGCCCTCGCCGCTGAAGACCTCGCGGGTCTCCCCTTCGATCTGGATCACGACCGACTTGACGGTCGGGAACTGGGTCAGCGTGTAGACGACCTGTCCGAGCCGGGTCAGGACCGAGGCGCTGCCGCCGCCGGACTCGAACTCGCTCGAGAGATCGATCGTGGCGACGCCGTTCTCGACCGACAGGCCGAGGAGCTGCGAGCCAGCCGGGACGGCGGAGGTGATCGCGCGGCCGCTTTCGCCGCTGGTCGGGCCCGCGAGAAGGGCGTTGACGGCCGCGCTGGCGATGGCCTTGGTGGCCGGGACCTCGCGGAGCACCGCGACGAGGCCGGCGCTGCCCTCGACGCCGCCGAGCCAGAAGTAGGCGCGGACGATCGTCTTGCCGGTCGGGCCGGCCGACGGGCCCGGGCTGCCGGCGGGGGTGCTGGGCTGGACCGAGGGTTCGTCCGTCGGCTCGTCTGACGGCGCCGGCGTGACGTCCGGACTGCCTTGGGCGACGGATGGCTCCGGCCGATCGGACGGCGCGGGCAGCGAGCCGAGCGGGCCGCTGGTCCCGCCACACGCGGCGATCAGAACCGCGACCGCCACGACGATCGCGACGAGGGAAATTGGCTGGTGACGCTTCATGGTGGAGCCCTCGAGCAGATGGTGGTTCATCGACCTTCACCATCGTCTCCCTGGATCGCGCCGTCATCGCCGTCCGGTAACGGTTCGGTCACGGGCAGCCGGAGCTCGATCTCGAGGCCGCCGCCCGTCCGGTTCCGGGCGCGCAGCTCGCCGCCCAGGATCCGGGCGTTCTCAGCCGCGATCGCGAGGCCGAGACCGCTCCCGCCACGGCGCGAGGGATCGGCCATGTAGAACCGCTCGAAGATGCGGTCCAGCCGGTCCGGGGGGACGCCCGGGCCGCGATCCAGGACGGAGATCGCGACCTCGCCGGGCGCCGTCCGGAGGCGGACGACCACCACCGCGCCGGGCGCGTGCTCGCGGGCGTTGTCGAGGAGGTTGGCGAGGATCCGCTCGAGCCGGCGCGGCTCGCTGTCGACGACGATCCGGTCGTCGCCGAGCTCGAGGACGGCGTCGCGGTGGCGGGCGGCGGCGACGTCGCGGAGCAGGCGGCGGAGGTCGACCGGCTGGAGGCGGACCTCCTCCCCGTCGGCGTCGAAGCGCGACAGCTCCATCAGGTCCTCGACGAGGTCGCGCAACCGGGCGATGTCACCGACGACGAGCTCGCTGGTCCGGCGGGCGTCCGACGGCATCGCGTCGAGATGACCGCGCAGGAGCGAGGCCTCGGCGACGAGCGCGGCCACGGGCGTGCGGAGCTCGTGGGCGACGTCGGCGACGAACCGCCGGTTCTGGGACTGGGCGGCCTCGAGCCGGAGGATCGTGTCCTCGAGCGAGTCGGCCATCCGGTTGAACCGGTCCGCCCAGCGCCCGAACTCGTCGCTCGAGGTGACCGGCACGCGGGCGGACAGGTCCCCGCGCCCGATCCGTTCGGCTGCGTGCGCCGCCTCGTCCACCGGGGCGAGGACGCCGCGGGCGACGAGCCGGGCGGCCACGACGGCGACCAGCGCGAGGACGAGCGCCCCACCGGCGAGCGCGAGGCGGAGCTGGTCGAGCGCCCGCCCGATCGCGCCCACGTCGCGCACGAAGTACAGCTCCGGGCCGGTCCCGGCGGACCGCCCGCCGATGATCAGGCTCGGCCTGCCCGCGACCGGCTGCCACGAGTAGGCGACCTGGCCCTCGTCGACGTAGCGACGGACGTCGGCCGGGATCGCGTTGACGACCCCATCGAGCTCGGCCGAGGAGACGTACGCCTGGTCGCCGGCCGGGACGAGGATCGTCGGCAGGTTGCGGAACTCGAAGTCGGCGAGGAGCGAGAGGATCTCCTCCTCGGTCGGCGGATTGCCCGGGAGCCGCGAGGGGGCCAGGACCGAGAGGTCGAACCGGGCCTGGTCACGCGCTTCGTCGAGGGTCTGCTGGTGGAGGCGGGCGTCGACGAAGAGGTATGCGGCGACGCCCAGGACGACCGCGGTCAGGACGACGAGGAAGACGATCGTGGCGGTGAGGCGGGCCCGGACGCCGCCGATCATCGGTGGCCGGCTCGGGAAGCCGCGCTCATCGCGTGGCCTTGTAGCCCGCCCCGCGGACGGTCTGGATCAGCTCGGGCGCCGCGGGGTCGGTCTCGATCTTCGATCGCAGGCGCTGGATCGCGACATCGACGAGGCGCGAGTCGCCGAGGTAGTCGTAGCCCCAGACCCGGTCGAGCAGCACGTCGCGGGTCAGGACCTGGCCGGCGTGGCGGACGAGCTCGAGCAGGAGGTCGAACTCGGTCCGCGTCAACGGGACGTCGGCTCCCGCCCGACTGACCGTCCGGCCGGCGATGTCGATCTCGAGCGTGCCCAGGCGGAGGGTCGTCGCCTCACCGATCGCGCCCGCCGCACGGCGCAGCGCGGCCCGGATCCGGGCGATCAGCTCCGGCACCTCGAAGGGCTTGCGGACGTAGTCATCAGCGCCGGCCTCGAGCCCGACGACGACGTCCATCGTGTCGGCCCGGGCGGTCAGCATCACGACGGGCACGGTCGAGGTCCGGCGGATCTGGCGGCAGACCTCGTAGCCGTCGAGGCGCGGGAGCATGACGTCGAGCAGGACGAGATCGAACGGATCGGCCTTGAAGCGCTCGATCCCCTCGACGCCGTCGGCGGTGGTGGTGACGGCAAAGCCGGCCGCGCCCAGCCCGATCGCGGTCACCTCGCGGATCGACGGGTCATCCTCGACGAGCAGGATCCGGGCATCCACGGACGGTGACGGCGCCTCCGCTGGGTCGCCGGCCGAGCGGCCGGGCGGTCGGCCGAGCATAGCGACCGCCGCTCCCGCGCGACAGGGCCACGCGGCCCGCTGTGGGTCACGGTTCCGTCACAGCGACGGCGTCGGGGGTCCCGTCGCAGGCGACCCCCGGGCTCCCCTCATTCGGACGGCGGGGATCCGCCGAACCCGATCTCGTTGCCGTCGGGATCGCGGTAGGTCACCTTGCGAACCCCGTTCTCGTAGATCTCGCTCGTCGCGGGCTCGATGCCCCGACCCGCGATCCCCTCGACGGTCGCGTCGAGGTCGTCGACCAGCAGCGTGACCATCGAGTGACCGGCGCGTTCGGGTCGCTGCTCGATGTACACCCAACGATGCGCCGCAAGCTCCCAGACGGCTTCCGTCTCGGTCGCGAAGAAGGTCGGTGGGGCGCCGAGCAGCCGCTCGTACCAGGCCAGCGCGGCCGGGAAGTCGTCGACCGGCAACCCGGCGAACAGGTCGATGTCGTCGCGCATCGCGGGCCCGATCGCGTCAGTCGCGGCGGTCGGCTCGTGCCAGGCGCTCGCCCGGCAATGCCCGGACGCTACCCGGGTGGCCGGCCTGCGGCCGGGACTGGCCGGAGTGGCTGCCGGGGCGGCCGTTGCGGTCGTCGCGGATCGGGCCGGTCCGCTCGGCGGTCCAGTTCGGGCGGGGGCCGCCGCCGTTGCCGATCCCGGTGCCGGCCGGGGCCGGCCGACGCGGACCGCTGTGGCCGGGTCGCGGGCCGCCGTTGTTGGAGCGCCGACGCGGGCCGGGGATGCCGCCGCCGCGGTTCGGGGCGCCGCCGGCGCCGCGGTTCTGACCGGGGCCGAAGGGTCCGCCGTCGACGCCGCCACGGGACGCGGCCGGGCGCGGCGCCTGGCTGCGGTCCGGGGCCGTACCGGCCGCGTGGCGGATCGGGCCGTGGTTGGTGACGACCGGGCCGCGGTCGCGATGGGCGGACGCGCCGCCCCGCTGGCCCGCCGGGATCGGGCGTGGGCCGCTGCCGCGCGCCGGGTTCTGGAACCGCGGTCCGGCCGAGCGCTGGCGGATCGGCTCGGCGCGGATCGAGCGATCGGGCTCGAAACCCGGGATCACCTCGGTCGGGATCGATCGGCCGAGGAGCTTCTCGATGTCGCGCAGGAGCGGTCCCTCGTCGACGCACACGAGCGAGATCGCGTCGCCGGTCTTCTCGGCTCGACCGGTCCGGCCGATCCGGTGGACGTAGTCCTCGGGGACCATCGGCAGCTCATAGTTCACGACGTGCGGCAGGTCCTCGATGTCGAGCCCGCGCGAGGCGACCTCGGTCGCGACCAGGATGGCGACCCGGTTGCGCTTGAAGTCGTCGAGCGCGCGGACCCGCTGGCCCTGGCTCTTGTTGCCGTGGATCGCCGCAGCGGAGATCCCGTCCCGACCGAGCTGCTCGGCCAGGCGGTTCGCACCGTGCTTGGTCCGGGTGAAGACGAGGGCCTGCTCGACCCGGCCGGAGTGGATCAGGTGGCTGAGGAGGTCGCGCTTCCGCTCCCGATCGACCGGGTGGACGATCTGGGTGACGAGCTCGGTCGCCGTGTTGCGCGGCGTGACCTGGACCATCGCGGGATCGTGGAGGATGCCTGCGGCGAGGCGCCGGATTTCGTCCGAGAACGTCGCCGAGAAGAGCAGGTTCTGGCGTTCAGCGGGGAGTAGCGCGAGGACCTTGCGGATGTCGCGGATGAAGCCCATGTCGAGCATCCGGTCGGCCTCGTCGAGGACGAGGACCTCGAGCCGCGTCAGGTCGACGTGGCGCTGGGCGATGTGGTCGAGCAGGCGGCCCGGGGTCGCGACGACGACGGCCGGTCCGGCGCGCAGGGCGCGGATCTGCGGGTCGTACCCGACGCCGCCGTAGATCGCGACCGATCGGACCCGGCGCTGGGCGCCGTAGATCCGGACGCTCTCCTCGACCTGGAGCGCGAGCTCCCGGGTCGGGGTGAGGACGAGGCAGCGGATCGGCGAGGGGCCGGGGGCGCGGGTGTCGCGGTTGTCGGCCCGGGCCGGTCCGGCATTGAGCCGCTGGAGGATGGGCAGCACGAACGCGGCGGTCTTGCCGGTGCCGGTCTGGGCGCCGGCGAGCAGGTCGCGGCCGGCGAGGACGAGGGGGATCGCCTCGCGCTGGACGGGGGTCGGCTCGGTGTAGCCCTGGTCCGCGACGGCGCGGAGGAGCTCGGGGGTCAGCCCGAGGGCATCGAAGGACATGAGGAAGGTGACTCCTGACGAGGGCCCTCCCGCTCGCTTGGCGGGGCCCGGTCAGGGCACGGTGTGGGTTTCGGGGTCGACGGTTTCGGGGACCGGGGCGCTGACCGGAGCGCCCATCGAACACGAGAGGACCTCAGGGTAGCCGATGGCCTGCCTTCCTGTCGAACGCCTGTCCGATTCCGTCCCCCCGCCGGCCGGCCCGAGCGGCCTGACTTCGTCAACCAGCCAGGCGAGGACTCGTACGGCGGGTTCGCCGGTCAGATCGGCGCTCCAGCGACGGTTGAGCCTGGCCGGCTGAGCGTGAAGCGCTGGTCCGACCCGACGGCCGGGAGCGTGGCCGCGCGGAATTGACGCCGGTGCAGTCCCCCGGTGAGTGGTTGACGAAGTTGCGGACTGTTCGCCGTCGAGCCGCTCAGCCCGAGGCACGACGGGCGCGGGGCGGGGCGGGCGCCGGCGCGACGACCTCTCGCCACGGTCCCACGAGCGCGTCGAGTTCCGCGGCGCTGAACCCGTGGCGAAGGACCAGGCCGTGCACCGCACGGGCGAGCGTCCGGCGAGCGTGCGCCGATGCCCGGTCGTCGAGCAGCGCGACCGCATCCCGCTGGGCGAGCGCGGACGAGACTCGCAGCGCATCGTCGTCGTTCGCCGAGAGGCCGCGCGGCCAGGGCAGGTCGGACCGGAGCATGGGGCGACCCGCGTCTGCGGCGAGCCGGGAACGCTCCGGCGACGACAGCGCCCGGAGGCGTTGGATCGCGTCCGCGACGGCGACGGTGTTCGGGCCGTAGCGCGGCTGGTCGACCGCCGCTTCCCAGCCGCGCGCCAGGCGCTCGCGGACGCGCTCCCGGAACGGCTCGGAGAGGTGCTCGTCGAGGAACGGCCCCAGGAGCAGCTCATACGCGAACCCGACCGCCGCGTCGCGGGTCGCCGCGTCCCAGCGGGCGCGTGCCGGGAGCACGTCCTGGACCCGCTGCTCGACGGTCTGGAGCGAGGCGAGGCGATCCTTGGGCAGGAAGCGCGCGATCGAGGCGACGAACGCGATCGGCTGGGTCTCCGCGAGGGCGAGGCGGTCGAGCTCGTCGGGGGTGAGGCGGGCGATCCGCTCGAGGTGGCGGCGGAGCGCCTCCTCCGGGTCGATGGCGCGGCGTGGCGCCGCCCGGACCACCCGACCCCGGCCGGGGCCGCGAGGCACGCCGCGCGGGGCCGCTGCCTCCGCCCGCGGCCCGCCCCGGGGCGAGCGCCCGTCGCGGACGCCGCGGCGCGGATGCCGCTCGCGGTCGTAGCGAGCACGGAGCTCGGGATCGGACAGCCAGTCGTGGGCGACGTTGATCTGCTTGGCGAGGGGGTCGGCGCCCGCGCCGGCGACGTCGGGGTGGTGCCGCTTCAGGAGCGCCCGCCAGGCGACCTCGACCGCCTCGAACGAGGCGTCGATCGGCAGCTCGAGGCGGGCATAGAGGTCGTCGGGCGGCAGGAGGGGTCGGGGCGGCATCGCGGGCCCATGCTATCGGGCGGGCGACTCCGGGTCGCGCGGCGCGGCCGGCTCGGAGGACGCGGAGGGTTCGGACGCCGCGCCGGCCGGCCGATCGGGATGTTCGCCCACGCCCATGACGGCAAGGAAGGCGATCCCACATCCGACGAGCACCGCGTACTGGAGCACCGTCTCCGGCGGGGTCCAGGTCCGGGAGACGAAGGCGATGCTCGGACCGCGAACGAGGATCGCCAGCCCGGTTCCCCCGGCGATGAGGAGGGTGGTCAGCGCGAGGCCCCGCCCCCGGCCGCTCCACCACGATCCGAGTGCGACGACGTGCAGAGCGGCGAGGAGCGCGGCGCCGGCGCCGAGGAACCCCGGCGCCGCCAGGACGAGCGCCGCGACCACCGCCAACTGACTGACCAGGATGCCGATCCGAAGGGAGGTGGCGGTTCGGGCGGCGTCCCCGAGGCGGGTCGGCGCGAGCAGCGCGATGACCGACAGGCAGGCAGCGAAGGCCAGCCCGACGAGCAAGCCACGAATCGCAAAGGTCGGGCTGGCGGACCCGACGAGGATGCCGGCCATCGGCAGGCCGACGACCGCGGTCACGCCGGCGGCGCCCGTGAGTGCCAGACCGCGGCCACGGATCCACTCGACGACGCCCCAGCCCAGTCCACCGACAAGCGCCAGCGCGACGAGCCCGTGCATCGCCGGCGTGGTGCCGAGGACGCGCCCGACGCCCGAACTCGTCGTGACGACGCCGACGAACCAGGCGAGGACGCCCGCCACCCCGAGCGAGGCGCCGACGAGCGCCGCGGTCACCCACGACCCTCGCTCCGGGCGTCGCGCGACGAGCGCGTCGAGCCGACGGCCGACGCTCCCTCGTCCGAGAGCGATCCCGGCCAGGGGCAGGACAAGGAGGCTGCCGAGCACGACGGCCTCACCGCCGCCGCGACTCCGACCGCGGCCGCCCTCGACATCCGCCACGGGGCTGCCCCACTGGAGGTAGCTGTTCGGCCCGGCATCGGTCGTGACGACGAGCTCCCACGCGACCGAGGTCTCGCCACGACCCGCCCCGTCGGCCCAGTCGATGGCGACATCGACGCGCAGCTCGCAGCGGTCCCCGCAACGGTCCGGCGGGATCGGGACGACCGGCGCCGGTCCCGCGGCGCCCCCGGCTCCCTCCACCGTCACGGCGAACCGGACCGGCGGACTGTTGAGTGGCCAGACCGGACGCGCTTGGATGCGGATCGATCCGGCCCTCGCCCCGCCCCCCGAGGGCGACGGCAGCGGGACGGGCCGAACCGTCGCCGATCGATGGACGGCCTCGCCGCCGCCGACGACCGTCGCGACGTCCGGGCCGACCGAGGTGATCGACCGGGGCGGAGCGATGGAGGTGGCCGCCACGGCGAACAGCGCCGCCCCCAGCACGGCGACGCGGGCCAGCGGCCTCGCGGCCGAGGGGACGGCGAGGGCCGGCCGAGCGGCACCGGCTGCCAGCCACCAGCCGACCGCGACCGCCGGCAGCGCAATGAGGTCGCCCGGATCGAGACGGGTGGGAGCCAACCCGGGCAGCCCGATCGACCGCCCGACCAGGAGGCCACCAACGGCGAGGATCGGCCAGGAGATGACCCCGGAGGCGACCGCGTACGCGTCGTTGGCCGGCGGGAGGGTCTTCACGGCGGCGAACACCGCCGCGACCGCGATCGCGATCGCCGTCGGACCGGGCCGGCGCCCGGGCGGGAGCAGACGGGTGAGGGCGACGAGCGCGACCGGAGCGACGATCAGCCCCGCCACGTCCGAGAGCTTGCCCGTCCACCAGCCCGGCCAGGCGGCCTTCAGCACGTGGTCGTTGGCGAGGAGCAGCACCAGGGCGCCGATCGCGACCGGGTGGAGCAGCGCGGCGTGGTGCGATCGATCGACCCCCATCGGGCGCATCCTCGTCCCGGGCGGAGACACCGTCAACATCGGCACGCGGGAACGGATGGGCTGCGGGCCGCCGGTCGGGAGCCCCGATTTCCGGCGCGCGGGTCAGGCGCCCCGGATCAGGGCCTCGACCTCCTCGACCGAGCGGGTCGACCGCTCCCCGGTCGCCCGATTCGTGACCTCGATCCCGCCGGCCGCCAGGGATCGCGGCGAAACGGTCAGGATCCAGGGCATTCCGAGCATCTCGGCGTCGGTGAACTTCACGCCCGGCGACTCGTTGCGATCGTCGTACAGGATGTGGCGCCAGTACCCGGCGGCCTCGCCGACGGCGTGGAGCCGCTCCGCGATCTCGGCCACCTGGGGATCCTTGTTCGCGCCGATCGCGACGAGATGCGCGGCGTACGGCGCGACCTCCTCGGGCCAGACGATCCCCTTCTCGTCGTGATGGTCCTCGACGATGCAGGCGACGTTCCGCCCGACGCCGATCCCGTACGAGCCCATGACGATCGGGTGCTCCTTGCCGTCCTCGCCGAGGTAGGAGGCGCCGGCGGCGTCGGTGAACTTCGTCCCGAGCTTGAAGATGTTGCCGACCTCGATCCCGTTGCGCAGGATCACGGGCTTCCCGCAGGTGGGGCAGGGATCGCCCTCGCGGGCATTCGCGATGTCGGCGGTGACATCCGCCTGGAAGTCTCGCCCGACGTTGACATTGCGGTAGTGGAACCCCTCGCGGTTGGCCCCGGCGACGAGGTTCGGCGAGCGCGCGACGAGCTCGTCGACGACGACGACCGTGTCGTGCGCTCCGACGGGCGAGCCGTACCCCGGCTCCATGCCCGCGGCCCGGATCTCCTCGACCGTGGCTGCCCGGAGTCCCGTGCTGGCGCCGGCCGCGTTGGCGAGCTTGGTCTCGTTGACCTCGTGGTCGCCGCGCACGATCGCGGTCACGAGCCGGCCGTCGCCGGTCACGAAGAAGCCGGCCTTCGCAGTGCGTGTCTCGGGGATGTCGAGGAAGGCCGCAAGGGTGGCAATCGTCTTGGTACCGAGGGTCTCGATCTCCTCGCGCGGGAGGGGCTCCTCCGCCTCCGGCGCGGGGTACGGGATCCTCGCGATCTGGCGGTTCGCGGCGTAGCCGCACGCCTCGCACAGGACGAGGACGTCCTCGCCGGCCGGGTTCAGGACCATGAACTCGTGGGCCTGGCTGCCGCCCATGACCCCCACATCGCTGCTCACGGTCACGGTCTTCAAGCCCAGCCGCTCGAAGGTCCGGAGGTAGGCGTGGTACTGGGCCTGGTAGCTGGCGTCGAGGCCCGCGGCGTCGCGATCGCAGCTGTAGGCGTCCTTCATGACGAACTCGCGGACCCGGATCAGCCCCGCCCGGGCGCGCGGCTCGTCGCGCCACTTCGACTGGAAGTGGTAGACCATCAGCGGCAGCTGGCGGTACGACTTGACGATGTCGGCCAGCAGGATCCCGACGACCTCCTCGTGGGTGAATGCCAGCACCATGTCCCGCCCGTTCCGGTCCTTGAACCGACCGAGCTCGGGCCCGATCGCGTCGTAGCGACCGCTCGCCCGCCAGACGTCCGCCGGGTGCACGACCGGCATCTCCATCTCCTGGCCGCCGATCCGGTCCTGCTCCTCGCGGATGATCTGCTCGACGCGGTCGCTGACGCGCTTGCCGAGGGGCAGCAGCGAGTAGATCCCCGACCCGAGCGGGCGGATGTAGCCGGCCCGCAGGAGGAGTCGGTGCGACGGCATCTCGACGTCGGCGGGGTCGTCGCGAAGGGTGCTGAAGAAGAGCTGGGAGAGGCGCATCGGCGAAGGATAGCGGGGGCGCCGGGTGTCGGGCAGGAGCAGGCTCCGGTCGCCGGCCAGATGCTCCGAGATCGAACGTCGCGCGACGCCACTCACCTCTGCTCGTGTCGTCCGACGTCGCACTCCGGTATCGGGGAACCGTCGGGCGGCGGGGCTTCCGGCGACGTCCGCTTTCGGGCCAATCGCAACGGCGGCGGTTTGCTAGCCTTCCGCCGTGCCCAACGACCTGACCCTGCTGCTGCTGGCGGTCCTCGCCCTCGCGGTCCTCTTCGACTACATCAACGGCTTCCACGACACGGCCAACGCGATCGCGACGTCGGTCTCGACGCGGGCCCTCCGCCCCGAGCACGCGATCCTGATGTCGGCGACGGCGAACTTCGTCGGCGCCCTCACCGGGACCGCGGTCGCCAAGACGATCTCGTCGGGTCTCGCGAGCACGCCGGAGGGCGCCGCCGGCCAGACGATCGTGGCCGCGGCCCTCATCGGCGCGATCACGTGGAACCTGATCACGTGGCGGCTCGGGATCCCGAGCTCCTCGAGCCACGCCCTGATCGGCGGGCTCCTGGGCGCGGTCATCGTCTCGGTCGGGGCCGGCGCGATCAAGCTCGACGGCGTCCTCGGCAAGGTCGTCCTGCCGCTCGTCCTGTCGCCGGTCATCGGCATCGTGTTCGGCTTCCTCGCGATGGTCGTGATCCTGAACCTCTTCCGGCATGCCAACCCGCGCCGGATGAACGATCGATTCCGCCGGCTCCAGGTGATCTCTGCCGCGCTGATGGCCTTCAGCCATGGCTCGAACGATGCGCAGAAGACCATGGGCATCATGACCCTCGCCCTCGTCGCTGCCGGCCTGCTGCCGGCGAACGCCCCGATCCCGGTCTGGGTCATCCTCCTGGCGGCCGCCGCGATCTCCCTGGGCACGGCGGCCGGAGGCTGGCGGATCATCAGGACGATGGGCCAGAAGGTCGTCAAGCTCGACCCGGTCCACGGGTTCGCGGCCGAGACGACGGCCGCCACCATCATCCTCGGCGCGTCCCAGCTGGGCATGCCGGTGTCCACCACCCACGTGATCTCGAGCGCGATCATGGGCGTCGGGACGAGCCACCGCCTGTCCGCGGTCCGCTGGGGCGTGGCCGGCAACATCGTCGTCGCCTGGGTCCTGACCATCCCGGCGTCGGGCCTCGTGGCCGCGGTCTCCTACGTGCTGATCTCGCCGTTCCTCTGAGCGGGGTGGGCGGCGAGGACCGCGCCGGGCGCCTCCCCGCCGAGCGCGGCGCTCACCACCTCGACGGGACCCGCGACGAACGCCGCCCAGGACGGCCGCGGCCGCCCGTCGCCGAGCTCCAGCCAGCGGATCGCATAGGCGACCCGCACCGGGCCGGGCGGCGGGCCTGCGGGCGGGGGCGACCCGTCGGTGGTGTCGGGGACGGCCACCGTCGCGCTCGGCGCGCTGACCACGATGGACGCCTCCCGTGCGAACGATGTCAGGAGCGCCCGGCGGGACCGGATCGGGGCGAGCTGGGACCGCGTCCGATCCACCTCACGCGCGAAGGCGAACCCACGCCAGCGGCGCGGCAGGTCGATCGGCTCGGCGGTCCGGACGACGACATCGAGCGCGAGACGCGCCAGTTCATGGCGCAGGTCGTGCTGGCCTGAGTCGATGCCGACCGGCATCGTCGCGATCGCGGTGGACGCCGGGCGCTCGAACCGGAGGAGACGGGAACGCGGCTCGGCGATGACGCGGCCGCGGCGGATGACGATCGGCATGGCCGGAGCGTCGCCGCGCAACGTCAACGGCTGATGATCGGTGGATCAACAGTCGGGCGGCGGAAGACGTAACCGACGCCGCGGACGGTGTGGATGAAGCGTGGCGCGGCCGCGTCGTCCTCCAACGTGGAGCGCAGCCAGTGGACGTGCACGTCCACGGTCCGCGTCTCGCCGGCGTAGTCGTAGCCCCAGACCCGCTCGAGGAGCTGGTCGCGGGTGAACGCCTGGCCGGGGTGGCGCATCAGGAAGGCGAGCAGCTCGAACGCCTTCGGCTTGATCGGCAGCGCCGCCCCGTCGCGCAGGACGCGGTGGCCGGCGAGATCGACCTGGACGCGACCCAGGTCGACGATCGCCGGGGGCGGGGCGTCCGGGGCCACCGCCTGCTCGGAGCGCCGGAAGAGAGCCCGGATCCTTGCCGCCAGCTCGCGCAGGCTGAACGGCTTGGTGACGTAGTCGTCGGCGCCGAGCTCGAGGCCGACCACCTTGTCGAGCTCGCTGTCCTTGGCGGTGAGCATGACGATCGGCACGCCGGACTCGGCCCGGATGATCCGGCAGACCTCGATGCCCGACAGCTCCGGGAGCATCAGGTCGAGCAGGACGAGATCCGGGGACTCGGCGCGGAACCGGGTGAGCGCCTCGCGCCCGTCGGCGGCGGAGACCACCCGGAACCCCTCGACCTCGAGGGCGTCGACGAGGGTCTCACGGAGCGTCGTCTCGTCCTCGACGACGAGGATCGTGCGGGCCATCGGCGCGAATCCTACGCGCCCGTGTTAACGGGCGATTGCGCCCCCGACGGAGGCCAGCGCCTCGGCGGCGGCATCGATCCGGGCGAGGGTCCGGTCCCGGCCGAGCGCAACGAGCGTGTCGAACAGCGGCGGCGTGGCGGTCCGCCCGGTCGTCGCCACGCGGATCGCCATGAAGAGATCGCCGGCCTTCCAGCCGCGCGCCTCGACCAGCGCACGGAGCGCCGGCTCGAGCTCGTCGGCCTCCCAGGTGACCGCGTCGTGGCCCGCCAGGATCTCGCGGGCCGCGGCGAGCGCCACGCGGGTGGTCGCGGCGTCCCAGCGCTTCGGGACGACCAGGGCGGGATCGAGCCCGAGATCATCGGTCCACAGGAAGCCCACGAGGTCGACGACAGCGGCCAGCGTCGGGAGGCGCTCCTGGATCACCGGTAGGAGGGCACGGATCTCGTCGTCGGCCGGCAGGCGCTCGATCCGCCCGTCGTCGACGGCGGCCTGGAGGAACGGCCGGAGTCGATCGATCAGCTCCTCCGCCGGGAGCCGGCGGATCCACTGGCCGTTCAGCCACTCGAGGCGCTCGCGGTCGAAGACGGCGCCGCCCTTGTGGACCTTGTCGATGTCGAAGCGCTCGATCACCTCGTCGATCGAGAGGACGTCCTCTTCGGTGCCGGGGCTCCAGCCGAGGTAGGCGAGGTAGTTCATCAGCCCCTCGCGCAGGAAGCCCTGGGCGCGGTAGTCGGCGACCGCGGTCTGGGTCTTGCGCTTGCTCATCTTCGTCCGGTCCGGGTTGAGGATCAGCGGGAGGTGGCCGAAGGCCGGCACGGGATGGCCGAGCGCCTCGAACAGCAGGATGTGCTTGGGCGTGTTGCCGACGTGGTCCTCGCCCCGGATCACGTGGCTGATCTCCATCGTCGCGTCGTCCACGACGACCGTGAAGTGGTAGAGCGGGATGCCGTCGCCCCGGACGATGACGAAGTCGCCACCGAGGTTGGCGGTGTCGATCTCGATCCGGTCGCGGACCATGTCGTTCCAGCCGATGACGCCGGGCCTGACGCGGAAGCGGATCGCGGCGCGACGGCCCTCGCCGACGCGGGCCCTGCGCTCGTCCTCGGTGAGGTTGGCGCAGCGGCCGACATAGCGCGGCGCCTGCCTGGCCGCCTCCTGCGCCTTGCGGTCGGCATCGAGCTCGTCGGGCGTGCAGAAGCAGGGATAGGCCCGGTCGGCGGCCAGGAGGCGATCCGCCGCGACCTTGTACGACTCCAGTCGCTGCATCTGGCGGTACGGCGCGAACGGCCCGACGTCTCCCCCGCCCGCCACGTCCGGGCCCTCGTCCCAGGTGATCCCGAGCCAGTGGAGGCCCTCGATGATGTCGCGCTCGTGCTCGACGGTGCTGCGCGCGACGTCGGTGTCCTCGAGGCGGACGATGAACGTGCCGCCGACGTGCCGGGCGAACAGGAAGTTGAACAGGCCGGTGCGGGCGGTACCGATGTGGAGCGGGCCCGTCGGGCTGGGCGCGAGGCGGACGCGGATCGTGGGATCGGGCATGGGCTGAGGGTAGCAGCGGCGCCGCTCGGCGGCCGCCGAGGGTCGGGGCGCCGGGCGCCGGGCGCCGGGGCGCGGCCTGGCCCCTCAGCCCCTGCCCTTCCGCCGGGATCCTCGTCAAACAGCCGACCGGGGACTGGTACGGCGAGTCGGAGCAGCGCCGCCGGCCGGAATTAGCCTTCGAGCGCTAACAAACCCTCCCGGACCGTCCCCGCGCGGGCCCGATGCCGCCGGTACCAGTCACTCCATGAGTGTTGGGAGAAGTCGACGGGGCGGCCGAGCGGGCCGACGGGGCGGCCGAGCGGGTCGGCGGGGCGGCCGAGCGGGTCGACGGGGCGGCCGAGCGGGTCGACGGTCCCCTGGGCGACTCAGCGGGCGGGCACCTTGTGGAACAGCGCGGGGTCGGCGTCGCCGGGCAGGACGTGGACGAGCGCGGCGGGTCGCAGCCCGAGGGTCGCCCGGCCGCGCGGGCCGTCGAGCGTCAGCGAGTCGAGGGATTCGGAGCGGGCCAGGACGGTGACCGAGGCACCCGGGGTCAGCGCCCGCGCCTCGAGATACGACAGCAGGCCGGCGTCCTCCTCGGCCTCCTCGGTGATCCGGTAGACGGTCGCGCGCTGCCCGGCCTCGATCCCGCTGAGCGGCGTGCCCTTCGGTCGCTGGCGAGCGGTCTCGGCGTCGATCGGGTTGCCGTGCGGGCAGGTCGGTGGGTGGCCGAGCATCTCGTCGAGGCGTGCCTCGACCCGTGGCGACAGCGCCCCCTGGAGTCGCGCCGCCTCCTCGTCCGATTCGGCCCAGCCCAGACCGACGACCGACGTCAACAGCCACTCGAGCAGGGCGTGGCGGCGGAAGATCGCGTCGGCGGCCGCCCGGCCGGCCGTGGTCAGGACCAGGTCGCGCCCGTCCGCCTGGCGGACGAGCCCGTCCGCGACGAGGCGCCGGAACATCTCGCTCGACGCCTGGGTCGACACGCCGAGCCGCCGGGCGACCTGGGCGGCCCGGACGTGCGATCCATCGCCGGCCATCACGCGCAGGGCGAGGAGGTACTCCTGGGCGGCGGTCGAGAGGTCCTGGGCGTCGCGGTGGCGGCTCACGCAGGCAATCCTACCCGCGCCTCACGGAGCCGGGCGCGGTCCTCGCGTTCCGGGCCGGCCCGCCACGATGGCGAAGGCGACACCCGCGAGGTATGCGACCGCCAGCGTGCCGAGCAGCACCGGTGCGCTGGCCTCGGGCACGTTGGAACCGCCGCCGGCACTGAGGGCCACGGCCGTCGGGACGCCGACGACGACCGCGGCGATCGTGCCGTGGGCCGACCAGGCAGCGACCCGCGACACGGCGAGCAGCAGGAGCAGGATCGCCGCATTCAGGATCCAGGTCCCGGGCGACCACACCTCCGAGCAGGACGCGGCATACCGTCCGCAACCGGTCGACTGGTCGATGACGGAGGCGGCGAACAGGCCGAGCGGCGGCCAGCCGAGCAGCGCCATCGCGAGGCGACCGAGCGCCGTCGTCGGCTCGCGCAGCAGCGGCGCCCGGAGCCGACCGCGTGGCGCCTCGTCGACCCAGGTACGGAAGCCGCGCGGCGGTTCGCCGGGTGGCGGGGTCGAGCCGGCGGTGCGCCGCGATCTGGGTGCGTCGGCGTCGATTCGGATCTCGCCGGCATCGCGCTGAGGCGGCATCCACGACGGAGCGCCGGCGTCGGCTGCCTGGGCTTCGGGCGCGGACTCGGGATCGTCAGGCGGTCCGGCGCCGGCGGCGGCGCGACGCCGACTCCACGCCTCGCTCCGCGGCGGCACGTGGCCCGATCGCGTCGGTCGGGTGCCGACGTCGGCCGGTGGCGCGTCCGCGGTCGGGCGCGCCCCCGGCGCGGGACCCGCCGGAGCTTCAGGTACATCCCCGGCCGCCGACGTCGTCGCTCCCTCGAGGACGGGTCCGCCGGTTGCCGCGCGACGGGCGCGCGCCTGGTACTCGGGGCCGTGCTTGCGCGGGTCGGCGTACTCCTTCGGGTTGATCGTCCAGTACGTGCCGCTCGACGTCCCGTACCAGGTCGCGCCGCTCCAGCCCGGCTCGAACGGCTCGTCCTCGGCGCCCTCGTACGACGTCGAGCCGGGCGTCGCCTTGTTCGGCGCCCGGCGCCGTCCGCCCGATCGCCGCGTCCGCCCGCCCGCGCCGTCCGTCGTCGACCCGTCCCTCGCCGGGCCCTCCGGGGCTCCCGTCGGACCAGCCGTCCCCGACGCCGCCGCACCACCCGTCGGCCTTCGTCCGTCCGCGGGTCGAGGTCCGGCCGGCCGCGCACCCGGCGCACGTCCACCGTCGGCGCGACCCGAAGCCCGGGCCCGGTCGGGGTCAGCCCGCCAGGGCTCCCGCGCCGGATCCGGCCCCGCGCCGCCGGCCGGCGTGCCCGGGCGTCCCCCGATCCGGCGTCCACGGTTCGGGCCGGCGAGCTGCTCGTAGGCCTGCTGGATCGCGAGGAAGCGGGGCAGGGCCGTCTCACCCGCGGCATCGGGATGGTGGGCCTTCGCCAGCCGTCGGTAGGCGCGCCGGATCTCGTCCAGCGACGCGCCGGGCGCCAGGCCCAGGGTCCGGTAGGGATCGATGTGCGCGGCCATCGTCCGAAGGATGCCGCCTGCCGCGGGATCGCGTCGACGGACGCGCGGCGCGGCGGGCTCTAGACCAGTTCCCCGAGCGGAGCGAGCTCGAAGTCCGGGATCGCCTCGGCCCCGATCCGACCGTGCGGATCGACGTCGACCGGGCGGTGGTAGCGCGAGAGGACCCGCAGCGACTGGCCGTCCAGGACGCCGGCCTGGGCGAGGACCTCGACGGTCGCCGACCACGTTCCGCGATCGTGCCCGTCGCCGTCCTCGATCTTGAGCGCGATGCCTGATGCGCGCGACGGCGATGCACCCTCGGCGACGGATCGGGCGCCGGGCAGCACGGCGAGGCCTCGCAGCGCCTCCATCCCGCCCTTGCTGACGATCCGCCCGGATGCCGCCTTCATCAGCGACGTGTCGAGCCGGTCGCGCGTCCCGCCCACGACCTCGGGATGGGCGAGCATCGCGTCGCGGACCCGGAGGAGGGCGGGCGCGAGGGCGGAGCGGGCATCGGACTCGGGCAGCGCGAGCGGGTCCGCCAGGAAGGCGTACGCGCGGGCGATCTCGCGCAGCGGGAAGGCATACGTCGGGACCCCGCAGCCATCGATCCCGGTCCGCAGGCGTCCGACGCTGATCCCGAACACTCGCGCCACGACCGACCGGTACGCCACCTGGGCGGGATGGCCGTCAAGCCAGTACTCGGCCGGGTCCCAGCCGCGGAGCCGGGACAGGAGGAGGAACACCGAGTGCTGCCCCGAGCACATGTGGCGGTTCGGGCTGGGCTTCTCGCCGTCGCGGGCGAGGCGGGCCGCCGTCAGCGCGTCGAGCGGCATGCCGGCGGTGCCGGTCGCGATCAGCGCCTGGCTGACCCCCGCTCGCCGGAACATTCCCTGGAGGGTCCGGACGTGGAGGTCCTCGCCCGAATGGGAGCTGGCCATCAGCGCCAGCTCGGCGGGCTCGAGGTCGAAGGCCTCGACCCCGCCCGCCTCGATCAACGCGCAGACACCGAACGGCTTGACGCAGCTCCGCAGGTTGGCGACCCGATCCGGATCGCCCAGGCCGCGGATCAGGGCGCCGTCGACGTCCGCTTCGACGACGTCGCCGCGATGGACACTCTCCTCGATCCCGTTGCGCATCTGGCGGACGAGGATCGGAGCCGGCCGGCGCGTCGCCCGGCCGGCGGGGCGGGCTGCCGGCGGGCGGCCGGTGCCGGCAGCGTGGGCGGGCCTCGTCGTGGGCTTGTCGGTCGTGGCCAAGGTCCCGCGAGAATAGCGCCCGAACTCCCGGGACGCGACCGAATCCGGTCCCGCCGGATCGCCCTTCGGCCGGATCGACCCCGTACGACCTCCCGCGGGCACTCGGGGGGAGCCATCCGGGATCGACGCCGGCCGGATCGGACGGTACACGGTCGACGACCGCCCGACGTTGCGCGCTAGCATTCGGGGCGGCGCGCCGATGCGCCCCACCCGGAGGCCCGATGTCCCAGCCGCCCACCCTGCACGTCTCGAGTCACCCCGCGGTGCTCCACAAGCTCGCGATCCTGCGCGATGAGCGGACGGAGCCGAAGAAGTTCCGCGAGGTCGTCCGCGAGCTGTCGTGGCTGCTCGGCTACGAGGCCCTGGCCGACGTCAAGGTCCGGCCGCTGACGATCCGGACCCCGATCGAGGAGATGGAGGCGAGCCAGCTGGCCGACCGGATCGGGCTCGTCCCGATCCTGCGTGCCGGCCTGGGCATGGTCGACGCCATGCTCGAGCTCATGCCGACCGCGGAGGTCTGGCACCTGGGCCTGTTCCGCGACGAACGGACGCTCCAGCCGGTCGAGTACTACAACAAGCTGCCGGACTCCCACGCGGTCGACCTGTGCCTGATCCTCGACCCGATGCTCGCCACGGGCGGGTCGGCGACGGCGGCGATCGACGTGCTGAAGAAGTGGGGCGCGGTCCGGATCAAGCTCGTGAACCTCATCGCGGCACCGGAAGGCGTGGCCGCGGTGGCGGAGGCGCACCCGGACGTCGAGATCCACTGCGCCGCGCTCGACCGCCAGCTCAACGAGAAGGGCTACATCATGCCGGGCCTCGGCGACGCCGGCGACCGCCAGTTCGGGACCGGCCACTCGAGCTGAGCGCCCGGGGGGTTGCGTCTCAGGCGAGCGGCGTGCCGTCGCGGCCCTTGCCGAGCTCGCCGCGGACGGCCGCGGCGCCATTGGCCGTGGACCAGCTGCGGACCGCGTCGGCGAGCGCGACCGAATCCGGGCGGACTGCGAGGCCCTCGTCGACGGCCCGGATGCCGGGGCCGAGCTCGCCGAGCAGGCCGCGATACGCCGGCTTGTCGCCGTCGGTCCGGGTGACGGCGGGGTAGACGTCGAAGAAGCCGTCGCTGCTGACGACGATGTTCGCCTCGGGCGAGGCGAAGCGGGTGCGTGCCATGGGAGTGCATTCCGATCGATCGCGCGCTGCGGGCTGGGAGAGAGCAAAGCCCGGCGCCTGCGACTCGTGGACCCCACCTTCGGCCCCACGGCCCGATCCGTCAAACGTGCCCGTCAATCCGGCCTCGCGGGTGCGGGCGCTCCGCGCGATCCCGCGATCCCCGCGATCCCCGCGATCCCCGCGATCCCCGCGATCCCCGCGATCCCCGCGATCCCCGCGATCCCCGAAATTGTCGAATGAGCACCAGGCAGGCGCTAGGCACCAGGTTCTTGCGTAATGTCCATGAGGCGGGCGGATGACAACTCCTGCCTGATCCACCACGCTCAGCCCGGACGCACCGGGTCGGTGCCGGCCGCATAACGCCCGGGTGAGGGTCGTAAGGCAGCTTCGCGCCACTCGGGCGCGGGCGCTGCGGCGGGCCTGGCCGGGCGCGGGCGCCACGTCGGTGCCGGCCGCGCGCGGGGCGCCCGGGTGAGGGTCGCCAGACAGCTTCGCGCCACTCAGGCGCGGGCGCCACGGCGGGCGTGGCCGGGCGCGGGGCGCCACGGCCGGCCGAGCCGGGATCAACCCTGCGGGATGATCACCACGTACTTGCCGTACCACTTGGCGTCGTAGTAGGACGTGGCATCGGTCTGGGTGTACGTGTTGAGCGGCGAGTAGGCCGCGGCCACGGAGCGATGGGCGTAGCCGTACGGATCGCTGTACCAGATCGAGCTGAGCGTCCAGGACCGCATCGAGGCCGGGTTGCCCGTGGCGCTGAAGCCGGTCATCACGACCGCGTGCGTCCCGTGGGCGACCAGCAGGCCGACCGGCTTGCCGGTGACCGCGATCTGGCGGGCGGCGCGGCGCAGGGCCGCGGACTCGCTGCCGTACGCCTCCCAGTTGTAGGTCGTCGGCTTGCCCGTGTAGCGCGAGTAGTACGTTGCCGCTCGTGACCATCCGAGCGGGTCGGAGCCGCGCTGCGTAGCGTTGTTCAGGGCGTCACGCGGCTGGGCGTAGCGCAGGATCGCCATCTGGTCGAGGCGCAGGTCGCGCCGGGCGATGAAGTTCATCATCATCGCGGTCGATGCCGGGATGCACGTCCGGTTGTCCACCTGGCGCTCGTAGCCGGCGGCGAAGTACAGGTCGCGACTGAAGCCGTTCGCGGCGCCGGCCGGCAGCGCCAGCACGGCGAGCAGGCACGCGGCCAGGACCATCGAAACGAGCGGGAAGCGGCGGAGGCGGCGGAGGCGGGCGGGCATGGGCACCTCCTGGGCGTCGTGCCGAAACGTCCTGGCGGACGTGGCGGCGGCGTCGCCGGTGTGGGCCGGATCGATCGCGAAGCCTCGGCGCTGGGAGCCACGGGCTGCCGATCGGGCCGCTGTGCATCCCCCGGATCTCGGGGCGAGCCGAGGCCCAGTCTAGACCGGGAGGGCAACGGCCGGGGATCCGGGGTGAATCGAAAACGGCCGGCCCCTCGTGGGACCGGCCGTCATGCGTGTGGCGAAGGCGAGGCCGGCGGCCCCGCCCACCGGCTCAGTTGCCGCCCGGCGTCACCTCGACGGTGCCCTTCTGGAAGTTGGCGCCCTTCGTGTCGTCGGTGATGCCGGTGAGGGCCTCCTTGACGATGTCGGACGTGTAGGCGTCGATCGACGGATCGGCCTTGATGATCCCGGTCGCCTTGGCGACCTTCACGGTCTGCTGCCAGAACACCGGATCGATCACCCCGACGCCGACGGGCGACGGCCAGACGAGGGCGTTGACCTCGTTCATCATCCACTTCTGGTGACCGGCGCCGAGCTGGCTGCCCGCCTCGGTCGTGTACTGGACGCAGTCATCCGGCTTGTCGCGGCAGTAGATCCAGCCCTTGAGCGACGCCCGGACGAAGCGAACGGCGATGTCGCGGTTGGTGCCGGTGTCGAGCCACGCCTTGCGGACGAAGATCGCGTCCTGGAGCATCGCGACCCGGTAGTCGTTCCAGTTGAGGACGTTGAGCTGCTCGGGCTTGTACAGCTCGCCGGTGGCCGGATCCTGGGCCTCGAGGACCTGGGCGTACTCGTTGTAGATCATCGCCTCGGCGGCATCGATCTCGCGGGCCAGGAACGCCTTCATGTCGAAGGCCTGGATGACCTTCTGGTACTGCTTGGTCGGGTCCCCGTTGTTCTCGAGGCCGGGCGTCAGGCCGCAGCCGAGGAGACCGGCCGTGACCTCGAACTCGTTGCCGAAGTCCCACACGCCGACCTTCTTGCCGGCGAGCTTGCACGGATCATCGAGGCCGGTGTCCTTCCAGGTCACCGACAGCGTGCCGGAGCGCTGGAAGATCTGGGCGATGTCGACGAGGTCCGAGCCGCCCTCGCGGGCCTCGAGGACCTTGGGTACCCAGCTGATCGTGAACTCCGGGCCGTCGGCCTTGGAGCCCTCCACCTGCGGGATGACGTCCGGGCCGCCCGGCACGATGTTGACCGTCAGGTTCTCGGCCTTGTAGTAGCCCTGCTTCTCCGCGGCGAAGTAGCCGGCGAACTGGGCCTGCGGCACCCACTGGAGCTGGAGCCGGACGGTGGCCGCCTCGGCCGACGTGCTGGGGGGCGGTGCGGACGCGTCCGACGATGCGCTCGCCGGCGGGTTGCTGGCCGGCGTCTGCGAGGCCGGGGCGTTGGTCGCCGCCGGCGTGCACGCCGCGAAGACGACCGCCGCCACCGCGGTCAACGCGAAGCCGCGCTTCCTGATCTCCATGGACTCCTCCTGCGATGCGCTCGGCCCCACGCGGAGCGCGTTCCTCGCGACGATGCACTCGCCGAAGGCGGAAGAATACGACCTCGGAGCCGCTCCGGGTGAGGCGATTCCCGCCGGAGGAGGTGGCGCGGCGGCGTTCCAGGAGAACGGCGCGCGGCCTCAGCCGTCGGCGCGCATCGCCGCGGCCCATGGGATCACGAGGCGCTCGACGAGGACGACCCCGAGGTACAGGGCGATCCCCGTCCCCGCGCCGAGGATGATCGCGGCCCACGTCACGTCGAACTTCAGGGCGCTCGCGCTCTGGACGATGACCCGCCCGAGGACCGTGTTCGCCCCGCCGAAGTACTCGCCGACGATCGCCCCGATCAGGCTCAGCGTCGTGGCCACCTTCAGGGCCGTGAAGAAGTACGGCAGGGCGTTCGGGATCCGGACCTTGCGCAGGATCGTCCACTCGCTCGCCGCGTACGAGCGCATGAGCTCGAGCGATCCGGCTTCCACCTGGACGAGGCCACGGGTGACGTTGGCCATGACGGGGAAGAAGACGAGGACCGCGGCCATGAGGGCCTTCGACAGCGGGTTGAGCAGGCCGAACCAGTTGTTCAGGAGCGGGGCGAACGCGATGATCGGGACGGCGTTGGCGGCGACCGCCATCGGGAGCAGGATCCCGCGGGCGGTCACCCAGCGGGCCGAGGCAAAGGCAACGATGACCCCGGCGGCGGTGCCGATGGCCAGCCCGAGGAGCGCCTCCTGGAACGTCGCCACCGCCGACGGCAGCAGGGCGAACCGGCCGCTCCCCCAGTTGGCTTGGAGCGCCGCCACGATCGCCGACGGCTTCGGGAACACGAACGCCTGGAGGTTGAGGGCGCCGACGATCAGCTCCCACGCCACGATCCCACCGGCGAAGACGAGGATCGCGGGGAGGTACCACGCGATCGTGCGTGCCGTGTCGCGTGACGGCCGCCGCTGGCCGGCCCGCCCGCCTGCGCCGGCCGACGCGCCCACCGCGGGCGGCAGGGCAACGCTCACCCGACTGCGCCCTCGGCGATCGTCCGATCGATCGATCCGGGCCCGCCCAGCGAACCCGCGTCGTCGAGGTCCCCGCCACCGGCCCGGAGGGCCTCGCGGACGTCGGTCACGAGCTCGAAGTAGCGACGCGTCTCGCGGGTGTCCTCGTTGCGTGGCCGCGGCAGGTCGATGTCGATGACCTTCGTGATCCGGCCCGGCCGGGCGCTCATCACGACCACGCGCGACGACAGGAACACCGCCTCGGGGATCGAGTGGGTCACGAACAGGATCGTGGTTCCGGTCTGCTCCCAGATCCGGAGCACCTCGCCGTTCATCCGCTCGCGGGTCATCTCGTCGAGCGCCCCGAACGGCTCGTCCATCAGCAGGATCGACGGCTCGAAGGCGAGCGCCCGGGCGATTGCCACCCGCTGCTGCATCCCGCCCGACAGCTGGTACGGATGGTGCCTGAGGAAGTCGCCGAGCTCGACGAGGTCGAGCATCTCGCGGGCCTTCGTCGTCCGCCGCGCGGCGTCCCAGCCGAGGATCTCGAGCGGGAGCTTGACGTTGTCCTCGACCGTCCGCCAGTCGAACAGGACCGGCGCCTGGAACACCATTCCATAGTCGCGGTCGCGCCGGGCCTGGGCGGCGGTCTTGCCGTTGACGGTCACCGTCCCGGCTGTCGGCGAGGTCAGGTCGCCGACGATCCGGAGCAGCGTCGACTTGCCGCAGCCCGAGGGGCCGATCAACGAGACGAACTCGCCCCGTCGGACGTCGAGGTCGATCCCCTCGAGCGCGCGGGTGACGACCCGGTCGCCGCGGCTGAAGGTCTTGTCAACGGCGGCGACCCGGACGACGGGCTCGCCGGCGGTGCGCCCGCTCGGGTTCGGGTCGGTCGACGCGTCGGTCATCGGGGGCGAGCTCCAGTCATGTGGTCATCCCTCGGCCGCGCCGGGCCGCCCGCGCAGGACGGCGACCTCGACGGCTCGAACGATCAGGTAGAACGCGACGCCGAGGATGCCCGAGGCGATGATCGCCGCCCAGAGCTTCTCCGGCCCCGTGATGTAGTACTGGTTGTAGTTGATGATCACCCGCCCGAGACCGTTCGCGATCCCGCCCGGGCCCTCCCCGATGATCGCGCCGACGATGCTCGCGGTCGCCGCGATCTTCAGGGCGGTGAACAGGTACGGGAGCGAGGCCGGGAAGCGCAGCTTGCGGTAGATCTCGACCCGGCTGGCGGCGTACGAGCGCATCAGTTCGAGGGCGCGCGGATCGAACGAGCGGAGGCCGCGGATCATCGCGATCGTCACCGGGAAGAAGGTCAGGTAGGTGGCGATGACGACGACCGAGGTCACGTTCGCCCCGAAGGCGAAGACGATCATCGGGGCGAGGGCGATGATCGGCACCGTCTGGCTCGCCACGACGTACGGGACGAGCGCCCGCTCGAGCAGCCGCGAATGGACGAACACGGTGGCGAGGGCCAGCCCGATCGCGGTCCCGAGCAGGAAGCCGAGCGCCGCCTCGCGCCAGGTGTAGAGCGCGGCGTCGAACAGGAACTGGGCGACGTTGCGATCGGCACCGCGCTGCCACGGCTCCAGGAACGCGAGGCCGATGTTCCAGACGTGGGGCAGGTTGAGGTCGTTCGCGAACGCCCAGCGAACGGGCGGGTTCCAGAGGATCGGCGAGCCGGAGCCCGGGATCGCGCCAGGCGCGCGCCACGGGGTTCCGCCGATGAACTTGACCCCCTCCCAGACGACCAGGATGGCGACGACGACGAGGACGGCCGTCACGATGCGCCGCCGACGGCCGGCCGGAGCGGGCGATTCCAGGGCGATGCGGCCGCCGCGGGTCGCGGTCGCGGTCGTCATGGGCTAGCCCGTCACCGCCTGATCGGCGATGTCGAGGGCGGCGTCGATGACCGCGAACCCCTCGGCAAGCTGCTCGTCCGTGATGCACAGCGGCGGGTTGGTGTGGATCGAATTGTTCGCGATCATCGTGTAGACGTCGTGCTCGCGGAGGTACTTGCCGATCGCCTTCATCTCGTCGCTCGTGCCGTTGAACGGGGTGAGCGGCGTCCAGGGGTCGCGGCTGCGGACGAGATCGAGGATCCCGAACAGCCCGAGGTTGCGGTGCGCCCCCACCGACGGATGGCGGGCCGCCAGCTCCTCGTGGTGGCGGCGCATGACCGCGTCGAGCCGGGCCGCGTTCTCGATCAGCCCGTCCTCCTCGTAGACCGCGATCGTGGCCAGCGCCGCCGCACACGACACGGCGTGGCTGGAGTAGGTCAGGCCACCGTAGTAGAAGTTCGTGTCGAAGTGGGCCGCGACCTTGTGGGTCATCGCGACCGCGCCGAGCGGGAGGTACGACGAGGTCAGACCCTTGGCCATCGTCATCAGGTCCGGCGTCACGCCCCAGTGGTCGATCGCGAACCAGCGGCCCGTCCGGCCGAAGCCGGCCATGACCTCGTCGGCGACCATCAGGATCCCGTGCCGATCGCAGATCTCGCGGACGCCGGCGATGTAGCCGTCGGGCGGGATGAGGATGCCGTTGGTCCCGACGATCGTCTCGAGGAAGATCGCGGCGATCGTGTGGGCGCCCTCGTAGCGGATCACGTCCTCCAGGCCCTGGAGGGCCTCGGCGGCGGGGCGCGGCTCCGCCTCGCCCCAGCGGTGGGTGTCCGGATAGCGGACGACGCCGACGAGGGCCGGCTCGTTCGCCCAGCGGCGCGGGTCGCCGGTCAGGGTCATCGCGCCGAGGGTCGCGCCGTGGTAGGCCCGGTAGCGGGCCAGGATCTTGTGGCGGCCCGTGTAGGCCCGGGCGAGCTTGATCGCGTTCTCGATCGCCTCGGCCCCGCCGAGCGTGAAGAACACCTTGTCGAGGTCACCCGGCAGGATCTCGGCCAGCTTCCTGCCGAGTCGCGCACGCGGCTCCGTCGCGAACGCCGGCTGGACGTACTGGAGCTTCGTCGCCTGGGCGGTGATCGCATCGATCACCCGCCGATCGCCGTGGCCGATGTTGACCGACATCAGCTGGCTGTTGAAGTCGAGGATCCGGCGCCCTTCCGGGGTATAGAGGTAGACGCCCTCGGCCCGATCGATGGCGATCGGGTCGATCGCGCCCTGGGCCGACCACGAGAAGAACGTGTGCTCGCGGGAGAGGCGGACGATCTCCTCGGTGGACATGCCGGACGGGGCGGTGGTGGCCATGGCGCTCGACCTCGATCACGGGGCGCGAAGGGAGGCCAATTACATCACACCGGGGAGGCTGCGGCGGGCTTGACGGCCGGGATGGCGTAACCTGTATGATCTACTTGACTGGTTAGCCTTCGCAGTGCGGGAGCACGACGTGGACACGACGACCTTCCAGGCCTGGCTCGATCGCTACATTGCCGCCTGGCGATCCGGCAGTCCGACCGAGATCGGCGACCTGTTCAGTCCCGACGCCCGGTATTCGTACGGCCCGTACCAGGAGCCCGTCGTGGGCCGCGA
>DASSPG010000143.1:0-5244 GCA_035699725.1 Candidatus Limnocylindrales bacterium | reverse complement strand
CGCTCGATCACGCGATCGCCGATGTCGCCCGGTCCGTCGATCTCGCGTCGCGCGTCGATGAAGTCGTGCGGGGCGTCGCCGCCGGTCACCGACCGGACGGCCTCCGAGAACAGGTCGAGCCAGGTCGGATCGAGCCCGCCGCCGAGCGCGAGGTGGGCGTCGAACCGGGTCCGGTCGTCGAAGCCGGCCCAGTCCTCGATCGAGAGGGCGAGGAGGATCTCGCGCTCTCGACCCGCGACGAGGTCCATGAGCGAGCCCATCAGTGGGTCTCCTGCGCGGCGTTCTGCTGCGAGGGTGGCACGCCGTCGATCCAACCGGCCCGCGCCTCGAGCCAGTGGATCATGTCGAGGTCGCCGGGCGAGCGCCCGGCCTGGGTCAGGAGAGCCGCCGCCTCCGACCGGTGCTGGGTCCCGTGGTTGGCGAGGTGGCGGAGCATCCAGGCGAACCGGACGCCCTCGTCGTCACGCGCCAGCCACGCGTCGTCGACCCGGCCCAGCAGCCCCTCCATCTGGCCCCACTCCTCCTCCCAGCGGCGGCGAACCTCCGCCGGCGCGAGGAGCGTCTCCGCCTCCGGGCGGTGCGTCGTTCCGTCCTCCGCGAGCCCGTGGAGCCAGCGCTGGTACGCGCCGAGCATGTGGACGAGGATCCCGCCGAGCCCGCGCTCGTCGATCACCTCCGCGCGTGACCAGGTCGCGTCGTCGATGCCGTCGACGGCGCGAAACAGCTTCTCCGTCGCCCAGCGGTCGTACACGAACAGGTCGCGGATCTCGGCAAGGGACACGATCAGCGCCTAGCCGCGGTGGCCGGCGTCGCGGAGGAGCTGGGGCAGCTCGGTCGGCGACTCCGCGACGCGGAATCCGGCCGCCTCGAGCGCCTCGACCTTCGACGCCGCCGTCCCGGCGCCGCCGGAGATGATCGCCCCAGCGTGGCCCATCCGCTTGCCCTCGGGCGCGGTCCGGCCGGCGATGAACGCAGCTTTCGGGATGTCGCGGAGGTGCTCGGCCGCCCACGCCGCCGCCGTCTCCTCGGCCGCGCCGCCGATCTCGCCGATGAGCACGATCGCCTCGGTCTCGTCGTCGGCCGCGAACAGCTGGAGGACATCGAGGAAGGTGGTCCCGATGATCGGGTCGCCGCCGATTCCCACGCACGTGGACTGGCCGATCCCCGCGTCCGTCATCGCCTGGACGGCCTCGTAGGTCAGCGTGCCGGAGCGCGACACGACCCCGACCCGGCCCTCGCGGTGGATCGAGCCCGGGATGATCCCGACCTTGGCCCGCCCGGGCGAGGTGGCGCCCGGGCAGTTCGGGCCGATCAGGCGGGCACCGGCCGCCCGGACCATCTCGACCGCCGGGATCATGTCGAGGGCGGGAATCCCCTCGGTGATGCAGAAGATCGTCCTGATCCCCGCCGCGGCGGCCTCCATGACGGCGTCCGGGGCGCCGGCGGCCGGAACGAAGATGCAGGAGGTGTCGGCGCCGGTCTCGCGGACCGCGTCGGCCACCGTGTCGAAGACCGGCACGCGACCCTCGAGGGCGGTCTGGCCGCCCTTGCCCGGCGTCATCCCGGCGACGACCTGGGTGCCGTACTCGAGCATCGCCGCGCCGTGGAAGGAGCCCTCGCGCCCGGTCAGCCCGTGGACGACGACCCGGCTCGACGTGTCGATCAGGATGCTCACGCGGCCGCTCCCTTCGAGGCCGCGACGGCCTGGGCGGCGGCGTCGTCGAGCGTGGCGGCGGTGACGAACTGCGCTTCACGGAGCAGCACGGCTGCCTCCTCGGCGTTGGTTCCGACGATCCGGACGACCATCGGCACGTCCCGCTCCTGCTGGGCCCGTGCCTCGATCAGGCCCCGCGCGACCTCGTCGCCACGAGTGATCCCGCCGAAGATGTTCACGAGGATGGCGTTGACCTTCGGGTCGGCCAGGATCAGGCGCATCGCCTCGGCGACCTTGTCGGCCCGCGCGCCGCCGCCGATGTCGAGGAAGTTCGCGGGCTCGCCGCCGGCGCGCTTCACGAGATCCATCGTCGTCATCGCGAGGCCCGCGCCGTTGACCATGCAGCCGATCGTCCCGTCCAGCTTGATGAACGTCAGGCCCGCCTCGCGCGCTTCCTTGTCGGCCGGGTCCTCCTCGTCGGGATCTCGCAGGTCCTCGAGCCCCGGATGGCGGAACAGGGCCGAGTCGTCGAGGGTGATCTTCGCGTCGAGGCACTGGAGGCGCTGGGTCACGAGGCCGTCGACGCCCGTCTCGTTGACGATCGCGAGCGGGTTGATCTCGACGAGATCCGCGTCGTATGCCTGCATCGTGCGGACGAGACCGGTCGCGATCGCGACCGCGTCCTTGAGATGGCCCCCCAGTCCGAGCCGGAACGCCATCCCGCGTGCCTGGAACGGCTGGAGGCCGAGAAGCGGATCGGCGTGGAGCGTGACGATGGCCTCGGGGCGCTCGGCGGCGACCTGCTCGATCTCGACCCCGCCCTCGGCGGAGCCCATCAGGAGGATCCGGCGGGACGCGCGATCGAGCACGGCGGACAGGTAGAACTCCTTCGCGATGTCCGCGGCCGGCCCGACGAGGACCTTGCGGACCGGAATGCCCTTGATCTCGAGATCGAGGATCGACTGGGCGACGAGCTCGGCCTGCTCGGCGAAGCCGGCGAGCTTCACGCCGCCCGCCTTGCCGCGGCCACCGACGAGGACCTGGGCCTTGATCACCACCTGCCTGGCGCCGCCGGTGAAGAACCGCTCGGCGGCCTCGCGCGCCTCGGCCGCGGTGTGGGCGACGGCCCAGTCCGGGACCGGCAGTCCCTGGGCGACGAGCAGCGACTTGGCGTCGGCTTCCTGGATCTTCACGCGTGCGTCATCACGGTCGGACGTGGCTCCTGCGCTGGGCGAAGTGGGCTCCGGCGGAGCGGCGGGGATGGACGCCGATGGTAGCGCGTCGGCGCGTGGCCGGCCGAATTCGGACGGATCCCGCGGGGTTCGGCGCGCCGGCCGTCACCGCGCCGATGCCCGGGCTAGAATGCGGCCATGGCCCACCGCGTGACCCTGATCCCCGGCGACGGCATCGGACCGGAACTGGCGGAGGCGACCCGTCGCGTCCTCGAAGCGACCGGTGTCGCGTTCGAGTGGGAGGTCCAGGAGGCCGGCGAGGCGATGATCGCCGAGCACGGGACGCCGCTCCCGGAGCCGGTCCTCGAGTCGATCCGGCGCAACAAGGTCGCGCTCAAGGGCCCGATCACGACGCCCGTCGGTGGCGGCTTCCGGAGCGCGAACGTGACGCTCCGCCAGGCACTGGGGCTGTACGCCAACCTCCGCCCGGCCCGCTCGATGAGGGGCCTCGAGACCCGCTACGAGGATGTCGACCTCGTCATCGTCCGCGAGAACACCGAGGACCTGTATGCCGGGATCGAGCACATGGTCGGGCCGGACGCCGCCGAGAGCATCAAGATCATCACCCGGGCCGCGTCCGAGCGGATCGCCCGCTACGCCTTCGACTACGCCGTCGCCAACGGCCGGCGCAAGGTCACCGCGGTCCACAAGGCGAACATCATGAAGCTGTCCGACGGCCTCTTCCTCGAGAGCTGCCGGACCATTGCCGCCGACTACGAGGGCCGGGTCGAGTTCGAGGACCGGATCGTCGACAACATGTGCATGCAGCTGGTCCAGAAGCCTGACCTGTACGACGTCCTCGTCCTCCCGAACCTGTACGGCGACATCGTCTCGGACCTGTGCGCCGGGCTCGTCGGCGGGCTGGGCGTGGCGCCCGGCGCGAACATCGGGACCGAGGCGGCGGTCTTCGAGCCGGTCCACGGCTCGGCGCCGAAGTACGCCGGCCTGAACAAGGCCAACCCGACCGCGCTGATCCTGAGCGGCGTGCTGATGCTCCGCCACCTCGGCGAGCAGACGGCGGCCGAGCGGGTCGAGAGTGCCCTTCGGGCGGTGATCGCCGACGGCCGTCGGACGACCTATGACCTCGGCGGCGAGTCCGGGACGAGCGAGTACGCTGACGCGATCATCGAGCGGATGGGATCGGCCGTCGGGTCCGCGACCGAAGCCGCCGTCGGCGCAATCGACGCCGCCGGCTGAGCCGGACGATGCTGATCCGCTACCGCGGCGGCGAGGGCATGCTCGCCTGGGCCTTCCACCGCATCTCCGGGCTCGCGATCTGGGCCTTCATCCTGCTCCACGTCTTCGACATCTGGCTCGCCAGTGTCAACCCGGTGCTCTACGACGAGCTCCTCGTCGTGTACGCGAGCGCTCCGGGCCGGATCGGGGAGGCGCTCCTCGGCGCGGCCCTCCTGTACCACGCCCTCAACGGCCTTCGGATCATCATCATCGACTTCTGGCCGGCCATGTCCCGCTACCAGCGCCTGATCTGGCGGCTCAACTGGATCGCGTTCGTCGTGATCGGCGCGCCGGTCGCGTGGATCATCCTCAAGCCGATCTGGGAAGGAGCCCCGACGTGACCGCCGGCGGCGGACGGCGGGCGCGGCCGCAGGGCGGCGGCTTCGAACTGGCCGTCTGGTACCTGATGCGCCTCACGGGGCTTGCCCTGTTCGTGCTGGCCCTGAGCCACTTCATCATCACCCACGTCCTGTACGACCCCGCCCACCAGACCGCCGAGTGGATCCTGACCGAGCGCTGGGCGAACGTCGCCGTCCGGACCGTCGACTGGCTGATGCTTGCTGCGGTCACGTTCCACGCCTTCATGGGCGTCCGGACGATCATCGGCGACTACGCCCGGGGCGGTCTTCGGACGTTCCTGACGATGCTGATCTACCTCGGCGCGTTCGTCCTGTTCGCGATGGGCACGTTCGCTCTCGTGAGCGTCCCGAACGTGCTGCCGCGCTGATGCGGATCGACCACGACGCGCTGATCGTCGGGGCCGGGGGAGCAGGCCTGTGGGCCGCCCTCGAGCTCGCGAAGGCCGGCGTCGACGCGGCCGTCCTGACCAAGCTCTACCCGACCCGCTCCCACACCGGCGCCGCCCAGGGCGGGGTCTGTGCCGCCCTGGGCAACCAGGAGGAGGACCACTGGGAGTGGCACATGTTCGACACGATCAAGGGTGGCGACTACCTCGTCGACCAGGACGCCGCGGAGATCCTCGCCCGCGAGGCGATCGAGACCGTGATCGAGCTCGAGCACATGGGCCTGCCGTTCAACCGGACCGAGGACGGGCGGATCGACCAGCGCCGGTTCGGCGGCCACACCCGGAACTACGGCGAGGGCCCGGTTCGCCGCTCGTGC
>DASSPG010000142.1:0-40317 GCA_035699725.1 Candidatus Limnocylindrales bacterium | reverse complement strand
ACGACCGCGGTGGTCGTGCCGTCGCCGGCGACGTCGTCGGTCTTGGTCGCGACTTCCTTGAGGAGCTGGGCGCCCATGTTCTCGAACGGGTCGTCGAGCTCGATGTCGCGGGCGATCGTGACGCCGTCGTTGGTGATCGTCGGCGCGCCGAACTTCTTGTCGAGGACGACGTTGCGGCCCTTCGGACCGATCGTGACCTTGACGGCGTCGGCGAGCTTGTCGATGCCCTTCTTGAGATTGCGACGAGCGGTCTCGTCGAAGATCAGCTGCTTAGCCAATGTCGGTGTCCCTCCTGGAGACGTGTGGGGTCGGGATCGCGGTCGGTGAGAGGACGACTAGTCCTCGACGACGGCGAGGATGTCCTTCTGGCTGACGATGAGGAGCTCGTCGCCGTCGATCTTGAACTCGGTCCCGGCGTACTTGGCGTAGAGGACCTTGTCGCCGGACTTGACGTCGATCGCCTCGCGCTTGCCGTCATCGAGGGTCCGGCCCGGGCCGACGGCCAGGACGGTGCCTTCCTGCGGCTTCTCCTTGGCGGTGTCCGGGAGGACGATTCCGCTCTTGGTCATCTCCTCGCGGGGAGTCGGCTGGATCACGACGCGGTCGCCCAGCGGGCGAAGCTTCGTCGCGGATGCGGTGGCGGTGGCCAACGTGCATTCCTCCTCTGACGCGGCGGTGGGGCCGGCGTCGAACCTGATGGATCGGGAGCGCTGCTCCCTGCGTGGTGGTGGCGTGCTCCGCCGCGGCCGTCTCGCCCGATCTGCGCCCCGCAGGGCTGCTGCGAACCGTCCGGAACGGCCTGACTAGCACTCTCGATGTGCGAGTGCTAATGATAGGCCCGGGACGCGTGGCGCGTCAACCGGTTTGGCGTGGATCGTGCCGTCCGAACGTGGAGTCATAGGCGGCCACGAGGGCCGCCCCGGCGGCGTCACGGTCCTCGCCGCGCAGCTCGGCGACCCAGGCCGCGGTCAGGCGGACCCATTCGGGCGCATTGCGGCCGCGCGGGCCGCCCGGTGGCGAGAGATAGGGCGAGTCAGTCTCGACGAGGAGGCGGTCCGACGGCACCAGGCGGACCACGTCCGCGGTGGCCTCCTCGCCGCGCCGGAACGCGAGGCCGGAGATGCTGATCGCGGCACCCAGCTCGAGCATCGCCTCGGCGTAGTCGAGTGGGCCGCTGAACGAGTGGATCACGACCCGAGGCGGCTCACTGCCGAACGCCCGGATCTCCGCGAGCAGCGCGTCCTGGGCATCCCGCTCCCCCGTCCGCGACCGGCAGTGGAGGATCGCGGGCTTGCCGGTCTCGACCGCGAGCGCGAGGTTCCGCCGGAGGTTCGCGAGCTGGGCCGGGATCGGCGAGAAGACGCGGTCGTAGTCGAGCCCGGTCTCGCCGATCGCGACGACCCGCTCGTCGCCGGCCGAGGCGACGAGCGCTGCCCATTCGTCGTCGGTGACCTTCGCCGCGTCATGGGGATGGACGCCGACGGCGGCATCGAGCCAGGGCGCGCGCTCCACGAGGTCGAGCGCGGCCGCCGACGACCAGGCGTTCCAGCCCGGGACGAGGATCCGCTCGACGCCCGCCTCGCGCGCGGCCGCCAGGACCGCGTCGACGTCGTCGTGGAACCGGTCCGACTGGAGGTGGCAGTGCGAATCGACGAGGCGCATCGGGCGATTGTCGCCGATGCCTCTCGGGTGGCGGCCGGGCCTAGTCAGACGCGGTCTCGGTGTCGAGACGTGGGAACAGCGGCTCGGCCGCGCCGAGGCGACCGGTCTCGTCCGCGTGCGCGCCCCAGGCCAGCTCGACGCCCAGCGCCGGGCCGCCGTTGCCGTCCGGGCCGTAGGGCCACGCGTACCCGAGCTGGGCGAGGACCCGCGGCGCCGTCGCCGGGAGGAACGGAGCCGCCCCGAGCGCGATCAGCCGGCATGCCTCGACGAGGTCGCCCAGCACGCCGCGGAGCCGCTCTCCTGCCCCATCGTCGCCGGCTTTCCAGGCCTTCGCCAGCTCCCACGGCTTCTCGGCGTCGACGAGCCGATTGGCGTGCTCGACCAGGCTCCACAGCGCGGCCAGCGCGTCGTGGAGGAGGCAGGCGTCGAGCTTCGCGGCGGCCGATGCGAGCGCCTCGTGCGCGACCTCGCGGAGCGTGCCGGCCGGGGCCGGCCGCTCGCCACCGAGGTACCGGTGGGCCATCGACACCGTCCGGTTCACGAGGTTCCCGAAGTCGTTCGCCAGGTCCGCGTTGTAGCGCCGGACGAAGCCGTCCCACGAGACCTCGGCGTCCTTGTCGAACGGGACCTCGCGCAGCGCGACGTAGCGCGCGCCGTCGCTCCCGAATGCCGCGACGAAGTCGCCCGGGTCGAGGAAGTTGCCGCGGCTCTTGCTCATCCGCTCGCCGCCGGCCGCGAGCAGCCAGCCGTGTGCCCAGACCTGCTTCGGCGCCTCGAGGCCGGCGCTCCAGAGCATCGCCGGCCAGAAGATCGTGTGGAAGCGCAGGATGTCCTTGCCGATGACATGGAGGTCCGCCGGCCAGTAGCGGGCGAAGGACTCGGGGTCGTCGGGGAAGCCGGCGCCGGTCACGTAGTTGATCAGGGCGTCGTACCAGACGTAGATCGTGCCCGCCTCGGGGTCCCACGACCCGTCCTCGCGCTGAGCGGACTCGCCGTTCTCGGCGATCGGGAACGGGATCCCCCAGCCCGAGCCCGCCCGGCTGATCGAGAAGTCCTCGAGGCCCTGGCGGATGAAGCCGAGCATCTCGTTGCGGCGATGGTCCGGCTGGACGAACTCCGGGTGGTCGAGGAAGTGGCGCTCGAGCCGCTCCTGGTACGCCGACAGCCGGAAGAACCAGTTCTCCTCGGTCAGCCACTGGAGCGGGACGTCCGGATGATTCGGGCAGATCGTGCCGCGCCCGGTCTCCTGGACGTCGGTCGCGTTGCGGAACCCCTCGTTCGGGCAGTACCAGCCCTCGTACGTCCCCACGTAGATGTCGCCGTTCGCGTACGCCCGCCGGACGAGCTCCTGCGAGGCCCGGACGTGGTCCGGATCCGTCGTCCGGATGAACCGGTCCGGGCTGATCGCGAGGGCGTCCTCGGCGGCCTTGAACAGGGCGACCTTCTCGTCGACGAACTCCCGCGGCGAGCGATCCTCCTCGGCGGCCTTCATCGCGATGTTCACCGAGTGCTCGTCCGTGCCGGTCAGGAACCGCGTGTCGTGGCCGAGCATCCGGTGCCAGCGCGCGATCACGTCGGCGCCGATCACCTCATACAGCGTGTGGAGGCCGGGCTGGTTGTTGGCGTAGGCGATCGCGGTCGTCAGGTAGAAGCGCGGGCGTGCGTCGTCGGGCATCGGGTCCTCGGGGAGCGGCCGTCGCGGCCGCGTGGTTGCGGGTCGGGGGCGCGCCGGTGGCGCGCGGCGCGGAGGGCCGGCGGCCGGCGCTCGCGGTGTGGGCCGGTCAGGCCGGACGCGAGCGGGGCCGCCCGGGCATCGCCATCAGGCTCCCGAACCGATCCACGGCCCGATCATGGCCGAGGCGAGCGGAACCGGTCAAGTGTCGGGCCGGCCGACGCCCGATGTCACCCGCCGTCCCGCTGCGGCACCTGGACTTGTCCAATCAGTCGCTCAGGGACTCCTACGGCGGGTTCCGGCGGTGCTGGACCCTGCTGTCCCTCAGCCCCACGCTCGGATCCGTGCCATCGGGGCCGGGAACTGGCCCGGATCGGGTGTCCGACCCGCTGTACCAGTCCCACCATGATTAGACGACGAAGTGTTCGCATGGGTACTGGGCGGTGATCGCGCGGGCCTTCGCGAGTGACTTGCTGCGATCTCGAGTGGCTTTCTGGCGATTCGTGCCGGAATGAGGAGGACGGGACAGCGTCCCCCGATCGCCATCCCGCCCGCGATGATGCCGGACCCCCGGCCCGAACCATGATCGCGGCTCGGTCAAGTGGCCGCGCGGTCGTCGCGCGCGATGGCTGGATGCTCCGTCAGTGGCGGAAGTGTCGCACCCCGGTGATCAGCATCGTCGCCCCGGCTGCGTCCGCTGCGGCGACCGCCTCGGCATCGTTCTTCGAGCCGCCGGGCTGGACGAAGGCCGTCACGCCGGCCGCCAGGCAGGCCTCGATCGCGTCCGGAAACGGGTAGAACGCGTCGGACGCACAGGCGGCGCCGACGAGGCTCTCGGAACCGGACAGCGCGCGGGCCTTCTCGACCGCCTGGCGGGCGGCGTCGACGCGCGAGGTCTGTCCGGAGCCGAGCCCGATGAGCCGGCCGTCCCGGACGAGGACGATCGCGTTGGAGGTGACGCCGCGGACGAGGCGCCAGGCGAGGTCGAGATCGCGCTGCTCAGCGGACGTCGGGGCGCGCCGGGTCGCGACGGTCCAGCTCGCCGGGTCGTCCGGCGCGGTGTCCGGGGCGGTCACGAGGACGGCCCCGCCGGCGGTCCGGATGGACCCGAGCGGGTGGGGGGCGGGCGGTGCCGCGTCCGCGGCGCCGAGGGTCGGGTCGAGAACCAGGCGGAGGCTCGCCTTCGTGGCGAGGATCGCGCGAGCATCGTCGTCGAACCCGGGCGCCACGACGATCTCGAGGAACAGGCCGGCCAGCCCCTCGGCCGTCGCGCGATCCACGGTCCGGGTCAGGGCGACCACGCCGCCGAAGGCGGACACCGGGTCGCCGGCGAGGGCCGCGTCCCAGGCCTCGCGCAGCGTCGGTCGCTCGGCTGCCCCGCACGGGTTCGTGTGCTTGACGATCACGCAGGCCGGGCCGCGCATCGCCCCGGCGAGCGCCGCTGCCGCCGACCCGTCGAGGACGTTGTTGTAGCTGAGCGCCTTGCCCTGGAGCGGGGCCTCGCCGGTCGCGAACGGGCCATGGGCCGCCGTCGCGCCTGGCCGCCGGTAGCGGGCCGCCGGCTGGTGCGGGTTCTCGCCGTACCGCAGGGTCTCGACCTTCTCGAGGGTCACGGTGAGGGTGTCCGGGAAGGGGTCCCCGTCATCACCGGCGGCCACGGCCAGCCGAGCCGGCAGCACCTCGGCGATCCGGGCGTCGTAGGCCGCCGTGTGGCGGAACGCCGCGACCGCCAGCTCCCGGCGGACGGCTCCAGGCACGGCGCCGTGCTCGCGGATCGAGCGCAGCACGGCGTCGTACTGGGCGGGCGACGTCACGATCGCGACGCTGGCGTGGTTCTTCGCGGCGGCGCGAACCATCGAGGGGCCACCGATGTCGATCTCCTCGATCAGCTCGTCCGGGGTGATGCCCGGTCGTACGGCGGCGGCCGAGAACGGGTAGAGGTTGACGACGACGATGCCGAACGGCTCGATCCCGGCAGCCGCGAGCTGACGGCGGTGATCGGCCAGGCGGAGATCCGCGAGGATCCCGGCGTGGATCCGGGGATGGAGCGTCTTGACCCGGCCGTCGAGCATCTCGGGAGCGCCGGTCACGGCGGCGACGTCGGTCACGGGGAGGCCGGCATCGCGCAGCGCACGGGCCGTGCCACCGGTCGAGACGAGTTCGAAGCCGAGCTCCACCAGGCCGCGGCCGAGCTCGACCAGGCCGGTCTTGTCGGACACGGACAGGAGGGCGCGACGGGCGGAGGGCGCCGCCGATGGATCCGCTGCTGGCACCCCGCCTCCGCGCTGCTCGGTCAGGAACCGGGCCACCGTCGCCGGCAGCAGGCGATGCTCGACCGCCCTGATCCGCTCGTGGAGCGTCGTCTCGTCGTCGCCCTCGGCGACCGCGACCGCCTCCTGGGCCACGATCGGGCCGCCGTCGAGGGTCGCGTCGACGACATGGACCGTCGCACCGGTCACCCGCGCCCGGTGGGCGAGGGCGTCGCGGACCGCATGCGCGCCCGGGTACGCGGGCAGGAGGCTCGGGTGGGTGTTGAGGATGCGACCCGGGTAGGCCGCGAGGACCCGCGGGCCGACGATCCGCATGTATCCGGCGAGGACGACGAGGTCCGGCCGGGCGCCCTGGAGCGCGTCGAGCAGCGTGGCGTCGTCGCCACCGGGGATGAGCGCGGCGTCGATCCCCTGATCCGCCGCCCAGTCGAGGGCGGGGCAGGCGCGGTCCGCCACGACCAGGACGATGTCCCCGCCCAGGCGCCCGCGACGGGCGGCCTCGTGGAGCGCGCGCAGGTTCGAGCCGGCGCCCGAGACGGCGACCGCGATCCGGGCGCTCACGGGACGATCGGGCCCTCGACGTAGCGCGCGCTGCCGTCGGTGGGCACGACCTCCCCGACCACGGCCGCGGCGATGCCCTCCCCGTCCAGGGTGGCGAGCGCGTCGGCGACCGCGGCCGGCGCGATGATCGCGACCATCCCGAGGCCGCCGTTGAACGTCGCGCGGAGCTCGATGTCGTCGAGGCCGCCGAGCGCCCCGACGAGGCGGACGATCGAGGGCATCGGCCAGGTGGCGGGGTCGAGGCGCGCGGCGAGACCGTCCGGGAGCGCGCGATGGACGTTGCCGGGCAGGCCGCCACCGGTGATGTGGGCGAGCCCGCGCAGGTCGTGGCCGGCCGCCCGGACCGCCGTCCGGAGGCGGAGGACCGCGCCGGCGTAGATCGTCGTCGGGGTGAGGAGCACCTCACCGAGGGTCGCGAGGGCGTGCTCGGGCTCCACGGCGATGGCGTCGGCCGCCGCCTCCCCGCCGAGGGTCAGGATCAGCTGCTCCTGGTACGGACGGGCGAGGTCGAGGTCCCACTTCGCGATCAGCGAGCGGACCAGCGAGTAGCCGTTGGCGTGGAGCCCGCTGGATCGCAGGCCGAGGATCGCGTCGCCGGCTCGGACCGCGCTGCCGTCGAGGAGATCGTCGCGCTCGACGACCCCGACGCAGAACCCGGCGAGGTCGAACTCGCCCGGCTGCATGAGCCCCGGGTGCTCCGCGGTCTCCCCGCCGACGAGGGCACAGCCGGCCTCCTCGCAGCCGGCCGCGACGCCGCCGACGAGCTCCGCGACCTGCTCCGGCTCCAGCCGACCGACGGCCACGTAGTCGAGGAAGAAGAGTGGTGCGGCCCCGGAACAGACGACGTCGTCGACGCACATCGCGACCAGGTCGCGCCCGATCGTGTCGTACCGGCCGAGCGCCGCGGCGATCGCGGTCTTCGTCCCGACGCCGTCGGTCGAGGAGATCAGGACCGGCTCGTGGAAGCCCGGCGGGATCGTGACGGCGGACCCGAACCCGCCGAGCCCACCGAGGACCTCCGGGCGCCGGGTCCGCTCGACGGCGGCGCGCATCATCTCGACCGCCCGGTCGCCGGCCGCGACGTCCACGCCGGCCGCCGCGTAGGCGGATCGCTGGGTCCGGTTCATCGGACCGGCAACGCCTCCTCGAGGACGAACTTGCGCGACGCCGCGTCGTACGGCACGGGCTCGGGGTACTTGCCGTCGAAGCACGCGAAGCAGAACCGCTCGTACGGCAGGTCCAGCGCAGCGAGGACGCCGCGGATCGAGAGGTATCCGAGCGAGTCGGCGCCGATGAACTGGCGGATCTCCTCGGTCGAGTGGGTCGCCGCGATCAGCTCGGTCTCGACCTGGGTGTCGATCCCGTAGAAGCACGGGTGGTAGATCGGCGGGGCGCTGATCCGGACGTGGACCTCGGCAGCCCCGGCCCGCCGCAGGAGCGACACGATCTGCTTCGTCGTCGTCCCGCGCACGATCGAGTCGTCGACGACGGTCAGGCGCTTGCCGCGCACGACCTCGCGCAGCGGGTTGAGCTTCATCGTGACGCCGCGGTGGCGCATCGTCTGGCTCGGCTGGATGAACGTCCGGCCCGTGTAACGGTTGCGGATCAGGCCCTCGCGGTACGGGATCCCGGACACCTCCGCGTAGCCCGCGGCGGCCGGTGCCCCCGTGTCCGGCACGGGCATGACCAGGTCGGTCTCGGCCGGGTGCTCGCGGGCCAGCTCCTCGCCCATGTGGCGCCGGACCTCGTACAGGTTGCGACCCTCCATGTACGAGTCCGGGCGGGCGAAGTAGATCAGCTCGAAGACGCACAGGGCGGGCTTCGCGGCGGCGTAGCGCACGGACCGCGGCGCGCGGCCGGCTTCGAGGATGACGATCTCGCCGGGCTCGACGTCGCGGACGAACTCCGCCCCGACGATGTCCAGGCCGGTCGTCTCGCTCGAGAGGACCCAGCCCGAGGTCGCGTCGTCGCCCGGATCGTCGCCCCACAGGCCCGGCCCGGCGAGCGCGGCGGCGGAGCCCGGCGCGGGCAGCCGGCCGAGCACGAGGGGCCGGAACCCGAACGGGTCGCGAACGCCGATGACCCGCCGCTCGTCGAGGACGACGAGGCTGAAGGCGCCGTGGACCCGGGGCAGGACCCGGGTGAGGGCGTCGACCGTGTCGGCGGCTGGCTCGTCGGCGAGGAGCGCGGTCAGGAGCTCCGTGTCCGTGGAGGCCGGGAGGCGCGTCCGGCCGCCGCTCAGCTGGCCGAGCAGCTCGCGGGTGTTCACGAGATTGCCGTTGTGGCCGATGGCCAGCGCACGCCGCGGCCCGAGGCGGAACGTCGGCTGGGCGTTCTCCCAGACCGTGGATCCGGTGGTGGAGTAGCGGCAGTGGGCGATCGCCAGCCCGCCCTTCAACGACGGCAGCCGACGCTCGTCCAGCACCGACGCGATCATCCCGAGGTCCTTGTAGAGCATCAGCTGCTCGCCGTCGCTGACCGCCACCCCCGCCGACTCCTGGCCACGGTGCTGGAGCGCGAACAGCCCGAGCGAGGCGAGCGCCGCCGCACCCTGGTCACCGGCGGGCGGCAGGACGACCCCGAACACGCCGCACATCAGCGCATCTCCCAGCCGAGGGCGCGAGCCAGACCGCCCTCCCAGGCGTGGCGCAGTTCGTCGAGCGAGACGATGAGCGCGTCGGCGACGCGGCTGCCGCGGTCCTCGGCGGCGCCGGTCGCGCCGGACCCATGGAGCTCGATGACGAGCCGGGCAGGTGTCCCATCGTCGGGTCGGGCGCTGACCTCGCCGAGCTCCTCGATCGGGAGCCCATGCTGGCGGGCGAGCAGGACGAGGGCCGGCACGTGGCGGGGCGTCGCCGAGACGACGAGCCGCGACGGGCTCTCCCCGAACAGGTCGACGGCGGGCGAGCTCGCCACGGCGACCCGGAGATCCGCGCCGAGACCGCGGTCGCGGTCCGCCCACAGCGCGCACTCGGCCAGCGCGACCGCGAGCCCGCCGCCCGACACGTCCTGGGCCGAGGCCAGGAGTCCACGGGCCGCCGCCTCCCGGACGAACGCCTGGACCCGTCGCTCCCGGTCGAGATCGAGCGACGGCGGGCCGTCCTCGACGGCGAGCCCGGCGAGCGCGGCGTAGGCGCTGCCGGCCAGACCCGGGGTCGCGCTCCCGACCAGGAGGACCCGATCCCCGGCCGACCGGAACCCGGGGCCCACCCTCGTCCCGACGTCCTCGAGCAGCCCCACGACGCCGATCTCGGGGGTGGGCGCGATCGCCCCCGTGGGTGACTCGTTGTAGAGCGAGACGTTGCCCCCGGTGACCGGCAGCCCGAGCGCGCGGCAGGCCTCGGCCAGGCCCCGGACGCCCTCGCTCAGCTGCCAGAACGCCTCGGGGCGGGTCGGGTCGCCATAGTTCAGGCAGTTCGTGACGCCGAGCGGTCGGGCACCCGTGATCGACACGTTCCGCGTGGCCTCCGCGACGCTCAGGGCCGCCCCGAGCCACGGATCGAGCGCGCCGACGGCCTGGTTCGCGTCCGTCGCCGCGACCAGCGCCTTCGTCGTCCCCTTGATCCGGACGATCGCCGCGCCGTGGCCCGGGCCCTCGACGGTGTTGGCCTGCACGGTCGAGTCGTACTGTTCGAAGACCGGGCGACGGCTCGCGAGGTTGGCCGAGCCGAGCAGGGCGGTGAGCACGGCACCCGGGTCCATGCCCCGCTCGGGGAGGCCATCGGACGCGGTCGCGGGGGCGCCCGGGGCCGGGGCCGCCCGACGACGGACGGGAGGGGCGGCAACGCGCTGGTGGACGATCGCGTCGCTGGTGAGCGCCGCGGCCGGAACCCTGGCGAGCTCCACGCCGGTGTCGTCGACGACGGTCACGTCCCCGTCGTCGGTCACGGTGCCGATGACGGCGACCGGCAGGCCCCAGCGCTCGCACACCGCGCGAACCGCGTCCCAGCGCGCCGGCTCCACGACCGCGAGCATCCGCTCCTGCGACTCGCTGATCATCACCTCGAACGGCTCCATGCCGGGCTCGCGGCGCGGGATCGCGCCGAGCTCGATCCGCATCCCGGTCCCGGCCCGGTCGGCTGTCTCCGAGGTGGCGCAGGTGATCCCGCCCGCACCGAGGTCCTGGAGTCCGGCGACGAGCCCGCCCCGGATCAGCTCGAGCGACGCCTCGATGAGGAGCTTCTCGGCAAACGGATCGCCGACCTGGACGGACGGGCGCTTGGACTCGTCCTGATCCTGGAAGGTCGCGCTGGCCAGCACGCTCGCGCCGCCGATCCCGTCGCGGCCGGTCGTCGAGCCGAACAGGACGACCAGGTTCCCGGCCCCCGGCGCCGCCGCCAGCGTCAGATCGTCGATCTCGAGCAGGCCGATCGCCATCACGTTCACGAGCGGGTTGCCCTGGTACGACGGGTCGAACACGAGCTCGCCGCCGACGGTCGGCACGCCCACGCAGTTGCCGTAGCCGCCGACGCCCTTGACGACGCCCTCGACGAGATGGCGCGTCCGCGCGTCGGCCGGGTCGCCGAACCGGAGCGCATCGAGGACGGCGATCGGGCGGGCGCCCATCGTGAAGATGTCGCGCAGGATGCCCCCGACGCCGGTGGCCGCGCCCTGGGTCGGCTCGACCGCGCTCGGGTGGTTGTGCGACTCGATCTTGAAGGCCACCGCGAGCCCGTCGCCGATCGCGATGACGCCGGCGTTCTCGCCCGGCCCCGCCACGACGCCGTCCGCCGCCGAGCCCATCGGGAGCGTTCGGAGGAGCGGCCGGGAGCTCTTGTACGAGCAGTGCTCGCTCCACATCACGCTGAACATCGCGAGCTCGAGGTCGTTCGGGTCGCGGCCACCGAGGCGCGCCCGGATCGCATCGAGCTCGTCGTCGGTCACGCCGAGGCGGCGATGGAGCGGCTCCTCGGTGCCCGTAGCCGACGGCGCGGCCGTCACGGGCTCCTCGACCATCGTCATCGGGCGCCCACCGCCGACCGAACGGTGGCCGGGCTTCCCGAGCGCTCGCGCTCGGCCGCGCTCGCCACGAACGAGGCGATGATCCCGAGGCCATCGTCCGAGCCGAGGACGGCCTCCACCGCGGTCTCCGGGTGCGGCATCAGCCCCGCGACGTTGCCCGCGGCGTTCATCACGCCGGCGATCGCCCGGAGCGAGCCGTTCGGGTTCGCCCGGTCCTCCTCGCCCCCGGCGGCGGTCCCGTCCGATCGGACGTAGCGGAAGAGGACCTGGCCGTTGGCCTCGAGAGCGTCGAGCTCGGCGTCGTCGGCGAAGTACGCGCCCTCGCCGTGGGCGACGGGCATCCGGAGCGGGCGGCGCGCGCCGAGGAGGTGCGTGAACGGCGTGTCCGTCCGCTCAGCAGCGATCTCGACCTCACGCGACACGAAGCGCAGCCCGCGATTGCGCAGGAGCGCGCCGGGCAGGAGGTGCGCCTCGGTCAGGACCTGGAAGCCATTGCAGATGCCGAGGACCGGGCCCCCGTCATCGGCGAACGCGGACACGGCCCGCATGACCGGGCTGAACCGGGCGATGACGCCGGCCCGGAGGTAGTCGCCGTAGGCGAAGCCGCCCGGAAGCAGGACACCGGCCACGCCGTCGAGCGACGCATCCTCGTGCCACAGGGTCACGGGCTCCGCGCCCGCGACCTCGAGGGCATTGACCGCGTCGATGTCGCGGTTCGAGCCCGGGAACAGGACGACGCCGATCCGGACGCTCACGTCGAGGCACCCTCGGGCGTCGCGAGCGCTGGATCCGGCGCGGCGCCCGAGGCGCCGCCGGATCGGGTCGACGAGGTCGCTCCGAGGACCTCGATGTCGAACGATTCGATCAGCGGGTTCGACAGCAGCTCCGACGCCAGCCGCTCGACCGTCGCCCGAGCCGCGGCGTCGTCATCGGCCGAGACCGTCAGCTCGACGCGACGACCGACCCGGACCTCGCTCACCCCGGCGATCCCGAGGTGATCGAGGCTGCCCTCGACGGCCCGGCCCTGCGGGTCGAGGATCCCGTCCTTCGGCCGGACGTTGACCGCGAACCGGGTGTCCACGCTCACGCGCCGGCCGCGATCACGTCGTCGTCGAGGTAGCGCTGGAAGCTCGCGCCGGTGATCCGCTCGAAGGCCTCCACGTAGCGCGCCCGCGTGCCGGCCACCACGTCCGCCGGCAGCTCCGGTCCGGGCGGCGTCTTGTCCCAGTCGAGCGTCTCGAGGTAGTCGCGGACGTACTGCTTGTCGAAGCTCGCCTGGGGCCGGCCCGGCTCGTAGTCCGAGGCGTCCCAGAACCGCGATGAATCGGGCGTGAGGACCTCGTCGATCAGGAGCAGCTCACCCGTCGCGGGATCGATCCCGAACTCGAACTTCGTGTCGGCCAGGATCACGCCGGCGGGCTCGGCGATCGCGGCGCCGCGACGGTACAGGGCGATCGCCAGCGCGGCGACCCGGTCCGCGACGTCGCGACCCACGAGCTCGGCCGCCTCGTCGACGGAGATGTTCTCGTCATGGCCCGCCTCGGCCTTGGTCGACGGCGTGAACAGCGGCTCGGGCAGGCGCTCGCTCTCGCGCAGCCCCGCGGGGAGCGGGATCCCGCACACCGCCCCGGTCCGCCCGTAGTCCTTCCAGCCGGAGCCCGCGAGATAGCCCCGCACGATCACCTCGATCGGCAGCGGGTCGACCTTCCGGCAGAGCATCATCCGGCCGCGCAGCTCGTCCGCCGCCGCCGGGTCGTCCGGACCGCCGCCGGGGATGTCCTCGGGCGCCACGCCGACGAGGTGGTTCGCGACGAGATCGGCGGTCTTCTCGAACCAGAAGCGGGACACGCCGGTCAGGACCCGGCCTTTGTCCGGGATCGGGGTCGGCAGGACGACATCGAACGCGCTGAGCCGGTCCGACGCGACGAGGAGGAGCCGGTCCTCGCCCACGGCGTACAGGTCGCGAACCTTGCCGGAGCGCAGGAACGAGTCGGCGTAGGCGCTAGCGGGTGACATGGATCTCGGCCTCCAGGTGATCGAGTCGGGCGATGACGGCGGGGACGTGGCGGAGGTGGGCGGCGTCGTCGAAGCAGGTGTCGAGGTCGGTCAGGCTCAGGCGCTTCGCGACCTCGGCGTCGACCGCGAGCAGGTCGCGGAGCGGGGAGCGCTCGTCCGCCGCGCGGAGGGCCGCCCGCTGGACGATCGCGTAGGCAGCCTCGCGGCTCATCCCACCGCGCTCGACGAGGGCGCCCAGGACGCGGCTGCTGGCGTGGAGCCCGAGCCCGCGGGCGATGTTCTCGAGCATCCGCTCGCGGCGGACGACGAGGCCGTCGACGAGGCCGGCCATCCGGACGAGCATGTAGTCGAGGACGATCGTCGCGTCGGGCAGGATCACCCGCTCGGCGCTCGAGTGGCTGATGTCGCGCTCGTGCCAGAGTGGCTGGTTCTCGAGCGCGGTGTGGGCGTAGCCGCGGAGCAGCCGGGCGAGGCCCGCGATCCGCTCGGCGAGGATCGGGTTGCGCTTGTGGGGCATCGCGCTCGAGCCCTTCTGGCCGGCCCGGAAGGGCTCCATGACCTCGCCGATCTCGGTGTGCTGGAGATTGCGGATCTCGGTGGCGAACCGCTCGAGGCTGCCACCGAGGACCGCGATCGCGGCGAGGAGCGCGGCGTGGCGGTCGCGCTGGACGATCTGGGTGCTGGACGGGTCGGCGTGGAGTCCCAGCTCGGCGAGGACCTCGGCCTCGACGTCCGGGCCGAGGTGGGAGTACGTGCCGACGGGCCCGCTGATCTTGCCCGTCGCGATCTCGTCGACCGCGGTGGCCAGGCGGCGCCGACCGCGGTCCACCTCGAAGGCCCAGCCCGCGAGCTTGAGCCCGAACGTGATCGGCTCGGCGTGGACGCTGTGCGTTCGCCCCATCATCAGCGCGTCGGCCTCGCTCCGGGCGCGGGCGATCAGCGTCGCCAGGAGGCGGTCGCAGTCGCGCAGCAGGAGCTCGCCGGCGGCCCGGAGCTGGAGGGCGAGCGCGGTGTCGACGACGTCGCTGCTCGTGAGGCCGAGGTGGAGGTAGCGGCCGTCCGGGCCGACGGTCTCGGCGACCTGGCTGACGAAGGCGATCACGTCGTGGTCGGTGGTTTTCTCGATCTCCGCGATCCGATCGGGATCGACGGTGGCGCGGGCCTCGATCGTGGCCAGGGCCTCGGCCGGGACGACGCCACGCGCCGCCTGCGCCCGGCTCACCGCAAGCTCGACCTGGAGCATCCGCTCGAAGCGTGCCTGCTCCGTCCAGATCGCGCCCATCTCGGGCAGCGTGTAGCGCCGGATCACGCTGTGGCTCCCGCGGGTTCGGGCACGCTCAATGCGATGTCGTGACGTCGCTGCATGCCCGGCCAGCTGATCGCATCGGCTGCCCGTTCGGCCCGTTCACGAGCGTCAGCGAGATCCCGGCCCTGCCCGACGACGGTCAGGATTCGCCCGCCATCGGTCGCAAAGCTCCCATCGTCGGATCGTCGGGTCCCCGCGTGGAAGACCAGTCCGCCCGTCGACCGTGCCGCATCGATCCCGACGATCGGATCGCCGGTGCTCTTGACCGCCGGATACCGCTCAGCGGCCAACACCACTCCGACCGACGCGGCCTGCGTCGTCGGAATGCGGCCGCCGATCCCGGCTGACCTCATCGCATGGCCGAGCTCTCCCCGCGCCGCCGCACGGAGCAGCGGGGCAAGTGGCGTCGCGACGCGCGGCATCAGGACCTGCGTTTCGGGATCGCCGAATCGCGCATTGAATTCGAGGAGCACCGGTCCCCCACGAGTCAGGATCAGGCCGGCGTACAGGGCGCCGATGAACGGCGTTCCGCGACGCCGAAGCTCGTCGATGACCGGCAGGTGGAACGTTGCGACGATCTCCGCTTCCGCTCCGTCCGACAGGTCAGGCAGCGGCGAATAGGCACCCATGCCGCCCGTGTTCCCGCCCGTGTCGCCGTCGAGAAGCTGCTTGTGATCGCGTGCGGCCGGCAGGGCCGCTGCATCGACACCATCGGTGATGACGATCAAGCTGGCCTCTCGCCCTTCGAGGCGTTCCTCGACGACGACGACGGGGTCGTTCGCCGTCGAGTCGAACAGGTTCGCGACGCCAGGCTCGATCCACGCGGCATCTCCGGCGTCATGGACCGCGACGCCCTTTCCCGCCGCCAGTCCGTCCTCCTTGATCACGAAGCCACGGCCGGATCGGGCGAACAGGTTGATGGCACGCATCGCTTCGTCGACGGAACGACAGACGATCGAGTCCGCCATGGGGACACCGGCGGCGGCCGCGACCTCATGGCAGAACGCCTTGGACGACTCGATCCGGGTTGCCGCCTTGGACGGACCGAACACCGTGATCCCGGCGGCACGCAGGTCGTCAGCCAGGCCGTCTGCGAGCGGTCCTTCCGGGCCGATGACCACGAGTTCGATCGCGCGCGTCCTGCAGACATCGATCACGGCGCCTGGATGAAGGATCGGCGTCGGAACGACCTGGACTCGCGCTTCTTCGCCGATCCCATCCGAGCCGGGCATGACAACGACCTCGTTGACACCCGGTTCCGCCGCGAGCTTCCAGGCGAGGGCGTGCTCGCGGCCGCCTCCGCCCACGATGAGAATCCGCGTCGGCTGGACGAGACTGGTCATCGGCTGCGCGCCGGGCTCGCGTCACGACGAGCGAGATCTGGCGACCGACGTCCCGGATGGCGCGCCGGGCGCGCAGGTCGGAGCCCAGCGGCCCCGCCCGGCCCTCCGACGTGCGTCGGGCGCGGCAGATGACGAACGAACGCCGCAGCGACGGTCGATTCGGGACACTCCGACGTCACTCGACGCGTCCGGCGCGGCAGATGACGAGCGAGCGGCTCGCCAGCCGCCGTTTGACGCGTCGGGCGCGCGATCGGCAGCGCCAGGGCGCTCATGCGCTCGCCACCGCACGCCGGCGCATCGGGCGCCAGGCCCGTTCGATCGTCTGCGTGCGCTCCGGCCCGACCGAGACGAGCACGATCGGGGCGCCGGACGCCTCCTCGATCGCGGTCACGTAGCGGCGGGCGGCGTCGGGCAGGTCGGACAGGGAGCGGACGTCGTGGATCGGCTCCTGCCAGCCGGGGAAATCCTCGTAGATCGGCGTGGCCCGCTCGAGCAGGATCGAGGACGACGGCCACGCCTCGACCCGGCGTCCGCCGATCTCGTAAGCCACGCACAGCCGGATCGGGTCGACGCCCGAGAGGATGTCGATCTTGTTGAGCATGATCGAGCTGACCGAGTTGACCGCGACCGAGTAGCGGCACGCGACCGCGTCGAACCAGCCGACCCGACGGGGCCGTCCGGTCGTCGTGCCGACCTCGTGGCCACGTTCCGCGATCCCCTGTCCCACCCCGTCGCGGAGCTCGGTCGGGAACGGGCCGGACCCGACCCGCGTCGCGTAGGCCTTCATGACCCCGAACACCTCGTCGACCTGGCGCGGCCCGATGCCGCCGCCGGTGCACGCCCCGCCGGCGATCGGCGAGGACGAGGTCACGAAGGGATACGAGCCGTGGTCGAGATCGAGGAGCGTCCCCTGGGCCCCCTCGAGGAGGACGTGCTCGCCGCGGGCCAGGGCGTCCTGGACGAGCCACGTGACGTCGACCAGGTGCGGGGCGAGGCGGCGACCCCAGGCCAGGGCCTGCACGACGAGGGGCTCGACCTCGAACCGCGCCTCGGCGCCGAGGGCGGCGAGGACGGCGTTCTTCTCGGGCAGGACGCGCGCGAGCTTGGCGCGGAGGGCCGCCTCGTCGAGGAGGTCCTCGAGCCGGAGGCCGGTCCGGGCGGCCCGGTCCTCGTAGGCCGGCCCGATCCCCCGCCCGGTCGTGCCCACCTTCGCGCCGCCGAGGTTCGCCTCCCGGGCCCCGTCGAGCGCCCGGTGGTAGGGAAGGATCACGTGGGCCGCGAAGCTCGCCCGGAGGCGGCTGATGTCGATCCCGCGCGCGGCCAACCCGTCGAGCTCGTCGATCAGCGTCGCAGGGTTGACGACGACGCCCGGCCCGATCACCGGAACGATGTGGGGGTACAGGATCCCGGAGGGCACGAGGTGGAGCTTGAAGACCTCGTCCCCCAGCATGAGCGTGTGCCCGGCGTTGTCGCCGCCCTGATAGCGGACGACCATCGCGGTCTGCTCGGCGAGGAAGTCGGTCGTCTTGCCCTTGCCCTCGTCACCCCATTGGAGCCCGACGATCACGGTGGCCGGCATCAGGCGGGGTTCCCGTGAGGCCCGGACAGCACGAGACCCCGGGCGGCGCCGGGGTCCGGGGTACATCTCTCCCGCGATTCCTCGCCGGCGGGGCGGCGAAGGGGAGCGGCGAAGGTGCTCATCCGCCTCACGGGACGAACGGCGCGCCTTCCTCGAGCAACAGCGATCTCCTTGGCGCTCGGCGCGGGCTGCGAGGACCGGGCCAGTATCGCACGCGCCGACCGGTTTCGACAGGCCGGGCCCGACCGCCCGCCGACCGATGCTCGATCCGGGCCGCCGTGTCCATTGGGACGTTCAGGATGGTCGGGCAGGACCACCGGAGGGGACGCCGCGAGCTCCCCGGCCGATAGCCTCTCCATCGTGATGCGTCTGCTCGGGGGCCTGGGACTGATCGCCCCCCTCACCCTCCTCGCGGTCTCGATCGCGGCTCCGTCGGTTCTCGAACCGTGGTTCAAGGAGGGTTCGCGCTCGCTGCTGTCCGCCGTCCTGGCCGGAACGATGGGCGTGTCGCTCACCGCCGGCATCGTGTTCCTCTACGTCCGGCTTCGTCTCCGGCGTCTCATCCGGGCAGCCGAGCGGCTTGCGGCCGGCGAGCTTGGCGTGACGACCGGTTCGAAGCCGACGAGCCGCGGTCTCGAGGGCCGGCTGGCGCGGGCCATCGACACGATCTCGATCGCCCTGGCCGAGACGACCGACGCCGCGTCCATCGACAAGCTCACCGGCGTCAGCAACCGCCAGACGCTCCTCGTGAACCTCTTCGCCGAGGTCGAGCGGGCCAATCGCTACGAGCGCGACCTGTCGGTCGCCTTCGTCGACATCGACCACTTCAAGAACATCAACGACACGTACGGTCATGCCGCCGGCGACGTCGTGCTGCGCGGCGTCGCCCAGACGATCAACCAGAACCTGCGGGCGTCGGACGAGGTCGGCCGCTACGGCGGTGAGGAGTTCATGCTCGTCCTGACCGAGACGGACGTCGAGGAGGGCGCGGTCATGACCGAGAAGCTGCGGACGACCGTGGCCCGCCAGAAGTTCAAGATCGGCGACGGCCAGGAGCTGAGCGTGACGATCTCGATCGGGATCGCCGGCGGGCGCGGTGGCCTCCTCCGGACCGACACCCTCGTCCGCGATGCCGACGCGGCGATGTACTCGGCCAAGTCGCTCGGGCGCAACCAGACCTACATCTTCGCCGAGCCCGACGAGGACGCCCGGGTGCCGCGCGCGCCGATCTCGGCGGCGGGGCGATCGCTGGCGATGGCGGTCGGCCGGGCGGCGCGCGACGCAGCCACCGCCAGCCTCACCTCCGTGATCGCGCCGCTTCCCCACTACCGCGGCCAGCCGTCGGCGCTGATCGCCTCGATCGTGGTCGCGATGGCCGAGAGCCTCGACCTGCCCGACGCCGAGGTCGACCGGATCCGGACGGCGGCCCTCCTCCACGACGTGGGCAAGGTGGCCGTCCCCTCGGAGATCCTCGACAAGCCGGCCGCGCTCACGTCGGCGGAGTGGCGGACGGTCGTCCAGCATCCGCGAATCGGCCAGGTGATCCTCGAGCAGGCCGCCGCCCTGAAGGAGGCGGTGCCGATCATCCTCCACCACCACGAGCGCTACTCCGGCCACGGCTACCCATTCGGGCTGCGGGGCAACGAGATCCCGCTCGGCGCCCGGATCGTGGCGATCGCCGACGCCTACGACGCGATGACCCACGACCGGCCGTACAAGCGGGCGATGAGCCACGACGACGCGATCGACGAGCTCCGGCGCCACGCCGGGACGCAGTTCGACCCGGCACTGGTGACCCTGTTCTGCGACCTGTTCGCGAACCAGGCCCCGGCTCCGGATCCGGCGATCCTGGCGAGCGCGGGCGCGCCTGCCGCCCTCGTGGAGGTCCACGCCCCCGCCCGACGCCGGCGCCGCTCGCGATCCACCGATGGCGCGGCGCGTGGGACCGCTGTCGAACCCGGGCCGGGTTCCGCCGCCGCCGGCTGAGGGTTCCGGCGCGCGGCCCGGCAGCGCGCCACGCTCGCCACACGCGCCATCCGTCTCGCAGCCGGCGATTAGCTCCGCGGTAAGACCGCGGTGACTGCCGGTGAAGGGCTCCCTGCTACGTTCCGGGTGCCCGCCAGGCATCAGCCGGTCCCGCCGAGCGAACCGTCCAGGTCAGACCACACGTGGTCCAACCCACCGATGGTCCACGACCCGCCGGATTGGCCCGACCGCCGGGGCCGGCGCCTCTTCCTCGCTCGGCCGAGCCGTGCTCGGCGAGCCCCTGCCCGCCGCGCTGTTCCCGCCGGAACGCAGGGCCGGACCGACGAGTGGTTGGCCGGCCGAAAAGGAGTACGGACCGTGAATCGGGTCCTCTTGACCGGTCGCCTCACCCGCGACCCGGAGATGCGCAGCCTTGCAAGCGGCAAGGCGGTGACGCAGTTCAGCGTCGCCACCAACGAGTACATCGGCCAGGGAAAGGAGAAGGCCGAGTACCACAACATCGTCACGTGGGACCGCCTGGCCCAGACCTGCGGCGAGTTCCTCGGCAAGGGCCAGCAGGTCGCGATCGAGGGCCGGATCCAGACCCGGACCTGGGATGACGAGACCGGCAAGCGCCACTGGAAGACCGAGATCGTGGCCAACCACGTCGAGATGCTGTCGGGCCGGCGGAAGAAGGACTACGCGGCCGAGTCCGCGGCGAACGGGCTGGCGGCCCAGGCCGCGGCGTATGGCGACGCGGAGTCAGACGAGGCCGATGCCGAGGAGAGCGCCGCGATCGCGCGTGCGGCCGAGCCACTCACCGAAGCGGACGAGGAGGTCGTCGCCGCCTGAGTCGTCCTCGCGGCACCCCGAATCGCCCGCACCCGGACCGGCGGTGGCTCCCCCTCCCACCGCCGGTCCACATCGCTCAGACGAACTCGAAGAAGCTCACTGCGAGGATGATGTACACGAGCATCAGGAGTGCGCCCTCGAGCCAGTTGGACTCGCCATCGAGAGCGATCAGGGCGCTGATCCCGACGGCGGCGGCGACGGCGGCGACCTCGAGCGGGGTGAAGACCAGGGTCATGTCCTGGCCGATCACGAGGCCGATCAGGACGAGGACCGGCGCGACGAAGAGCGCGACCTGGAGGCTCGAGCCATAGGCCACGGCCATCGCGAACTCCATCTTGTTCCGGTAGGCGAGCTGGACCGCGACGAGATGCTCGGCGAGATTGCCGATCGTCGGGATCAGGACGACGCCCACGAAGAACTCCGACAGTCCGAACGCCTGGATGAACGGCTCGATCGAGCTGACGAGGATCTCGGAGGTGAAGGCCAGCAGGACCGCCGCGCCGAGCAGCACGGCCACGGCGGTGGCGCGCGACCACGGGGGACCGCCGTGGCCCTCCGACGCTTCGTGTCCACCGAGGGTCGCGGCGGGATTGGTGAACTGGAACACGAGGCTCAGGACGTAGCCGACCATCAGCAGGACCGCCACGAGAACGGACTCCTCGACGAGCGATCCGCGGTCGCCCGCGCTCGTGAACGCGAACACCGCCGGCACGAACAGCCCGACGAGGGCGAGGACGAGGAGGGCGGCGTTCGAGCCCGCGATCTGCTGGCTGAACTTCTGGGGGCCGTTCTTCAGCCCGCCGAGCAGGACGCTGGCGCCAAGGACGAGGAGCAGGTTCCCGATGATCGAACCCGTGATGCTGGCCTTGACGACCTCGATCAGCCCCGCCTGGAGGGCGAAGAACGCGATGATCAGCTCGGCGATGTTGCCGAACGTCGCATTGAGGATGCCGCCGACCTGGGGGCCGCTCAGCGCGCCGAGCCGCTCGGTCGAGAGTCCGACGACCCAGGCGAGGCCAAGGATCGCCGCTGCTGCGAGGACGAAGATCGCTGTCTGGGGAAGGCCCTGGACGACGAACTCGGCGACGATCGTGATCACGGCCAGGACGACGATCACCACGAAGGCGATCTGCGACGGCCTCGAGAGGACGCCGAGGATCGGGATGCCGCCATGGGCGCGCGTCGGGGCGTTGCTCATCGTCGGCGCATGCTACCCGGCCGGCGGGCCCGGGCCGTCGGACCGCCGCACGGCGTCCGCGAGGAGCCGTTCGGCCTCATCCGGAGCGGGGTAGGAGCTCTGCGTCCCCGGCCGGGTCACGCTGTCCGCGGCGGCTGCACAACCGAGGGCCGCGGCTCCGTGCGGCACGAGACCGGCCGCCAATCCCACGGCGAAGGACCCCACGAAGGCGTCACCGGCCCCGGTCGTGTCCACCGCACTCACCACGGGGGCCGGCACGCGGTCGACGAGGCCTGCACGCGGCAGGAGCGCCACCCCGTGCTCGCCGAGCGTCACGACCAGGGAAACGCCGAGCTCACGCCCGAGCGCGTCGATCGCCCGGTCGTCCGCCGACGGATCCCCGGCCAACGGCGCACCGCCGACCGCCACGAACTCGGTCTCGTTCGGGACGAGCCAGTCCGTCATCGCGAGCAGAGTCGGATCGATCGGGGCACCAGGTGCGGGGCTGAGGATCGTGATCGCCCCGATCCGGCGTGCCGCCGCGAACGCGGCGCCCGTGACCGCCTGCGGGATCTCGAACTGGCCGACCACGACCGTTGGCCGGAGCCGCTCGACGGCGGCGGCTGCGGCCGTGGCCGAGACGAGGTCGTTTGCGCCGGGCACGACGATGATCCGGTTCATGCCGGCGCCGTCGACCCAGATCGGGGCGACGCCCGAGGTCGCATCGACGATCGCCACATCGTCAATCCCGACGCCCTGGTCGCGCAGGTTCGCGCGGATGGCGGCGCCGTTCGGATCGTCGCCGACGGCGGCCACCATGGCGACCTCCACCCCGAACCGGGCGGCCATCACCGCCTGGTTCGCGCCCTTGCCGCCGAATCCCTGGAGGAAGGCCGTGCCGACGACGGTCTCGCCCGGTTCGGGCAGCCGCTCGGCGAAGGCCACGAGATCGACCATCGTGCTGCCGACGACGACGATCCGGACCGCGCTCATCGGGCGTCCGGCTCCGGGCGATACAGCTTGCGGCGCGGGATCCCCGTCTCGGCGGAGACCGTGCGGGCCGCGTCACCGCGGGAGGCTCCGCCAGCGACCCGGCGCTCGACCTCCGCCAGTGCCGCCGCCTCGCGGTCCTCCGTTGCCGCCGCCGCGGCCTCCGAGTCCGGGCGATCGCGCCATGCTCCCACCACGATCGCGAACTCGCCCCGGAGCGTCAGCTCGCCGCTCCGTGCCCGCTCCGCCAGCTCGCCCAGGCTGCCCCGAACGATCTCCTCGTGGAGCTTCGTGAGCTCCCGCCCGATTGCCGCCGGCCGGTCCGCACCGCACGCGCTCGACAGGTCGGCCAGCGTGGCCGGAACGCGGGACGGCGCCTCGTAGATCACGGTGCCGCGATCGTCGGCCGCGATCCGGGCGATCCGCTCCTTCCGATCGCGGCCCGAGCGCGGGAGGAACCCCTCGAACGACCAGCGCGGGCCCCCGACCACCGTGGCGGCCAGCACGGCCAGGACCGCCGACGCGCCCGGGAGCGGGACGACCACCCCGCCCTCGGCCGCCCACGCCGCGACCAGGTCTTCGCCAGGATCGCTCACGGACGGCGTGCCGGCGTCGGTGACGAGCGCCAGGTCCGCCCCGCCCCGGAGATGGTCAAGCAGCTCGGTCAGCCGGCCCGGCCCGCTCCGGGCGTGGTAGCTCGTCGTCCGCGTCGCGATCCCGTGGCGATCCAGCAGGCGCCGCGTGAGCCGCGTGTCCTCGGCCGCGATCAGCGGTACCGCGCCGAGGGTCTCGATCGCGCGGAGGGTGATGTCGGCGAGGTTGCCGATCGGGGTCGCGACGACAAAGAGCCGGCCGCCGCTCACCGCACGCGCGTCAGGGTCAGGCACCGGTCGCAGGCACCCGTCCGCACCCGATGGTGATCATCGGCGCGCCGAACCCGGCCGCCGCCGCGGGTAGAGGTAGTTGACCCCGGCCGTTCGCGAGCTGAGGACCGCGATCGGCGGCACCTGGCGCTTGAACTCCGAGGTCGCGATGAGACGGTCGACGCGGGCGACCAGCGCCGGGTCGAACCCGAGCGCCACCATCTCCTCGTCGGACCGGCGCCGGTCGACCCGCTGGAACAGCAGGCGGTCGAGGACCGGGTAGCTGAAGTCGGCCTCGGCCTCGTCGGTCTGGCCGGGCCAGAGGTCGGCCGACGGCGCCTTGCGGATGATCTGCTCCGGCACGCCCATGGCCGCGGCGAGCTGGCGGACCTGGCTCTTGTAGAGGTCGCCGACCGGGTTGAAGGCGCAGGCGTTGTCGCCGAAATGGGTCGTGTAGCCGATGAGCGACTCGGTCTTGTTGCCGGTCCCGACCACGAGCCCGCCCCACGTGACGGAGCGGTCGTACAGGACGGCCATCCGCTGGCGGGCCATCACGTTGCCGCGGCGGAGCGGTGCGGCGTCCGGCTCGGCGGCGAAGAACGCATCGACCATGGGGCTGATGTCGAACAGCTCGCTGGCCGCTCCGAGCTGCTTCACCACCTCCTCGGCGTCGGTCCGCGATGCCTCGGACGACGTCCGGTACGGCATCAGCACGCAGAGCAGGCGCTCCGCGCCGATCGCCTCGGCGACGAGGTAGGCCACGAGCGCCGAGTCGATCCCGCCGGACAGACCGAGGACGGCCCGCTCGAACCCGGCCTGGCGGAGCTGGCCGCGGATGAACTGGCCGATCACCTTGCGGGCGACGTTCGTGTCGATCGCGAGCTCGTCCGGCAGCTCGAACAGGTCAGAGCCGTCCGCGGCGGGGAACGCGCTCACGAGGCCGGCTCGCCGCGGGCGGGTGGGCCGGGGTCGCCGGGGCCACCGCGGCCGCCCGGTCGGAACCCGATCGGCTCGCGGACGATGTCGCCGGGCGCGACATCGAGCCCCGCGGCTGCAAGGTCGTCGGCCGTCGAATCGGGCGCGAGGCCGGCCCGCTCGGCCACGATCCGGGTCAGCTCCCGGACCTGGAGCTCCGGGCGCTCGTCGCGCAGCAACGGCAGAGCGAGCCGCTCCCGGCGCAGGTCGGCCAACGGGACCTCGACGGTGAACAGGCCCTCCTCGAACAGCGGCGCGCCGAACAGGGCCCGGCCGCTCGGCGCGATCACCTCCGAGCCACCCCAGAACGAGATCGATTCGTCGACCCCGACGCGGTTGCAGAAGATCACCACGGACGTGGTCAGCTGGGCGTACGTCCGCATCAGCGACCGCCACGAGCTCGCGGTCCCGAGCCCGACCTCGTTCGTGGCCGCCAGGTCGCGACCCGGCGAGGACGAGACGTTGACCAGGATCTGCGCCCCGTCCAGCGCGAGGAGCTGAGCGACCGGGAGGTGCCAGAAGTCCTCGCAGATCGCGATCCCGAGCCCGACCCCGAGGCGCGACGGCGTCGCCCGCAGGAGATCGCCCGCGGCGAAGAACCGGCGCTCGTCGAAGATCCCGTAGGTCGGCAGGAAGAGCTTGCGGTGGACGTGCCGGATCCGGCCGTCCTCGAGCAGGGCCGCCGCGATGAACAGCCGGTGATCCGCGGACTCCTCCACGAACGACACCACGGCCGACAGGCCCTCGGTCGCGGCCGCCAGGCCCGCCAGGCGCGGATCGTCGAGCCGGATCGCGACCTCCGCGGCGAGATCCTGGAGCTGGTACCCCGTCAGACCGAGCTCCGGGAACACGACGAGATCGGCACCGCGCCCGCGGGCCTCATCGATCAGCTCGTGGTGGCGAGCCAGGTTCGCGTCGAGCTGGCCGAGTGTGGGCGCGATCTGGGCCAGGGCGACGGTCAGCGACTGCACCGCCCGAGCATAACGGCTCGGGTGCGTGGATCGGGCGCGACCGACTGAACCCGTCAGCCTGCGCAGGCGTACCTCGTGACATGCCCGGGGACGGCACGCAATTCGCTGGGCACGCGTGCTAGGCTTCCCGGCACCCGCGACCTGCGGCCCGTGGGCCGACCGCGCGCGGAAACCGGACGCTCCAACCAGGGATTCGCATGCGACGCATCCCGGCCGGGAGCCGTTTGAGGAGGAGTCCAGGAATGACCCGAACCAGGAAGTGGTCGCCGCTCGCCGTGCTCGGCGTGGTGGCGATCGTCTTCTCCGCCTGCACGGGAGCGGCCAGCCCGTCCCCGAGCTCGCCCGGCGCGACCGGTGGCCCGAGCGCCCCGGCCAGCCAGGCGACGAGCCAGGCTCCGTATGACGCCATCGTCTATCCGGCCGATGGCGACGCCCCCTGCGGCACCGCCCCGTACACGGGCGAGTTCAAGAAGATCTCGGCACTCGACGCGAAGACCGTCGAGTTCCAGCTCTGCTACCCGGATGTCGCGTTCCTGTCGAAGGTCGCGTTCAGCGCCTTCGGCATCCAGGACAGTGACTATCTCGACGCCAACGCGGCGAACAAGGCCTACCTCGAGAAGCCGAACGGCACGGGCCCGTACAAGTTGAAGAGCTGGGAGAAGGGCAGCCGCCTCGTCCTCGAGGCCAATGCCGATTACTGGGGCAGCAAGGCCCAGACCGCGAACCTGGAGTTCCGCTGGAGCGATCAGGCCGCGCAGCGCTGGCTGGAGCTCCAGTCCGGCAGCGTCGACGGCATCGACAACCCCGGCACGGACGACATCGCCACGATCAAGGGCAACGCCGACGTCACGTTCTACCCGCGTGAGGGCCTCAACACCTTCTACATCGGGATGAACTCGACGATCGCCCCGTGGACGGACGAGAAGGTCCGCCAGGCCCTCGCCCAGGGCATCAACCGCGAGGAGCTCGTCAAGAACTTCTACCCGGAGGGCTCCGAGGTCGCGACCCACTTCACCCCGTGCGCCATCCCGTTCGGCTGCGAGGGTGAGGCCAACTGGGGCTTCGACGCGGCTGCCGCGAAGGCGCTCCTGACCGAGGCCAACTTCGACTTCAGCAAGACCTACAAGCTGTCGTTCCGCAACGCGGTCCGCGGCTACCTCCCGGATCCGCCCCAGATCGCGACCGCGATCCAGGCCCAGCTCAAGGACAACCTCGGCATCAACGTCACCCTGGACCTCCAGGAGTCCGGTGCCTTCCTCGACGCCAACGCGGCGGGCACCCTCGAGGGCCTGTTCCTCCTGGGCTGGGGCGCGGACTATCCCGACCCGACCAACTTCCTCGACTACCACTTCGGCTCGGGCTCGGGCAAGAAGTTCGGCAAGCCGTTCGACGACATCGTCGCGGCCCTGAACAAGGGCGCCCAGTCGGCCGACGACGCCACCCGCAAGGCGGCATATGCCGAGGCCAACACCCTGATCAAGCAGCACGCTCCGGCAGTCATCGTCGCGCACGGCGGCTCCGGCACCGTGTTCAAGAAGGACGTCGCGGGCGCCCACTCCTCGCCGCTCAGCACCGAGATCTTCTCGGCGATGAAGGCGGGCGATCGGGACACCCTCGTCTGGATGCAGAACGCCGAGCCCCTCAGCCTCTACTGCGGCGACGAGACGGACGGCGAGACGCTTCGCGCGTGCGAGCAGATCAACGAGTCGCTCTACGCCTACAAGATCGCCGGCACCGAAGTCGAGCCGTCGCTCGCCACCGAGTGCAAGCCGAGCGCCGACCTCATGACCTGGACCTGCACCCTCCGCGAGGGCGTCAAGTTCCATGACGGGGCCACGTTCGACGCCAACGACGTCGTCGCGAGCTACGCCGCCCAGTGGGACACGAAGAACAAGAATCACGTCGGCCGGTCCGGCGCATTCGAGTACTTCCCCGGCCTGTTCGGTGGCTACCTCAACCCGCCGCCGCCCGCGTCGTAAGCCCCCGGCTTCGACCAACTGCGAACGGGGCGCCCACGGGGCGCCCCGTTCGTTCATCATCGACCCGGCCGATCCGGCTGAGCATCCGAGCCACGGAGTGACGTCCCCGACGTGACCCGCTTCATCATCCGCCGCCTGCTCGTGACGATCCCGGTCCTGTTCGGGCTGGTGTTCCTCGTCTTCGTCCTCGCTCGCGTCGTCCCCGGCGACCCCTGCCGGGCCGTCCTCGGCGAGCGGGCGACCGACGCCGTGTGCGACGCATTCATCGTCCGCTACGGCCTGGACCAGCCGATCCCGGTCCAGTTCGGGATCTACCTCGGCCAGCTCGCCCAGGGCGACCTCGGGACGTCGATCAAGCACTCCCGGCCGGTGACCCAGCTCCTGATCGAGCGCCTCCCGACGACGGTCGAGCTGTCCGTCCTCGCGCTGATCTTCGCGATCGTCATCGGCGTTCCGCTCGGGATCGCGTCCGCGATCCGGCGCAACTCCCCGATCGACGTCGGGGCGATGGTCACCGCCAACCTCGGGGTGTCGATGCCGGTCTTCGTCCTGGGCCTGTTCCTCCAGTTCATCTTCGCCCTGCTCCTGAAGAACACGTTCCTTGCCCTGCCCGCCTCCGGCCGGCTCAGCGCAGGGGTCTCGGTGGAGCCGCTCGTCGAGGTCTGGGGGATGACCGGCACGACCGGCATCGTCCGAGGGATCCTCGACTTCTTCTCGGGCATCTACACGTTCAGTGCCGCGATCACCGGGCAGTGGGGCGCCTGGCTCGACGCCGTCCGCCACCTGATCCTGCCGGCGATCGCCCTCGGCACGATCCCGCTCGCGATCATCGCCCGGATCACCCGCTCGAGCCTGCTCGAGACCCTCGGCCAGGACTACGTCCGGACCGCGAGGGCCAAGGGCCTTCGCGAGCGCTGGGTCGTGATCCGCCATGCGACCCGGAATGCGCTGCTGCCCGTGGTCACCGTCGTCGGGCTCCAGTTCGGCGCGCTGTTCTCCGGTGCCGTCCTGACCGAGTCCACGTTCAACCTGGCGGGCGTCGGGCGGACGCTGTTCGAGGCGATCAGCGGGCGAGACTATGTCGTGATCCAGGGCTTCATCCTGATCGTCGCGGTGGCGTACGTGGTGGTGAACCTGATCGTGGACATCTCGTACGGCTACCTGGACCCGCGGATCCGGCCCCAATGAGCGCCACGAGCGATCCCCTGCGCGACGTCGGCGGCCTGCCCGCGGGCGGCCCGGGCTCCGGGATCCCGGCCCTCGTGAGCGATCCGCTCGCCCGCGCCCGCCCGGCCAACCTGTGGCGCGACACCCTGGGCAACATCTTCCGCCAGCGTTCCGCCATCGTCGGAGCATTTCTCCTGACGGTCCTCGTCCTGACGGCCGTCTTCGCCCCGGTGATCGCGACCCACAACCCCAACCAGCCGCTCCTCGGACGCGAGCAGGGCGTGATCAAGCGCTCGCCGCCGTGCGTCCACGCCCTGGGCTGCCCGACGACGAAGCCGCAGCACATCCTGGGCGTCGACGGCAACTTCCGCGACGTGTTCAGCCGGGTGGTGTACGGGGCGCGGGTCTCGCTCGCCATCGGCTTCGCGGCCATCGGCTTCGCGATCGTGGTGGGCTCGATCATCGGGATGATCGCCGGGTTCGTGGGTGGCTGGACCGACAACGTCCTCATGCGCCTGATGGATGTGATCCTCGCCTTCCCGTCGCTCCTCCTGGCCATCGCGATCGTCACCGCGGCCGGGCCATCGCTCGTGAACGCCCTGCTCGCGATCGGGATCGTGTCCGTGCCGATCTATGCCCGGGTCGTCCGCTCGTCGGTCCTCGCGGCGCGCGAGGCCGACTACGTCACTGCCTCGCGGGCCCTCGGCGAGTCCGGGATCGGCATCCTGCTCCGCCGGATCATGCCGAACTCGCTCACCCCGCTCGTCGTCCAGGGCACGCTCGGAATCGGCGGGGCGGTCCTCGAGATCGCCGCCCTGACCTTCGTCGGCGTGACCGGCTCGCTCGACGTTCCCGAGTGGGGCTCGATGATCAGCATCGAGTCGCAGCAACTGTTCAACGCGCCGCACGTGATCCTCGCGCCGGGCCTCGCGATCACCCTGACCGTCCTCGCGTTCAACCTCCTCGGCGACGGCCTGCGCGACGCGCTCGACCCCCGGCTGAACCGATGACCGACAAGACCACGCCGACCGGCGGGCCCGCCACCGGCGGTGCGACTGCGACGACGCTCGGGGCCGGCCTGGCCGAGACCGCGGTGGAGGAGCTCGTGCCCGCCTCGGCCCGCAAGCCGCGCCGCGAGCGCGGCGACCGGCCGCTCCTCGAGGTCAAGGGCCTGCGGACCTCGTTCTACACCCGCGACGGGATCGTCCGGGCGGTCGACGGCATCGACTTCCATGTCGACCGCGGCGAGATCATGGGTCTCGTCGGCGAGTCGGGCTGCGGCAAGAGCGTGACCTCGCTGTCGATCATGGGCCTCGTCGGGCGACCCGGGAAGGTCGAGGCCGGCGAGGTGCTCTTCGACGGTCGGGATCTCCTGAAGATCGGCCAGAACGAGATGCGCAAGCTCCGCGGCGACCAGCTGAGCATGATCTTCCAGCAGCCGCAGTCGTCGCTCAACCCGGTCTGGGACGTCGGGCGCCAGATCGGGGAGGTCCTCGAGATCCACCGCGGGATGAAGCGCGGACCGGCCCGCCAGCGGGCGCTCGAGCTGCTCCGGATGGTCGGCATCCCCGACCCGGAACGTCGGCTCAAGGCCTACCCGCACGAGATGTCCGGGGGCATGGCCCAGCGCGTGATGATCGCGATGGCGCTCGCCTGCGAGCCTGACCTCCTGATCGCGGATGAGCCCACGACGGCGCTCGACGTGACGATCCAGGCCCAGATCCTCGACCTGATGCGGAACCTGCGCGAGCAGACCGGGACGGCCATCATCCTGATCACCCACGACCTCGGCGTCGTGGCCGAGATGTGCGACCGCGTCGCGGTCATGTACGCCGGCGAGATCGTCGAGCAGACCGACGTCACGACCCTCTTCCGACTGCCACGCCACCCGTACACCCGGGGCCTGATCGGCTCGATCCCCGTGATCGGCGACGAGCGCGACGAGCTGAGCGTGATCCCTGGCAACGTCCCGAGCCTGATCGACGTGCCGAAGGGCTGCCGCTTCGCGCCGCGCTGCGCGTCGCGCGTGGCCGAGGGGAACGCGATGGCGATCGACGTCCACCCGGGGCTCCATCCGCTCGAGCCGGGGCACGAGGTCCGTTGCTGGCTGTACCACGACGCCAATGGCCGACCGATCCCGCGCCCTCCGAACTGGGTGCCACGGACCGACGTGGCCGCCGAGGTCGTCCTCGCCACCGGCGCGGCGGCCGACCATGGGCTGGCCGCTGCCGGGACCGGGGCCGTGACCGGCACGGTGCCCGACGTTCCCGGAGGAGACGCATGACCGTGAGGGCGGAGCGAGCCTCCGGCGCGGCCCCGGCCGCTGGCGGCGAGGCGCTCGTCGAGGTCCGCGACCTCGTCAAGCACTTCCCGATCCGGGGCGGCATCCTCCAGCGGACCGTCGCCGCTGTCCAGGCGGTGGACGGCGTCAGCTTCGACATCCGACGGGGCGAGACGCTCGGGCTTGTCGGCGAGTCGGGCTGCGGCAAGACGACCGTCGGTCGGCTGCTCCTGCGCCTCATCGAGCCGACGGCCGGCTCCATCCGCTTCGACGGGACCGACATCGCGACGCTCAAGGGATCCGCGCTCAAGCCGTTCCGGCGCCGGATGCAGATCATCTTCCAGGACCCGTACGCGTCGCTCGACCCGCGGACCCCGATCGGCGACAGCATCGGCGAGGGTCTCCGGATCCACGCGATCGGGACGCCGGCGGAGCGCCGGGCCAAGGTCCAGAAGATCATGGACATGGTCGGTCTCGCGCCGTACCACGCCCGGCGCTACCCGCACGAGTTCTCCGGCGGTCAGCGCCAGCGGATCGGCATCGCCCGGGCGCTCGTCCTCGAGCCGGACCTCGTCGTGTGCGACGAGCCCGTATCGGCGCTGGACGTCTCGATCCAGGCCCAGGTCCTCAACGAGCTCAAGGCGCTCCAGAGCGAGCTCGGACTGACCTACCTGTTCATCGCCCACAACATGGGCGTCGTCGAGCACATCAGCGACCGGGTGGCGGTGATGTACCTCGGCAAGATCGCCGAGCTCGCCGATGGCGGGGAGATGTTCCGGGCCCCCGAGCACCCGTACACGCAGGCGCTGATGTCGGCGATCCCGATTCCCGATCCCGAGCTGCGTCGGAAGCGGATCATCCTGCGCGGCGACGTGCCCTCACCGGTCAATCCGCCGAGCGGTTGTCATTTCAACCCGCGCTGCCAGCTTCGGGCGGAGCTGGGCGGTCCCGTGATCTGCACGACCGACGAGCCGCCGCTCCTCGATGCGGGCGACGACCACCTCGTCGCCTGCCACTTCCGCGGCGCGGCGGCCGGGAGCGCGGATGCGGCCGGCGGCAACCCGACACCGGCCGCCTGACTCGCCGCGGGCCGAGCGCCGCGGGCTGAACGCCGCGGGCTGAACGCGCGGGCGCCGCGGCGCTCGACGTGCTCGACGCCGCTGCCGGCGTTACTTCAGGTAGAGCCGCTGCTGGACGATCGCCTGCTCGACGAGCCCCGCGATCTCGCGCCGGATCGGGGCATAGGCCGCCAGGCCACGGGCGATCTGCTGGCTGCCGGCGACGACGCCGGCGCTGTCGCCCTTCGTGATCGAGTCCCGCAGGAGCTTCGCGCCGGCCGCGAGGTCGGGGAACGACGCCCGGTACTGCGCCGCGATCGAGCTGGTGCCGGCGTAGACCTCGAGGCGCTCGAGGTTCGGCATCAGGCCGTCGATCATCCTCGCGAGGCCGTCTGCGGCGCCCCACATGGCCTTGAGATCCTGCTTGGCGGCGGCCGCCTGGAGGTCGTCGCCGGCCTTGCGGATCTCGCCGTCGGCCGCCCCGAGCGCGATCACCGCGAGGACGGTCGTGCCCGGCCAGCGCGGCGGCGTGGGGTTCGCGCCCGCTGCCGCGGAACCGCTCGGCGCGGGCTGGCCCACGCTGGCACTCGGGCCCGCGCTCCCGCAGGCGACCGCGAAGAACGCGAGGAGGAGGCCCACGAGGAGGACCGGGGAGGCCGTGGGGAGAGCGACGGTCCGTGGGCTCGGACCCGCCACCCGGCGAAACGTCATACCGGATCGGCGACCGCGGTCTCCAGGACCGACTGGGTCTCGACCACCGCGGCCACGGTCTCGTTGCTGATCTCCTCGGCGTAATGGCAGGCGGTCTGGTGGCCCCCGCCGAAGTTGCGGAGCTTCGGCTCCTCCGTCACGCAGCGCTCCGGGTTGCCCAGCTTCTCGCGAAGCCAGCAGCGGGTATGGAAGCGGCACCCGGACGGCGGGGCCGCCGGCGACGGCACGTCGCCCTTGAGCACGAGGCGCTTCTTGCGCCGGCGCGGGTTCGGGTCCGGGATCGCAGACAGGAGGGCCACGGTGTACGGGTGGCGCGGGTCCTTGTAGAGCTGCTCCACCGAGCCGAGCTCCGCGATCTTGCCGAGGTACATCACGCCCACCCGGTCGCTGAAGTACTGGACGACCGACAGGTTGTGGCTGATGAAGATGTAGGTCAGGTTGAGGTCGCGCCGGAGGTCGAGCAGCAGGTTCAGGACCTGGCTCTGGATCGACACGTCGAGGGCCGACACCGGCTCGTCGCAGACGACGATGTCCGGCCCGAGGGCCAGGGCCCGGGCGATCCCGATCCGCTGGCGCTGGCCGCCGGAGAACTCGTGTGGATAGCGCCGGGTGTACTCGCGCCGCAGGCCGACCAGCTCGAGCGAGTCCTCGACCTTCTTGTCGCGCGCCTTGCGATCCTTCATCCCCTGGGCGAGCAGGCCCTCGCCGATGATGTCGCTCACCGGCATCCGCGGATTGAGCGACCCGAACGGATCCTGGAAGATGATCTGCATCTTGCGCCGGAGCGGGCGCAGCTCGTCGGCCGAGATGTGGGTGATGTCGCGGCCGGCAAACGTGATCTGGCCGGCCGTCGGCTCGATCAGGCGCAGGATCGAGCGGCCGAGCGTCGTTTTGCCGCAGCCCGATTCGCCGACGAGGCTGAACGTCTCGCCCGAATTCACGTCGAAGTCGACGTCGTCGACGGCGTAGACGGTCCCGATCTGGCGCCTGAGGAGGCCGCCCACGATCGGGAAGTGCTTCTTCAGGCCGCGGACCTGGAGGAGGGTGTGACCGGCGCCGACGCGGGCGATCTCGAGCGGGTCCATCTCCTCGAGCGACTCGCCGCCCTCGACGACGACCTCGGGCTCGGTCGGCGGGGGCGCGTCCGGGCGGGCGGGCGGCGTCGTGGCGTCCATCGCGGAAGTCTGGTCCTCCACGTCAGCTGATTCCCTGGCCGACGTTCATCTTGCGCTCATGGTCGGCGATCGCTCCGGGCAGCCGGCCCGCACCGGCCGGGGTGTGCAGGTGGCAGCGGGAGAACTGGCCGGCGCGACCGGTCGGGTAGAGGTCCGGGGCCTTGTCGCGGCAGAGCTCCCAGGCGTACGGGCAGCGCGGCTCGAACCGGCAGGCCGGCGGCATGTTGAACGGGTTCGGGACGGTGCCCTTGATGGCCGACAGCCGGCCGCCGCGCTTGTCGACGGTCGGGATCGACTCGATCAGGCCCATCGTGTATGGCGTGCGCGGGTTGACGAGCACCTCGTCGACCGTGCCCTCCTCCACGACCTGACCGGCGTACATCACGATCACGTTGTCGACCATCTCGGCAACGACGCCGAGGTCGTGGGTGATCAGCATCAACGCCGAGTCCGTTCGGTCCTGGATCGTCTTGAGCAGCTCCAGGATCTGGGCCTGGATCGTCACGTCGAGCGCCGTGGTGGGCTCGTCGGCGATCAGCAGCTTGGGCTCGCACGAGAGGGCCATCGCGATCATGACCCGCTGGCGCATGCCGCCCGACATCTCGTGGGGGTACTGCTTGACCCGGCGCTCCGGCGAGGGGATCCCGACCAGCTGGAGCGACTCGATGGCGCGGTCCCAGGCTGCCTTCCGGCTGACCTTCTTGTGGCGCTCCACCTGCTCCGCGATCTGGTCACCGACCGTGAAGACGGGGTTCAGGCTGGTGAGCGGCTCCTGGAAGATCATCGCCATGTCGTTGCCGCGGATCCTGCGCATCTCATCCATCGGCATCGACAGGATCTCGCGACCGTCGAACCAGATCTCGCCCTCGCGGATCTCGGCCGGCGGGATGTCGAGCAGGCGCATCATCGTCAGCGCCGAGACGCTCTTGCCGGAACCCGACTCGCCGACGATCCCGAGCGACTTGCCCCGCTTGAGGCTGTAGGAGACCCCGTCCACGGCCGGCACGATGCCGTCGAGGACCTTGAAGTACGTCTTGAGGTTGCGGACCTCGAGCAGGACGTCATCCGGCGGCGGCGTCCCGAGGGGCGTCGGAGCGGCGAGGACCTCGGTCATGCCCGGGACCGTGGGTCGAAGGCGTCGCGCAGCCCGTCGCCGATGAAGTTGACGGCGAGGACCGTCAGGATGATCGCCATGCCGGGGAAGAACGGCCACCACCAGTTACCGAGCGGCAGGAACGTCAGGGCGCTCGAGAGGATGTTGCCCCAGGTCGGGTTGACCGGGTTCACCCCGAAGCCCAGGAAGCTCACGAAGGCCTCGCCGATGATGTTGCCGGCCACGATCAGCGACGCGGCCACGACGATCGGGCTGAGGGCGTTCGGCAGGATGTGCTTGAAGATGATCCGCCGGTCACGGACCCCGACGGCCTTGGCCGCCTCGACGAACTCCCGTTCCCGGATCGACAGGAACAGGCTCCGCACCAAGCGGGCCACGCCCATCCAGCCGAACAGGCCGAAGATGATGATGATCGTCCAGACGTTGTCGCGAGCCGACGCGAAGAAGCGCGCGGCGACGAGGATGACGAACAGGAGCGGCAGGCTGAGCATGACGTCGACGATCCGCATCAGGACGTTGTCGACGAAGCCACCGAGGTAGCCCGCGAGCGAGCCGATGATCGTCCCGATCAGGACGCCGATGAACATGCTCGAGAAGCCAATCAGGAGCGACCACTTCGCCCCGTTGACGACCAGCACGAGGACGTCGCGCTGGAGCCCGCCCGTCTCGCCGAACGGATGCGCCAGGGACGGGCCGCGACCCTTGTAGACGATCTGGTCGGGCCGCGAGATCTGATCGAACGAGTACGGCAGGAAGATCGGTCCGATGATCGCGATCACGACGAACGCGAGCAGGATCCCGAGGCCGATCAGGGCGAGGCGATGCTTCTTGAACTTCCGCCACGCCAGCTGCCACTGGCTGAGGGACTCGAGGCCGACCTCGTAGTCGGCCCGCGGTCCCTCGTCCCGGCTCTCGACGGCCGCGACCGTCGTGTCGCGTTCGATCTCTTGTGCCATGCGGTCGCGGTCTCCGTGCTCAGTACTTGATGCGGGGATCGACGAAGGCGTAGGCCAGGTCGGCCAGCAGGTTGGCGAGGACGACCATGATCGAGGTGATCAGGAGGACGCCCATGAGGATCGGGTAGTCGAAGGCGCGCGTGGCGTCGATCGTGAGCTTGCCGATCCCGGGCCACGAGAAGATCGTCTCGGTGACGAGCGCGCCCGTGAACAGGAACGGGATCTCCAGGCCGATGTTCGTCAGGACCGGGAGCATCGCGTTGCGCAGAGCGTGCTTGAACGTGACCGACCGGTTCGACAGGCCCTTGGCCTTGGCCGTCCGGACGTAGTCCTGGCTGAGTGCCTCGAGCATGCTGGCCCGCACGAACCGGGAGTCGCCCGCGATGTTCACCACGACGAGGGTGATCACGGGCAGGACGAGGTGCTTGGCCACGTCGCCGATCGCCTGGAGTGGCTTCTGGCCGAAGTACACCCAGTAGTCGTTGCTGCCGAATGGCGGCGAGAGGCGCGTCTCGGTGATGCCGCCGGCGGGCAGGATGTTCAAGCCCGGACCGCTGAAGATGAAGATCAGCATGATGCCGAGCCAGAACGTGGGCATGGCGAACCCGACGTAGGCGAAGATCGTCGCGGCCTGGTCGAACCAGGAATAGCGTTTCACGGCCGCGGTGACCCCGACGACGACCGCGATCGTGAGCCAGATCACGAACGCGAACGACGCCAGGATGAACGTGGGCAATGCCGCCCGCGCGATCCGGCCCATCACGGGCTCGCCCGAGTCGATCGAGTACCCGAAGTCACCGTGGAACACGCCGTTGGTGCTGCCGGAGATCGCGGTCGGCAGGAAGTTGGGCCATCCGGTCGGCCCGAGCAGGGCGGCCGGCTCCGGCAGGATGCCGGCGACCTTGCCGCTCTTGGCCGGATCGCACAGGCCCATCCAGCGGCAGTACTGGACGGGGATCGGCTGGTCGAGGCCCCAGGCGCGCTTGAAGGCCTCCTTGGCCTCGATCGTCATGCGCGGGTTCTGGGCGAACTTGGCCGTCGGGCCGCCCGGGGCAGCGAGGAGGATCGCGTACACGGCGATGCTGATGCCGAAGAGGACGGGGATCGCCTGCGCAACGCGCCGGACCACGTATTTCGTCATCGGCTCACCACCTGTCGTGTCGTGCGAGGTTGGTCGAAGAGATCACGGTTCCTGCTGGATGTCAGGCCGCGGTCCCGAGCCGCATCGGTGGGGACACGGTACACGGTTCCGCGACTCGATGTCACGCTCGTGGACGGGATGCCACTCGGGGCGCCCGCACGGCGCGGGCGCCCCGAAGTGTTCACGATTCTGAGCTGCGGCGCCCGGAGGGCGCCGCGGTGCACCTAGCCCTTGACGAACCAGTCAACGGCGTTCCAGGTCGGGCCCGCCTGGGTCGGATTGGCGAAGAAGTTGCCGACCTTGGGGGTCACCAACTCGACGTTCTTCCGGTAGTACAGCGGGATCTCGACCGTCTTCTCGACGTACACCTTCTGGAACTCGGCCATGGCGTCCTTGATGACGTTGAAGTCAACGGAGTTCTTGACCGTCTCCAGGGCGGCGTCGATCGCCGTGTCCTTGACCTGGGCGTCGTTCGCGCCGTCCGGCTCGAACTGGCTGCTGTGGTAGCTGAAGTAGTTACCCAGCGGGTCGATCGAGCTCGAGAAGGCGTGCTCCGCGAGGTCGAAGTTGCTCTTCGAGAGCGCGCACGGGGTGTCCGCGGTCGCCTCGTTGTAGTCGGCGAAGATGTTGGTCGCGTCGACCGGGTTCGGCACACCCTCGATCCCGACGTCCTTCAGCCAGCCCGCGATGAGCGCGAGCGTGTCCTGGCGGACCTGGCGGGTGGTGGTGCAGAGCTCGATCTTGGCCTTGAGGCCGTCCTTCTCGCGGATCCCGTCGGCGCCGGCCTTCCAGCCGCCGTCCTCGAGGATCTGCTTGGCCTTCTCCGGGTCGAACGTGGCCGGCGGCTGGTCCGCGAAGAACCAGGCGCCTGGCGAGATGTTCGTGTTGGCGACCTGGACGGTGCCGCCCAGGAGCCGGGTGTTGATCTCGTTCTTGTCGATCGCGAAGGCGATGGCCTCACGCATGGCCGGATCCGACATCGGGCAGCCCTTGCCGCGATCCTGGACCGCCGGGTTCTTCGAGCACGCTTCGGCCGACCAGTTCGGGCGAAGGAACTCGTAGAGCAGGGCCGGAATGGCGGAGACCTGGTCGCCGAGATCCTGGACCTTCGGGATGTCCGAGTCCTGGAGGTCGGTGGCGAAGTCGACTTCACCGGCCTTGTAGCCCGCGATCATGGCATCGGCGTCGCCGTACCACTTCCAGATCAGGCTGTCGAGGTGGGCCGGCTTGCCGGTCGAGAAGCTCGTGTAGTTCGGGTTCTTGACCAGGCGCAGCTCGCTGCCGGCCGTGACCGAGTCGAACTTGAACGCGCCGCTGACCGGGAGCTTGCTGACTTCCGCCGCGCGGAAGCCGGCGCCCGCCGTCTGGTCCTTGATCGAGATCTTGGACAGGTAGTGGCGAGGAAGCGGAGCCGGAACGAGGAGGATGTACCCCTCGTAGATGTTCTGGAAGTGCCAGACCATCTCGGTGTCCGACTTGCACTCGATGCCGTTGTCCTTCTTCAGGTCTTCCCAGCCCGCGGTCACGACGCCGACGTTGTCGGGATCGAGGACCCACTCGGCCGAGTACTTGAAGTCGTCGCACGTGAGCGGCTCGCCGTCCGACCACTTGAGGCCGTCGCGGAGGGTCCAGGTCACGGTCATGGCGTCGCCGCCGTCGCCCGGGGCCTTGACGCCGCCGTTGTCGGTCGTCGGGATCTCCTTGGCGAGGTCAGGGGCGTACCGATAGTCGTGGGTCAGCACGGCCAGGGTCGCCCAGGTCGCCGACGCCACGTTGGCCTCGGTCACCTGGCTCGCGTAGTACGGGTTGAACTGGTTGGCTTCCTGCCAGTCCCCGATGATGATCGATCCGCCGTCCGTTCCTTCCTCGGGCTTGTACTCCGAGTTGGTCAGGTTGACGGTCTCCTCGGACGCCGACGGGGCCGGCCCCGATGCGATCGGCCCGGACGCGGCCGGCGGCTGCGAGGCCGCTCCGCTCGGCGAGGGGCTCGCCGCACCCTGGCACGCCGCAAACACGATCATCGTGCTCGCGAACAGGCCAATCAATCGTTTCCGCATCAAGACTCCTCCACTGAGTGTGTCTCCCCACACTGCTAGGTCGCAGATCGCCGCGTGTCGTGGCCGCCGCATCTCTTCTCGCCACGCCCGGTCAGGCAGGGCCTGACCGGTCTGGTCGATTCAAGGGCACGCGCGAGCACACGGTGAGCGTTTGGCTCCTGCGCTCCGGGTACTATGGCCACGGGGCCAGACCCTGTCAAATCGCCTCCCGCGGCCGTCCCGTCGGCTCGGCCGGGCCCACCTCCTTCCGTGTCGGTCGGATGTCGTCGGGGTAGATTCGGGGATACGAGCTGGCGGTCGCGGCGGGGGCCTCACGGCGCTCCGCCGGAGTCAGGCTGCCCTGCCGGACCGCCGCGATGTAGGCCGCCTCGATCCGCCGATCAGCGATGTTCGCCGTTGATCCACGCCCGGCCTGCGGGGTCGCCACCGGCCCGAGCAGGGTGCCGCCCATCCTCACCGGTAGGACGAGGACCGCGACGATCGCGAAGCTCATGGCGACTCCGGCCAGGGGCGACATGATCGCGGGCCGGCGTGGCCAGCCCTCGATCCGGACCCGCAATCGCGGCCAGGCGTCCGGGGCGGGCTCGGCCTCGGCGGCGTCGTCACCGAGGCGCCGGAGGGCGGTGATCGTCAGCATGGTCGACTCGATCGCCTCGGTGCAGCGGGAGCAGCGGTCGAGATGGGCGAGGGCAGCCGCAGTCCCGGGCCGGACGTCGCCCCGATCGACGAAGTCGACCAGGACCGGCCGGTGCCGGGAGCAGCCGCGGGACAGGTCGATCACGAGGCGCTCGCCTCCACCTCGTCGGGCGGGGCGAGATACGCCCCGCCGAACCGCCGATCGCGCTCGAGGTGCGTCCGCAGGCTGCGCAGCGCGTAATGGAGGCGGGACTTGACCGTCCCCAGCTGGATCCCGAGGACCTCGGCCGTCTCCTGGAGGGACAGCCGCTGGAGGTAGTACAGGACGACCACGCTGCGATGCTTCTCCGGCAGGGCCGCGATCCCGTCGCGGACGATCAGGCGAAGCTCGGCCTGCTCGGCCTCCTCGGCGGGCAGCGGCCGATCGTCGGCCCGGCTGGCCTCGGTCGCCTCGTCGATCGGACCGGTGGCCAGGCGGCGGCGCGACAGGCGCGAGTAGCAGAGGTTCAGCGAGACCCGGTGGAGCCAGGGCAGCGGCGACACGTCGGCATGGAGCGTGTGCCGCCGCTGATAGGCCCGGGCGAAGGTGTCCTGAAGCACCTCCTCGGCGACCTGGCGATCCCCGGTCAGCCCGTAGGCCGTCCGGTAGATAGACGAGCGGTAGCGAGCGAAGAACTCCTCGAAGGCGTCCAGATCGTCAGCCTGGACACGGCGCAGGAGATCCGCATCCATGGCCTGGCTGGTCCTCGACGTGGCGCCTCCCGCAGCGTCGTCGTCCTCTACTACCTCCAGCGGCTCTCCCTCCAGGAGACGGCCGAGGTCCTCGGGATCCAGCTCGGAACGGTCAAGTCGCGTCTGCACTACGCGCTGCGCAGCCT
>DASSPG010000141.1:0-2700 GCA_035699725.1 Candidatus Limnocylindrales bacterium | reverse complement strand
ATGCTCCTCGCCCTCCACCTCGACGACGCACATCCGGCAGGCCCCGAAGCCGGGGAGCTTCGGCTCGTAGCACAGCGTCGGGATCTCGATCCCGTTGTCGCGGCAGACCTCGAGGATCGTCTGGCCCTCGAGCCCCTCGATGACGCGGCCGTCGACCTCGATCCGGATCCGCGGCGTGGACTGTGGGCGCTGCGGCGACTGGGTCGTGAGCAGCCGCTCGCCGAGCGAATCGTCGAGCGGGGTCAGGGCCGAGCCGGGGCTGCTGTCGGGGCGGGTGATCAGGTCGGTCATCGTCTCGTCAGTGGGCTGCGCCCGCGGCGACCGCGATCGGTCGGCAGACGCCGGCCGGGCACGAGCTCCGCAGGATGTGCTCGTCGAGCTCGGATCGGAAGTATCGCATCCCGCTCGCGAACGGGAGGGTCGCGAGCCGCTCGTGGTCGCACAGCGCCGAGCCCACGATGTCGCTCGACAGGTCCGCCAGGAGCTGGACGTCGGTCGGCTTCGGGACGCCGGTCGCGATCCGGTCGCCGATCTCGCTGACCCGGCGCAGGCCGATCCGGCACGGGATGGTCTTGCCGCACGCCTCGTCGGCGCAGAAGCGGGTCAGGAGGCGGGCGAGGTCGACGATGCAGGCCCGCTCGTCCGCGGCGACGATCGCGCCCGACCCGACGTGGGCGCCGACCGCGCGCAGGGCGTCGAACTCGTAGGCGGTGTTCGCGAGCTCGCCGGGCAGGATTCCGCCGGACGGACCGCCGACGAGGAGGGCCTTCAGCGACTTGGCGGCCGCCCGTGGTCCGGCCAGGGCGACGATGTCGTGGAGGCTCGTCCCGAGCGGGACCTCCGCGACGCCGGCGCCGCCGGGCGCCCGGACGCTGACGAGGATCGTGCCGGGGCTCGCCTTGGAGCCGATCGCGGCGAAGGCCTCCGGGCCGTTGGCGAGGATCCACGGGACGGCGGCCAGGGTCTGGACATTCTGGACGACGGTGGGCTGGCCGAACAGGCCGCGCTCGGCGGGCTGCGGCGGGCGCTGCTCGGGCTGGCCGCGCTTGCCCTCGAGGGCCTTGAGCAGGACCGTCTCCTCGCCGAGCATGTAGGCGCCCTGGACGGGCCGGACCGAGAGCTCGACCGAGCGCCCGGAGCCGAGGATGTCCTCGCCGGCGAGGTTCGCCTCGACCATGCGCTCGGCGGCGGCTTCGAGGATCCGGATCGCGTCGGTCGCGTCCGCCCGGACCGCGACGATCGCCTCGCTCGCGCCGATCGCGGTGGCGGCGATGACGAGGCCCTCGAGGACGGCGTAGGGGTTGTTCTCCAGGAGCGTCCGGTCCGTCTGGGAGGAGGGATCGGCGCCGTAGCCATTGGCCACGACGTAGCGCTTCCCCGAGGATCCGGCATTGGCCACGGCGGCCGCCCGCCACTTCTCGCCGGTCGGGAAGCCGGCGCCGCCCCGGCCGCGCAGTCCGGATGCCGCGATCGTCGCGATCGTGCCCGTCGCGCCCAGGTCGTGGAGCGCGCGACGGAGCCCGCCGAACGCGCCGCCGTCACGGGCGGCCTCGAGATCGAGGGGGTCGGCCGCGGCCTCGCGCGGCAGGACGATCGCCGGCCAGTCGCCCGGCGTGCGCAGGATCGTCGTCATCGGGTCACGCTCGTGCCGCGCCGTCGCCCGGCGTGGAGGATCGGGGCCGCGACCCCGCCGATCCGGCGAGGGCGGCCTCGAGCCCGGCCAGGTACGTGGTCTCGCGCCCGGCCCGCGCGTCCGCGGTCGACGCTGCGAGGGGCTCCGCCGCGGGCGGCTCGAACCGCAGGTGGCGATAGAACGAGGCGGTGCCATAGATCATCGCGTACCACGCTCCGGTCCTCTGGCTGATCAGCTTCAGGGCCGCGACGGGCAGGTGGCCGTACTCGGCCTGCGTCGCCTCGAGGATCGCGAGCATGTGCTTGGGGTCGAAGTCGTAGCGCTCGAGGATCGCCTCGAGGGCCTCAGGGTGGATCGGGTCGAAGTGCTCGTAGGCCTGGTCCGGGACCGGCCGGCCGGAGCGGCGCAGGGCCGACTCGTCGCGGCGCTCGCCGTAGGTCTCGGGGGCGCCCCAGTGGATGTGGTAGCGGCCTTTCGTGTCGATCCCGCCCATGTCGATGCACTCGATCGGGCAGGCCTGGGCGCACTGGAAGCAGGTCTCGCACTTGAGCGTGCCGTACTCGTCGTAGAGGAGCTGGAGGCGGCCGCGGAACTTGGGCGGGACGTCGAGCCGGACCTCGGGGTACTTGATCGTGGCCTTCGGCTCGAAGAAGCGGCGCAGCGTCAGGCCCATGCCCTTGACGATCCCGAGACCCGGCAGGCGGCTCATCGCGGCGCCCTCGTCGGCGCGGGCGACGTCCGGACGCTCATCACGCTGCTCACTTGTCCACCACGACGAGGGCGAGGGCGGTGACGAACAGGTTGAGCAGAGACGCGGGCAGCAGCCACTTCCAGGCGAACCCCATGAGCTGGTCGATCCGGACCCGGGGCAGGGTGCCGCGCATCCAGACGAAGATGAAGACGAAGACGTAGCTCTTGAGGAGGAACCACATCAGGCCGGCGACCCAGTCGAGGCCGACGAAGGCGATCCCGCCGACCGCGGCCACGACGAGGAGGTTGAACAGGACGAAGCCGATGATCAGCGCCTGCCACCACGGCATCGAGCTCCGCAGCAGGTAGAACGGCGC
>DASSPG010000140.1:0-17236 GCA_035699725.1 Candidatus Limnocylindrales bacterium | reverse complement strand
AGTCGTAGAGGCGCTGGTAGCGCAGCTTCCAGAAGAGGTTCGTCGCGTCGTAGAAGGCGCCGTTCATCGCGGAGGCCGCGAGCAGCCCCGGCGCGACGAAGACGGCGTACTCGAGGGAGACGCCGTCGACCTCGACGACGCCGACGTAGGCGCCGAGCCCGTAGCCGAGCGAGAGCAGGGAGAAGAGCGGCTCGAAGAAGCCGGAGACGATGATCGTCCACATGCGGCGGTAGCTGAGCAGGTTGCGCTCGAAGAGGAGGAACCCGCGCCCGCCGGGCCGGTCGAGCAGCCTCGCCGCGAGCGCGGTCACCGGAAGAGCCTCCGCCGGTAGGTGCGCCGCGCGACGAGCAGGCCGCCCACCGTCCACGCGAGCAGGTAGGCGACGTGCCCGAGCGAGGGTAGGAGCTCCGCGGTGCCGAGCGTGAGGCTGCGGCAGAGCTCGACGCCGTGCCAGATCGGCGTCGCGTAGGCGAGCAGCTCGAACAGGAGCGGCATCCGCTCGACCGGGAAGAACGTGCCCGAGAAGAGGAACATCGGCACGATCACGAAGCGGAAGATCGGCGGGAAGCTGCTGTCGCGCTCCCGGCTCGCGGCATAGGCGGCCATCGGCATCGAGAACGCCGTCCCGAGCAGGACCGCGACCGGGATCGCGAGCAGGCCGAGCCACGAGTTGACGGCGCCGAAGAGCGCGACGATCAGCAGGTAGGCGGCGCTCGACGTGAGCACGCGCGTGACGACGAAGAGCTGGTGCCCGATCAGGACGTCGCGCTCGGTCAGCGGCGTCGCCGTCATCGCGTAGTACGTCCTCGTCCACTTGATCGCCCCCATCACGGGCCAGCTCGACTCGGTCGTCGCGGTCTGCATCGCCGCGGCTGCGAGCAGGCCCGGCGCGATGAAGTCGAGGTACGGCACGCCCGCGGGCGCGTTCGTGGAGCGGTCGACGATCGTCCCGAGCCCGACGCCGAGCGCCGCCAGGTAGAGCAGCGGGTTGACGAGGCTCGTGCCGATCGTGCCGCGCCAGACGCGCTTGTACTGCGCGAGCCAGTGCTCGTAGGCGCGGAGCGGCTGGAGGACGCCGTCCACGTCAGTCCACGAGGGTGCGGCCGGTCAGGTGGAGGAAGACGTCCTCGAGCGTGCTGCGCCGGATCAGCGTCGCGTGCGGCGGCAGGCTCCGCTCGGCGAGGCCGGCCGCGGTCGCGTCGCCGTCGCGCGTGTAGACGAGGATCCGGTCGGGGAGCTCCTCGACGCGGTCGCCGAGGCCGTCGAGCGCGACGGTCTCCGGCCGCTCGCCCTCGAAGCGGATCTCGACCACCTCGCGGGTCGAGTAGCGCTCGATCAGCTCACGCGGCGAGCCCTCGGCGACGATCCGGCCGTGATCCATGACGACGAGCCGGTCGCACAGCTGCTCGGCCTCGTCCATGTAGTGGGTCGTGAGGACGAGGGTGACGCCGCGCTGCTTGAGGCGGTAGAGGCGGTCCCAGAGGAGGTGCCTCGCCTGGGGGTCGAGCCCGGTCGTCGGCTCGTCGAGGAGGAGCAGGTCCGGCTCGTTGATCAGGGCCCGGGCGATCGTGAGGCGCCGCTTCATCCCGCCCGACAGCGGCTCGACCTGGTCCTTCGCCCGCTCGGTCAGCTGGGCGAAGTCGAGGAGCTCGTCGGCGCGCCGGCCGCACTCGGCCCGGGACAGCCCGAAGTAGCGGCCGTAGATCACGAGGTTCTCGCGGACGGTCAGCTCGGTGTCCAGCGTGTCCTGCTGGGGCACGACCCCGATCCGGGCGCGGATCCGGGGGCCGTCCGTGCGCGGGTCCCGGCCGAGGACCTCCAGCTCGCCGTCGCTGACCGGCGAGACGCAGCCGATCATCCGCATCGTGGACGTCTTGCCGGCCCCGTTCGGTCCGAGGAAGCCGAAGGATTCGCCCTTCGCGACCGAGAAGTCGACGCCGTCCACGGCGGTGAACGCGCCGAAGCGCTTGGTCAGGCTGCGGGCGCGGATGAGCGGGGAACCGGACGTGACGGAGGGCTCGGGCATGGGAGGCGCATGGTATCGCCGACTCCGCCGCATCGTGATCCGTGGTGCGTTGAGGGCCCATCGGTCGTTCGACCGATGGCAACCAGACCCGCGACCCCCATCATCGCCGCGAACCGCCACCGATCCGCACCTCGAGGAGTCGCCGACATGCACCGCTCCCGTCATCGCGCCACCGTCGTCGCCGCGGCCGTCGCCGTCCTGGCCATGAGCGGCTGGACGGTCGGACCGGTCCGTGCCGGCTCGACGATCGTCGTCGACGTTCTCGGCGCGAGCCTGGGCGGCGCCGGCTGCTCCCTGCCGGAGGCGATCCTGGCGGCCAACGAGGACGCGTCCACGATCGAGTTCGATCCAGGACCGCCCCATGCGCGGACGACGTTCGACACCGGCTGCACGGCGGGCTCCGGGCACGATGTCATCGTCCTGTCGCCCGCGCTGTATGCCTATGCCGCGCCCATCACGGACGTCGACAGTCACCTCGGCCCGGCCGCGCTGCCCATGATCGACTCGGCCATCACGATCGAAGGCGCCGGGGCCGTGCTCCAGCGGAGCTCGACCGCCGCCACCGACTTTCGCCTCTTCTCCGTGGGGCCGACTGGCGACCTCGATTTGCGCGAGGTCACGGTGCGGGGCTTCACGGCGCAGGGCGGGGACGGTGCGGACGGAGGCGGCGGCGGGATGGGCGCCGGCGGCGCGATCTTCGTCGACGACGGCGCACTGCGCGTCCAGTGGAGCACGTTCGTTGGCAATGTCGCGACCGGCGGCGCCGGCGACGCGATCTTCTCGCCGGGAGGTGGCGGCGGTGGAGGAGGAGGAATCGGCGGGGGCGGCGGCTTCTCGTCTCTCGGAGGTGGCGGCGGTGGCGGTGCGCGCGGGTCCGGTGCGGCGGGACTGGACCGGAGCGGCGGCGCGGGCGGTGGCACGCTGCTGGACGGCGGCCCAGGCACGTCCAGCCCGTTCGCCGGCGGCTACCTCTGCGGCGCCGGCGGCAATGACATCCTGGCCGGCGGCACGGCCGACGGGTTCGACGCGGCCTGCCCCGGCGGCGGCGGCGGCGGTGGCACGGATGGAATCATCCTGACCGGCGATGGTGGGTCGGGCGCCTTCGGCGGGGGCGGTGGCGGCGGCGCCAACGACACCGGCAACGGCGGCAACGGTGGGTTCGGCGGTGGCGGTGGCGCCGCCGGAACGTCCGCCGCGGACGACGGTGGCGGCGGCGGCGACGCCGGCTTCGGCGGTGGCGGCGGCGCGGGTCCGGGCGGCACGATCTTCGGTGAGCCGGGATCAGGCGGCACCTTCGGAGGTGGCGCCAGCGATCTGGCCGGGGGTGGCGGGGCCGGGCTCGGCGGGGCGATCTTCGGCTACCGCGCCAACATCATCGTCAGCAACAGCACCTTCACGGGCAACGCGGCCGTGCGCGGCGTTGCCGGCGGTACCGGGGCCCGCAATGGATCCGACGCCGGCGGAGCGATCTTCGCCGTGGGCGGTGCGACGACGATCGTCAACACCACGATCGCGGGCAACGAATCGACCGGCGACGGAGCGGGGCTCACCGTCTACAAGCCGACCACCGGCGAGAGCGCGTCGCTCAACCTGACGAACTCGATCATCGCCGGCAACACCGGTCGCGACCAGTGCTTCGTGCTCAACGGTGTCACGGTCTCCGGGGCCCGGAACCTGATCACGCCTGACCCCGCCGACGTCCGGACTCCTTGCCCGGCGGTCTACTTGACCACCGATCCCCAGCTCGGCCCGCTGGCCCTGAATGCGCCCGGCCGCACGCCGACGATGGCCCTGTCGCCCACGAGCCCGGCCATCGACGAGGCGCTCGACACGGCGGCGCCCCTTGACGACCAGCGCGGCGTCGCGCGTCCGCAGGGTGCCTACCCCGACATCGGGGCGTACGAGCGCGACGGCGCGCCACCACCACCGCCCGACCTGACCGCCCCGACCGCGGCGCCTGTCGCGTCCCCCGCGGCCAACGGCAATGGTTGGAACCGGTCATCGGTGACCGTCACCTGGCACTGGTCGGATGGCGCTGGTGGCTCCGGGCTGGACCCGACGCGATGCCCCTCCTCGAGCGGTTCCTCCGGCGAGGGCGTGGACCTGGTCATCTCGGCAACGTGCTACGACCTCGCGGGCAACGCCGGGTCGGCCAGCGTGCTCGTCGATGTGGACGCGACGGCACCAACCGCGGCGCCAACCTCGGCACCGAGCCCGAACGCTGCCGGGTGGAACCGGACCGATGTCACGGTCAGCTGGCACTGGACCGACGCGACCGGAGGCTCCGGCCTGGATGCGACACGGTGCCCGTCGACGAGCACATCCGTGGGTGAGGGCGTGGACGTGGTCATTGCTGCGACGTGCTACGACCGCGCGGACAACGCGGGAAGCGGCTCCATCACGGTGGACGTCGACAAGACCGCACCCGGCGTCACGTGCGGCACGGCGCCGGCGTACACGCTCGGGGGCGACCACAGCGCGAGTGTCACCGCAACCGTCAGCGACGGCCTGTCCGGGCCGGCCGCCGCGACCGTCTCCGTCGACGTCACGGCCACCGACGTGGCGGTGGTGGGACCGGGCTCCAAGTCCCTGACCGGCCACGACGTGGCGGGAAACCAGACGACGGTGTCGTGCCCGTACCTCGTGAAGTACGCGTTCCTCGGGTTCCAGCAACCCCTCCCACCGGCCTGGGTCAAGGCCGGCTCCATGCTCCCGGTCAAGTTCCAGCTCGGGGATGCGAGTGGGGCGACCTTGCCCGACGCCGACGCGGCAGGGATGGCGTCCGCGTGCCTCGTCGAAGTCACCTTGGATGGCATCGTCCAGGGTTGCGCCACCTACGATCCGCTCTCGAACACGTTCCAGCGCGACATCAAGACGCCGAAGAACCTGGCCGCGGGCCCGCACGCAGTCGGAATCCGGGTCCGGGTCGTCGGTGGCGCGGTCGTCAATACCGACCAGGTGATCGTGCAGGTCCGGAAGTGAGATCGTGGCCGAAACCTGCTACACGTAGGTAGCGATATGTGGTAGGCTCCTGGCGCGAACCCAGATCTGCGCCAGGAGCCACGCCCATGTCGATCCTTCCCGAGCCGATCGAGCAGCTGCTCGATGCCGCGCTCGTCGGCGAGCTGACGGTCGTCGACGCGACCGGCCACCCGGTCACCTACCCGCTCATCCCGTTGTACGACGGCGAGCGGATCTACCTGACCTCGTCGACCCTGTTCTCGAAGAAGCTCGAGCACATCAAGGGCAATCCGAAGGTGTCGCTGTCGATCACCGATCCGGTCGCGGTCGGCGGGCGGACCGACCGGGCGACGATCCAGGGCGATGCCCGGATCATCGAGGAGGACCCCCACGGCGGCTGGGAGCGCCTCCTCCCGATCTGGGAGAAGAAGGAGCCTTCGATCGTGTACTTCCTGAAGGCCCGCGTCGCGCTGCCTCTCTTCTTCGAGCGGTCGCTGATCGAGATCACGCCCACGAAGGCGCTCTACTGGGCCGACGGCGACGCCGCGACGGCCCCGGTCGTCAGCGCCGCCGGGAAGGCGGCCGCGTGATGGCCCCCGAGACGATGCCCCGGACGCCGGCCCTCGACGTGCCGACCGGCCTGACCAAGCTCGCGGGCTACCCGTTCCAGGTCCTGACCTTCGTCGACACGGACGGCTACCCCGTCAGCGTCGCCCTCGAGGCGTCGATCGATCCGGGCGCCAGGACCGCGACGTTCCGCGCCCCGGCCGGCCTGTCCGTGCCGACCGATGCCGACATCTCCCTGACCGGCTCTCACATCCGGCCCCAGCCGGGCTACGGCTACGACGAGCGGCGCCACGTCACCGTCTGGGGCCGCGCGGCCACGACCGGTGACCAGGTCACGTTCCGCGCCGCGCGGGCGTGGGGCTGGGACGAGGCCGAGGTCCCGTTCTTCGAGTACTCCGAGCGCTCGATCGGGCAGTCGAAGAGGTACTTCGACGCGCTGTCTGCCGAGCGCGGCACGCCCGTGAAGCCGAAGCTCTCGTTCGGCTGGCTCGCCCTCCGCACGACCCGGCTGCCGTTCCTGTCGGCCACGATCGTGCCGGTCGTCCTCGGGATCGTGATCGCCGCCCGCCAGGGTGCATTCGACCTCCTCACCGCCATCCTCACCGTGGTGGGCGCGGCGTTCGTCCAGCTCGGGCTCAACGTCGCGAACGACGTCTTCGACAGCCTCCAGGGCGCCGACGACGCGAATGTCACCCCGACGCAGTTCAGCGGCGGTTCGCGGGTGATCCAGTACGGGCTCGTGTCGTTCCGCCAGATGGCATCCCTGTCGTTCGCGTTCTATGCCGCCGCCGGCGCGATCGGCGCCGTGCTCCTCGTGCTGCGCGGCTCGACGGAGCTGCTCGTCATCGGCGTCGTCGGGTTCATCGTCTCGATCGGCTACACCGCGCCGCCCCTGAAGTTCGTCTACCGCGGCCTCGGCGAGGTCGCCGTCGCCGTCGGGTTCGGGCCGCTCATGCTGCTCGGCGCATATGTCGTCCAGACCCGCGGTGCCCTGACGTGGGAGCCGTTCGTGGCGTCCCTGCCGGTCGCCCTGCTCGTGATGCTGATCCTGTACGTCAACGAGATCCCGGATCGGCGCGGGGACGCCCGTGCCGGCAAGCGGACCCTCCCGGTCCGGCTGTCCAAGCCGACCGTGATCGCCGGCTACAACGTCTCGGTCGTCGCGGCCTACGTGATCCTCGTCGCCGGCGTCGTGGCGGGGGTCCTCCCGATCCCGACGCTGCTCGCCCTCCTCACGATCCCGCTCGCCATCCGGGTCTCGCGCGGCCTCGACCCGAACTACGACAACCCGTACGGACTGATGGCGATCATGGGCGTCAACGTGAAGGTCCACCTGTACGCCGGGCTGCTCCTGCTGGCCGGCTACGCGGTGGTCCTGCTCCTGGGCGCGATCGCCCCGTCGGTGAGCCTGTTCATCGGGCGGTAGGCGACGCCGACGTGGTCGTCATGTTCGTGCCGTTCGTCATCGCGACGATCGCGCTGATCCTGATCCAGCGCCGGACACGGCAACGCGGCGAGGACGTGCCGCTCTCTGCGGCGATCGGCACGGGCGTGATCCCCGGGTTCGTGACGATCAACGTTGCGCTCGTCGTCGTGACCGCGGTCACCGGTCACGCTCCGTCCGACTTGACAGGAGTTCGGTCAACGGAACGTACAACGACTCGGCGCTGTTCAACGTCCGGGTGAGATTCGTTTGACAAATGGGGCGCCGCGGGCCGGCTCGCGGACGGGCTCGCGGGCCAGAGGCGCCGGCGGGGTGCCACGCCGCCGCGTCACTTCGATTCGAGCCGCTCCAGCTTCGCGTCGGTCCCGACCAGGACCAGCTCGTCACCCGCCCCGAGCTGCATGTCGCGGTGCGGGTTGACGGTCACGTCGGACGCGCGCCGCAGCGCGATCGGCGTGACGCCGAAGCGGCCCGGGATGTCGAGATCACGGAGCGTCCGGCCAACCCAGGCCTCTGGCGGCCGGAAACGGACGATCCCGAAACCCGGGGCGACATCGAGGTAGTCGACCACGTTGCTCGTGCTGAACGCATGGGCGACCCGAGCCCCCATCTCGCGTTCCGGATACACGACCCGGGTGGCGCCCACCCGCTCGAGGATGGCGCCGTGAAGGGTCGTCCCGGCCTTCGCGATGACGTTCTCGACCCCGAGATTCCGGAGCGCCATCGTCGCGAAGATGCTGGGCTCCGCCTCGCCGCTGATCGCGACGATGGCGTGGCTGAAGTCCGCCGCGCCGACCGCCTTGAGCACGTCGGCATCGCTGGCATCGGCCTGGACCGCGTGCGTCACGTCCGGCGCGATGTCGTTGACGGCGGCTTCGTCCTTGTCGATGGCCAGGACCTCGTGCCCGAGGGCCATCAGCTCGCGCGCCGCCGCGGCGCCGAACCGGCCGAGACCGATGACGAGAACGGACTGCTTCATCGTGGCTCCTTGGTGGTCAACCGATCCGGAGCGACTCGACCGCCGGCCGATACGCAACCGGGTGCTGCCGTGCCGCCAGGGCGAGGACGAGGGTGAGCGGGCCGAGCCGGCCCGCGAACATCGCAACAACGAGCAGGAGACGCGCAGGATCCGGGAGGGAGGGCGTGATGCCCGTGGTCAGCCCGACGGTTCCGAACGCCGAGGTCGCCTCGAACACCGCGTCCGCGAATCCTGCGCCGCCGACCAGGATCACGCCGAACGCGACGCTGGCGACGAACGCGATCGACAGGAGCGCGACCGACAGCGCGCGGTAGACGACGTCGTGCGGCAGGCGACGTCCGAACGCCTCGGCGGCGGGACGGCCACGGACCGTCGAGACGATGGCGATCAGGAGGACGCTGAACGTGTTGACCTTGATGCCGCCGCCGGTCGAGCCCGACGCCGCCCCGATGAACATCAGCACGATCGCCACGTACAGGGTCGCGGCGCCGAGGCCGCCCTGGTCGAGGACGGCATAGCCCGCCGTCCGCAGCGTGACGGACTCGAAGATCGCGTTCAGCGGCCGGTGCGCCTCCGGGATGGCGCCCAGTGTCGCCGGATTGCCCCACTCCAGCACGCCGATCAGCAGGCTGCCGCCGACGAGGAGCGCGACCGTCGTCAACACGACCACCTTCGTCTCGAGGGCAAGGCGGCTCCACCGCCGCTTGCCGAAGGAATCGCCGAGGATCGCGAACCCGAGGCCGCCCAGCACGATCAGCACCCCGATCGTGGTCAGGACCAACGGGTCGGTCGCGAAGTCGGCGAGGCTCCGGAATCCCCCCATCAGGTCGAAGCCCGCGTTGTTGAACGCGGAGACCGAGTGGAACACCCCCCACCAGAGGGCACCCGCGACATCGGAGCCGCGGATGAGGAATGCCGCTGCCAGGACCACCGCGCCGATCCCCTCCACCAGGATCGTGAAGACGGCCACCCGCCGCACGAGGACCAGCACGCTGCCCAACTCCACGCCACCGGTCGACGCCTGGACGAGGATCCGGTCGCGGAGCCCGGTCCGGCGCCGGACGAGGACGAAGAGCAGGAGCGTGGATCCGGTCATGAACCCGAATCCCCCGACCTGGATGAGGGCCAGGATGACGAGCTCACCGAACGGACTCCAGTGCGACGCCGTGTCGACCACGACAAGGCCGGTGACGCAGACCGCGGACGTCGCGGTGAACAGCGCGGTGACCAGGTCGGTCGAGGTCCCGGGCTCCGTCGAGAACGGCAGCAGGAGCAGGACGGTCCCGACCGCGATCATGGCCGCGAAGCCCGCCACCAGCACGGCCGATGGCGAGGCCGGGCGGCCGACCCGGTTGGCCGGCCGGACCGCGTACGCCTGGGGCCGGACCCTCTCGACCCGGACGCGCAGATCACCCGGCCGCCGGCCGCGCAGGGTCACGGCCGCGGGGACCGGGGTCGGGTTGGCACGTTGGGAGTCTACCGAGCAACGGGCCGGCGAGCGGGAGCGGGGCCGGAATCGCCGCGCCCGGCCGGGGGACCCGGCCGGGCGCGGCGTTCATGCGGTCACCGGCGGCGAGCCGCGAGCGGTCAGACCTCCTTGAACTCGCCTTCGACCGTGTCGTCGGCATCGGACGAGCCCGAGCCGCCCGAGCGGGCGCCCGCGCCGGCCGGCTCGCCCTGGGCGCCGGCGCCGGCGTCGCCGCCCTCCGGCGTCGACCCGTCGCCTGAACCGTCCGTGCCGGACCCGTTGGACGGTGCCTCGGACGCGGCAGCCTGGTACGCCGCCGTGGACACCTTGCTGAGCGTCTCGGCCAGCGCCGTGGCACCCGCCGTGATCGTGCCCATGTCGGAGCCCTTGAGCGCTTCGCGCAGCGACGACACCTGGTTCTCGACGGTCGCCTTGTCCTCGGACGAGACCTTGTCGCCGAGATCCTTGACCGTCCGCTCCGCCTGGTAGGTGAGCTGCTCCGCCTGGTTGCGGGTCTCGACCTCCTCGCGCCGCTGGCGATCCTCGTCGGCGTGCTCGGACGCCTCGCGGACCATCTTGTCGACGTCGTCCTTCGAGAGCATCGAGGACGCGGTGATCCGGACCTGCTGCTCCTTGCCGGTCGCCCGGTCCTTGGCCTTGACGTCGAGGATGCCGTTCGCGTCGATGTCGAACGTCACCTCGACCTGGGGCACGCCGCGCGGCGCCGGCGGGATCCCGTCGAGGATGAACCGCCCGAGCGTCTTGTTGTCGGCGGCGAACTCGCGCTCGCCCTGGAGGACGTGGATCTCGACCTGGCCCTGGTTGTCCGAGGCCGTCGAGAACACCTGCGACTTCGAGGTCGGGATCGTCGTGTTGCGGTCGATGAGCTTGGTCATCACGCCGCCCAGCGTCTCGATCCCGAGCGACAGCGGCGTCACGTCGAGGAGCAGGACGTCCTTGACGTCACCCGCCAGGACGCCGGCCTGGATCGCGGCGCCGATGCCGACGACCTCGTCCGGGTTGACGCCCTTGTGGGGTTCCTTGCCCGCGAACATCGCCTTGACCGCCTCGACGACGGCCGGCATCCGGGTCATGCCACCGACGAGGATGACCTCGTCGATGTCGCCGGCCTTGAGCCCGGCGTCCTTGAGCGCGGCCTCGACCGGCTTCTTCGTCTTCTCGACGAGGTCGCCGACGAGGTCCTCGAGCTTGGCCCGGGTCAGGGTCACGACGAGGTGCTTCGGCCCGGAGGCGTCGGCGGTGACGTACGGCAGGTTGATCTCGGTCGACGACGTCGAGCTCAGCTCGATCTTCGCCTTCTCGGCGGCCTCCTTGAGGCGCTGGAGCGCCTGGGGGTCCTTCGACAGGTCGATCCCCTGGTCCTTCTTGAACTCGGCCAGCAGCCACTCGATGACCCGCTGGTCGAAGTCGTCGCCGCCGAGGTGGGTGTCGCCGTTGGTGGCCTTGACCTCGAAGACGCCCTCGCCGAGCTCGAGGATCGAGATGTCGAACGTGCCGCCGCCGAGGTCGTAGACCGCGATCTTCTCGTCGTGCTTCTTGTCGAGGCCGTAGGCGAGGGCGGAGGCCGTCGGCTCGTTGATGATCCGGCGAACCTCGAGGCCGGCGATCCGGCCCGCGTCCTTGGTCGCCTGGCGCTGGGTGTCGTCGAAGTAGGCCGGGACCGTGATGACGGCCTCCGTCACCTTCTCGCCGAGGTACGCCTCGGCGTCGGCCTTGAGCTTCTGGAGGACCATCGCGCTGATCTCGGGCGGCGAGTAGGTCTTGTCGGCGACCTTGACGACGACGCCGTCGCTCTTGCCGTCCTTCTCGACCGCGTAGCTGACGAGCTCCTTGGCGCGCTTCGTCTCGCTGTCGTCCCAGCGACGGCCCATGAACCGCTTGATCGAGTAGATCGTGTTGGCCGGGTTCGTGACGGCCTGGCGCTTGGCCAGCTGGCCGACGAGGCGTTCCCCGGTCTTGGTGAAGGCCACGACCGACGGCACCGTCCGGCCACCCTCGGCCGAGGCGATGACGGTCGGCTCGCCGCCCTCCATGACGGCCACGACGCTGTTCGTCGTGCCGAGGTCGATGCCGATGATCTTGCCCATCTGGTTGGTATCTCCTGTCGCGCTGGTTGGGGGTCGGTGGTCGGTGGTTGGGGGGTCAGTTGGCCCGGTCGACGGGCTGTGGGTCGGTCTCGGGATCGGGCGCCGCGGCGACGGCCACGAGGGCCGGCCGGAGCACGCGGTCTCGGAGCTTGTAGCCGCGCCGCACGACCTCGACGATCTCGCCCTCGGCGCGCCCGGTGCCGGGGACGTTCACGATCGCCTCGTGCTCGCGCGGGTCGAACGCGGTGCCGGCCTCGGCCTCCACGACCCGGACGCCCTCGCTCTCGAGGAGCGCCCGGAGCTTGCGATCGATGGCGGTGACGCCCTCGACCCAGCCGTTGCCGGCGAGGTCCGCCGGGCGGTTGTCGATCGCGAGGTCGAAGTCGTCGGCGATCGCGAGGACCTTGCGGATCAGGTCCTCCCCGGCCAGGCCGAGCATCGCCTCGCGCTCCTCGCCGGTGCGCCGCCGGAAGTTCGTGAACTCGGCGCGCTCGCGCTGGAGCCCGACGAGGTACTCCTCGGCCCGGTTCGTGGCCGCCTCGAGCTCGCCCTTGAGCTTCTCGATCTCGGCCAGGAGCTTGGTCGGCGAGATGTCGAGCTCGTCGATCCGCTCCTCGGCCCGGCTCCGCTGGGGACGCGCGGTCGGAGGGGGGGCGGGCGGTTCGGTGGTCCGGCGGATCGGTCGTCCGCGGAGGTCGCGCAGATCAGGCATCGATGTGCTTCACCAGTTCGTTCATGAGGGTGGAGACGAAACGGACGGTGCCGATCGCCTGGGGATAGGCCATCCGGGTCGGGCCCAGGACGCCGACGACGCCGACGGCCCGGCCCGGCTCGCCGTACGGAGCGAGGACGAGCGACACGTCGCGCATCTCCTCGGGCGCGTTCTCGGCGCCGATGAAGACCTGGACGGCACCCGTGGCGGCGACCCGCTCGAGCAGCTCGCCGAGGTACGCCCGGTTCTCGAGCGCGGCGAAGACCCGGCGGAGCTTCTCGCTCCGCTCGAACTCGGGCGCCTCCATCACGTGGAGCAGCCCGTCGCTGAAGATCTCCTCGATGATCGTTGCGTCGTAGTCGCGGATCGCGGCGATCACCCGCTCGCCGACCCGTCGGACGAGCGTCCCGATCGGGCCGTCGCCGTCGATCCGGGCGAGCGCGCGCTCGGCATCGGCCGATGTCCGGCCGGCCATCAGGCCGTCGAGGATCACCGCGGCGCGGGTGAGGTCCTCCTGCTCGACCGGCTCGGGGAGGGTCACGAGGACCTGGCGGAGGGCGCCCTCGCGGAACACGATGATCAGGCTCGCGAGGCGGTCGCTGATCGAGACGATGTCGATCCGCCGGACGTGGGCCGCTCGCGGCTTGGCCGGCGTCGCGAGGCCGGCGATCCGGTTCGCGGCGGCCAGGGTCGTGGCGGCGAGACGGAACCACTGCTCCGACGCGTGCTGCACCTGCCCGAACTGGTGCCGGATCATCAGCTGCTCGACCGGGGCGAGCTGGCTGGAATCGGCGATCGCCTCGACGAAGTGGCGGTAGCCGGCGTCGGTCGGGATCCGGCCCGCGCTCGTGTGGGGATGCGTGAGCAGCCCGCCGAACTCGAGATCGGCGAGGATGTTGCGGACGGTCGCGCTCGACACGCCGAGCCGGTAGCGCTCGACGAGGGCCGCCGAGCCGACCGGGACGGCGGTGGACACGTATTCCTCGATGACGGCCCGGAGGATCGACTCGGAGCGGGGATCCAGGGAGCCGCTGGGGCGGATGCGTCGCGCCACGGAGTCCTCGCACGAATGGCGAACGGGGTTCGCGGGACGGTGGTGAGAGTTAGCACTCTCGATAGACGAGTGCTAACGAACTCTAGCAGTCCGTCGCGGCGAGTGTCAACGCCGATGGCGTCAGAGCAGGCGACGGAAGAGCTCGTTCGAGAGCAGGCGGCCCCGGGTGGTCAGCACGATCCGCTCGCCCGGATCGACCGCCAGCAGGCCGGCCTCCACGGCCCACGGATAGACCGCCGCGAGCGGTGGGTCGGTGGCGTCGGCGCGCGGCAGCCCGCGATCCGTTCGCAGGGCGAGGATCACGGTCTCGGCGGCGGCATCGGCCGGGTTGAGCACGTCGACACCGCCGGGTGGGAGGCGCGGGACAGACCCGTCAGCCGGGGCGAGCGGACTCACGTACCGCCCGAGATGGGCCGCGTTCCAGCGACGCGCCACGCCGTCGAAGGCGTGGGCGCCCGGGCCGACCGCCTCGACGGAGCGCCGTTCCCAGTAGGCCAGGTTGTGGCGACTCTCGTGACCGGGGCGGGCCCAGTTGCTGATCTCATAGCCGCGCCAGCCGGCGCCGGCGAGCCGCTCCACCGCATGGAGATACTGGGCGGCGGCGCGGTCCTCGTCCTGGGCCGGGATCGCCCGCTCCCGCCAGCGCCGGGCGCCGCTCGTCGTCGGGAGGTGATCGCCGCCAGGGCCGGTGAGGCCCTCCGCATCGGGATCGTCGAGGGTCAGGGCATAGAGCGAGAGGTGGTCCGGCTCGAGCGCGAGCGCCGCCTCGAGCGAGGCCGACCACGCGTCGAGCGACCCGTCGGGAATGTCGTAGAGGAGGTCCAGGTTGACCGAGGCGATGCCACCGGCCCGAGCCTCTCCAACCGCGTCGGCCACGTCTCCGGGGCCATGGCGGCGGCCGAGCCGGCGGAGCTCCGCGCGGTGCAGGCTCTGGGCGCCGATCGAGATCCGGGTCACGCCGGCGCGGGCGAGGGCGGCCGGGTCGCCGCGCTCGTCGGGACCGGGGTTGGCCTCGATCGTCACCTCGGCATCGGGCGCCAGCCCGAAGCGGGCGCGCACGACGTCGAGGATCGCGGCGACCTCGTCGGTGGGCAGGAGCGTCGGCGTTCCGCCGCCGAGGTAGACGGTGTCGAGCGCGGGGCGACCGCCCGTCCCGGGCGGCCCAGGCGTCCCCGCGGGCCCCGGCGGGCCGAAGGCCGCGTCCAGCGCGTCCGCCCGGAGCGCGAGCTCCGCCCGGAGCGCCGCCGCCAGGTGGGCCAACCGGTTCGTCGGCCCGCGCGCGGCGGCCCCCGCGACGACCACGAAGTCGCAGTACGGGCAGAGTGAGACGCAGAACGGGACGTGGACGTACAGCCCGACGGGGGGTCCTGGGACGGAGGAGAGCGGGCTCCAACCGCGGTCAGCAGTCGAGCGGTCAACAGTCGAGCGGTCGGACCCGGCGTCCCTCACCGGTCGCGCGAGCTGGACTCCCGCGGTCCGATGACCCGCCATCCCTTCGGCGGCCGCTGCGTCGCCTCGATCTCCTCGACCTCGCGCCCGCGCGGCAGGAACTGGCCGGCGTGACCGGTCGTGAGGAACACCGCGAAGCGCGTCACGGCGTGGCCGAGGAACGCGGCCGCGACCCCGCCCGTCACCGCGGTCACCCAGCCGCCGGCGAGACCCAGCCCGATCGCCATGACGAGCATCCAGCGGTTGCGCCCGGGTGCCCCGAGCCGCGTCGCGAGGGCGTAGAGGATCGCCTGGATCGCGTTCGCGGCCGTCGGGTCGAGCCCGCTCAGCAGGAGCAACCCGAGGACGGCACCGCGGAACGCGACCTCGTCCACGATCGCGGTCACCACGGAGTTGAGCAGGGCGCCCGGGTACGACCACACATCCGGGAAGCGCAACCGGCGATAGCGGTAGTAGGCGATCCCGAGCGCGATCGCGGTCCCGATCGCCGCGTACAGGAAGCCGTACATCAGCGCCTGCGGCCGGTCGCCGGCGCCGAGGGCGAAGTCGATCGCGGGCGCCGGATGGACGAGGAAGATCGCGATGACGAGCACCAGCCCGATCAGGTACCACGCGATCCGGCGCTTGAAGGACGGCGGCTCGCCGTCGAGCGTCTCGTCGTACTCGGCGGCGTTGAAGCGGGCTGCCTCGAGGCGGAGCATCACCAGGAGCAGCGCCAGCCCGACCGCGATCAGGGTCCGCAGCGTCGGCAGCCACGTCTCCACGGACGGTCAGCCCTCGCCCATGCGGAGCATCGCGAGGAAGGCCTCCTGGGGGATCTCGACCGACCCGACCCGCTTCATCCGCTGCTTGCCTTCCTTCTGCTTCTCGAGGAGCTTCTTCTTCCGGGTGATGTCTCCACCGTAGCACTTGGCCAGCACGTTCTTGCGCATCGCGCGCACGGTCTCGCGGGCGATGACATTGCTCCCGATCGCCGCCTGGATCGGGATCTCGAACATCTGGCGCGGGATCAGCTCCTTGAGCTTGGCCGCCAGGAGCCGCCCGATCGACTGGGCGTTGTCGCGGTGGACGATCAGCGACAGGGCGTCGACCGGCTCGCCGTTGACGAGGATGTCGACCTTGGCGAGGTTCGCGGCGCGGTAGCCGATCTCCTCGTAGTCCATCGAGGCATAGCCCTGGCTGCGGCTCTTGAGCTGGTCGAAGTAGTCGACGATCAGCTCGGCGAGGGGCATCTCGAAGTGGAGGACGACGCGGGCCGGGTCGAGGTACTCCATGTTCTGGAACAGGCCGCGCCGGTTCGTCGTGAGCTCCATGAGCGGCCCGATGTAGTGCGACGGGGTGACGACGCTGAGATTGACCCATGGCTCCTCGAGGAGCTCGATGTCCGACGGGTTCGGGAGGAGCGAGGGGTTGTCGATCGCGACATCTCCGCGACCGTGGAGAAGCTTCACGTGGTACTCGACCGACGGCGCCGAGGCGATCAGGTCGAGGCTGAACTCGCGCTCCAGGCGCTCCTGGACGATCTCCATGTGGAGCAGGCCGAGGAAGCCGCAACGGAACCCGAATCCGAGCGCGACCGAGCTCTCGGGCTCGTAGGTGAAGCTGGCGTCGTTGAGGTGGAGCTTCTCGAGCGCCTCGCGCAGGAGCGGGTAGTCCTCGCCGCTGACCGGGTAGATCCCGGCGAACACGAGGCTCTTCGCGGGCTGGTAGCCGGGCAGCGGATCGGCGGCGGGATGGGCGACGGTCGTCACGGTGTCGCCGACCTGCGCTTCGCGGACGTTCTTGAGGCCGGTCGCGACGTAGCCCACCTCGCCGGCGACCAGCTGCTTGACCGGCACGAGCTGGGGCCGGAAGACGCCCAGCTCGAGCGGCTCGGCGCGCGCGCCCGAGGCCATCAGCCGGATCTCGTCGCTCGCCCGGAGGGTCCCGGCGGCCAGCCTGACGTAGACGATCACGCCCTTGAACGCGTCGTAGTGGCTGTCGAAGATCAGGCCCTGGACGGGCTTGGCCGGGTCGCCCTTGGGCGACGGGATGCGGGCGACGATCGCCTCGAGGATGTCGGGGACCCCGGTGCCGTCCTTGGCGCTCGCGAGGATCACCTCCTCGCGCGGGATCGCGAGGACGTTCTCGAGCTCGTCCATGATCGTCTCGGGGTCCGCCGAGGGCAGGTCGATCTTGTTGAGGACCGGGATCAGGGTCAGCCCCTCGCGCATCGCCAGATGGACGTTGGCGAGGGTCTGGGCCTCGATCCCCTGGGTGGCGTCGACGACGAGGATCGCGCCCTCGCAGGCCTGGAGACTGTGGCTGACCTCGTACGCGAAGTCGACGTTGCCCGGCGTGTCGATCAGGTTCAAGCCGTAGGTCAGCCCGTCATTGGCCTTGTACTCGAGGCGCACGGCCCGGGCCTTGATCGTGATCCCCTTCTCGCGCTCGAGGTCCATCGAGTCGAGGACCTGGCTCGTCATCTG
>DASSPG010000139.1:0-4013 GCA_035699725.1 Candidatus Limnocylindrales bacterium | reverse complement strand
ATCCACAAGTAACCCCACACCCGAGCGCGCGTCGAGGGTCGGTTCCTCCGGGACCGACCCTCGATGATTCCCGGGCGCCGACGCGCACCACGCAGCCAAGAACGCGGGCCACGATCGCCAGCGTCCGGCGTGGTGCGCCGCACCGGTACTCCTTGGGGGCGCACCCCCGCAACGTTGACCCCGATCGGCCCATCGACGGCCGGGACCCCCGGCCCGGACGATCGCCGCATCAATTCCTCCCTGCGCGTGAGGCGAGGTCGACGATGCAGCGACGCATGATCGGGCGGGCCGCGACGGCCGCCCTGGCGGTCCTTCTTCTTGCCACCGCGGTTGCCCAGGCCGACACGGTACCGGCCGACGGCCGCGACGACCTCATCGGCAACCAGACCCTGGTGGAGCTCGACGATGCGGCGCCCGGGACCGTCGTCACCTGGCCCGTCACGTTCCTCCTGACCTGTTCGGGGCTCAATCACGTGGCGCCCGGTGTCACGCTCCAGCTGGCGGTCTCGAGTACGACCGTGCCGCTCGACGGTTCGGTCAACGCGACCCCGACGACGATCGGCCCGGTGCCGGACAGCTGGACGCCGGCCGGCCAGGGCTGCCCCAGTCCGGCGCCGACGCTCGCCGCGACCGCTCCGAGCATCGTGTCGCTGACGATGCCCACGACGCCCGGCGAGGACTATGACTTCACGATCTCGTGGTCGCGCCTCGGGGGCACCGGGCTGACCGGCATCACCGCGATCACGTTCCGCATCGACGTCAACGCCCCGCCGACGCTCCTGCTCCCGGCCGACATCACGGCGGAGGCCACCTCCGCCTCCGGCGCCCTGGTCTCGTGGACGGCGACCGCCACCGACCTCGAGGACCCCGTTCCGCCGACCCCGTCCTGCCTCCCCGCGTCGGGCTCGACGTTCGCCATCGGTCCCACCATCGTCGACTGCACCGTGGTCGACGGCGGCGGCCTCGAGGTCAGCGGCTCGTTCGTCGTGACGGTCGGCGACAGCACCCGGCCGACGCTGGCGATGCCCGGGACCCAGTCGGTCACGACGGGCGACCCCTCCGGCACGACCGTCAGCTATCCGGCGCCGACCGCGGTCGATCTCGTCGACCCCGATCCGACCATCGCCTGCACCCCTGCCAGTGGCGAGCACTTCGCGGTCGGCACCACGCGTGTCGACTGCACGGCCACCGACGACGCCGGCAACACCGAGGAAGGCTCCTTCGACGTCGATGTCGCGTGGGTCGACCCCGTGGAGTGGTCGGCCGCGTGGGGCGAGCCCGTCGGTGGCCCCGGCGAGACGCTCGTCGCCAACCCCGGACGGACGATCCCGGTCAAGGTCGAGATCTTCGCCGACGGTGTCGAGCAGACCCTCGGCTCGGGTGCCCTGACCGTGGTCGCCTGCGACGGGCGCCCGACGGCGCAGCTCCCGTTGTCCTGGGACGGTGGGCGCTGGGTCGCCCACCTCGACACGAGTCGTCTGGACGGGCCGGGGTGCTACCAGGTCACAGCGGCACTCGATGGCCACGCGATCGGCTCGTTCGGCCTCGACCTCCGCCGAGACAGCCCATCGGCCGACAGGGCCGGTGACGCGGCCACGCGGAGTCCGCGCACGCCGCGCTGAGTCGGCTCTCGCGCTCCGCCACCGCCGGTCCGCGTCCGGATCGAACCAGCGCGCCCGGTACTCCTTGGCGGGGCGCCGCGGCCTCGCCACCGGTCCCGGGGCTCCCGCTCCTGTCGGGCAGTGGGCCCCTCGCCCGGACCACCCTCACCATCGACACGACGAAGCTCGCCGACGGCGCGCATCGGCTCGTCCTCCGCTCGGACTGCGACACACCCAGCGGCTCGACGAACTCGGGCGTCGGGGTGGTCCGGTTCATCGTCTCCAATGGCGGCACGCCGATCGCATCCGCGCTCCCATCGCTGCCGCCCGCCCCGGCGCCGACCGTGGCGCCGGCGCCGATCGTCACGCCGGCTCCCACATGGACACCGGCGCCGAGCGCTGCTGCGACGCCGACGCCAACGGCGCCGCCGGCCCCGACGGCCACGCCGGCCGCCACGCCGACGCCGAGGAGTCATCGGCGCCCGTCGGCGCCGTCCCCCAGCTGGCGATGAGTCCCGTTCCTCCCGCGCAGGCTCGGCGGGTGTGCCATAGCATCGGGCGGTGACTCCCGAGCTCCAGGCAACCCTCCGCAAGCTGCCCGATCGCCCCGGCGTGTACCTCATGCGCGACGGGCGCGGCGAGGTGGTCTACGTCGGCAAGGCGCAGAGCCTGCGCAACCGCGTCCGGAGCTACTGGCAGAAGGCGACGCCGATCGGAGAGGTCCATCGGATCCGCTCGGTGATCGAGCGGGTCGTGGACGTGGAGTACACCCTGACCGATTCGGTCAGCGAGGCGCTCCTGCTCGAGGCGAGTCTGATCAAGCGGTTCCGGCCGCGCTTCAACGTCCGGCTCAAGGACGACAAGAGCTACCCGTACATCAAGATCACCAAGGCGGACGACTTCCCGCGGGTGGAGCGGACGCGCAAGCTCGTCGAGGATGGCAGCCGCTACTTCGGGCCGTACGCCTCGGCGAGCAGCGTCGACGAATCGATGAACCTGGTCCGACGGCTGTTCCCGTTCCGGACCTGCACGATCGAGATCCGGGAGGGTGAGCGCGCGCTCGCCCGGCCCTGCCTGCTCTACCACATCAAGCGCTGCCAGGGCCCCTGCATCGAGGCGGTCTCGAAGGCCGAGTACGGCGCCCAGATCTCCCAGATCGAGCTGTTTCTCGAGGGTCGGCAGGAGTCGGTCGTCCAGGCGCTGACGGCCGAGATGCGCTCCGCGTCCGAGCGGACGGACTACGAGCGGGCGGCCGGGCTGCGCGACAAGATCCGCTCGATCGAGCGGACGATGGAATCGCAGAAGATGGCGGCGTTCAAGCGGACCGAGCTCGACCTGGTCGGGCTGGCTCGCCAGGACAACCAGGCGGCGATCCAGCTGTTCGCGATCCGGAGCGGGACGCTGATCGGGCGCGACGTCTTCCTGCTCGACGCGGCCCGCGAGGCGCCGGACGAGGAGGTCCTCTCGAGCTTCCTCCTGCAGTACTACGCGCGCGCGACTTCCATCCCGCCGTCCGTGCTGGTGCCGCGCGCGCTACCGGACGGGGCCGACCTCGAGGCGTTCCTGACCGAGCGGCGCGGTGGGCCATCGCGGCTCGCGGTCCCGCAGCGGGGCGAGAAGCGGGAGCTGATGGCCCTCGCCACGCGGAACGCGGGTGAGACGCTCGCGCGCGAGCAGGCCCGCTGGATGGCCGACGAGGGCAAGACCCTCGGCGCGCTCGAGGAGCTGGCCGAGGCGCTCGGCCTCCCAGGGCCGCCGCTCCGGATCGAGTGCTACGACATCTCGAACATCCAGGGCTCCGACACGGTCGGGAGCATGGTCGTCTTCGAGGAGGGCAGGCCGCGGACGGGGGAGTACCGCCGGTTCCGGATCCGGACCGTGGAGGGCCCGAACGACTTCGCCTCGCACCAGGAGGTCCTGCGCCGCCGCTTCCGACGGGCGAAGGCCGGCGACGAAGGCGCGGAGGAGGCCCTCCGCTGGGCGATGCCCGACCTCGTGCTCATCGACGGCGGCAAGGGCCAGGTCTCGGCGGCCAAGGCGGTCCTCGACGAGATCGGGCTCCACGACCTGCCCCTGGCGGGGCTCGCCAAGGAGCGCGAGGAACTGTTCCTGCCCGGTTCGCCCGTTCCGGTCGTGCTGCCGCCGACGTCGTCCGCGCTGTACCTGGTCCAGCGGCTCCGCGACGAGGCCCACCGCTTCGCGATCACCTACCACCGCGACCTGCGCTCGAAGCGCCAGACGCGTTCCGCGTTCGACGACCTCGCCGGCGTGGGGCCGAAGCGCCGACGGGCCCTGCTCCGGGTCTTCGGGTCGGCCAAGCGGGTGCGCGAGGCGCCGGTCGAACAGATCGCCGCGGTCCCCGGCATCGGGGCGGCGCTGGCGGCCCGGATCAAGGCGTCGCTGGAGGCCTGA
>DASSPG010000138.1:0-1167 GCA_035699725.1 Candidatus Limnocylindrales bacterium | reverse complement strand
GCCAGCGCCGACCAGACGAAGATCCTCATCGTCGACGACCATGCGCTGTTCCGGGTCGGCATGCGCAACATCCTCGAGCGCGAGCCGGATCTGATCGTCGTCGGCGAGGCGGACGATTCACGGTCTGCCGTCGACGCGTCGCTGGAGACGTCCCCGGACGTCATCCTCATGGACCTGTCGCTGCCATCACCGGGCGGCATCGAGACCACCCAGCGGATCAAGCGCGAGCTGCCCTCCACGGCCATCGTCGTCCTTGCGGTCGAGGAGGACGAGGACGCGCTGTTCGACGCCATCAAGGCCGGCGCGGCGGCGTTCATCCTCAAGGACGTGGGCCCGGACGACCTGATCACGATCATCCGCCGGGTCGTGGGCGGCGAGTACCTGATCAACGACAAGGTGTTCTCGAAGCCGGCCGTCGCCTCGCGCGTGCTCAAGGAGTTCCGCGAGCTCGCCGTGTACGGCCAGGAGGCGGCGCCGATCTTCGCGCCCCTGTCGCCGCGCGAGGTCGAGATCCTCGACAACATCGCGCAGGGCATGACGAACAAGCAGGTTGCCTACGCGCTCTCGATCTCCGAGCAGACGGTGAAGAACCACATGAGCTCGATCCTGCGCAAGCTCTCCGTGAACGACCGGACCCAGGCAGTGGTGTACGCGATGCGCCAGGGCTGGATCCGGATGCCGGAGGACTGAGCGCCTCCCGCCCGGCGTCATGGCGACCGAGACCGAGGTTCGCGATCCGCTCGATGGCCTCCGGTCGCGGCTGGCCGCGGACGCCGCCGCCCTCGACCGCGAGCTCGCCGAGATCGACCTGCTCGTCTCCCAGGCGCGCACGGAGGCCGGGCGCCACGAGGCGAAGCGCGCCCAGCTCGCCGAGAAGGGCGGGGAGCCCGAGCAGCTCCTCAATCTGACCCGGCGCGCGGCGGTCATGCAGGCGCAGGTGGACGTCCTCGAAGGGAAGCGCAAGTCGCTCAGCCGATATCGCGACGCGCTCCGCGATTACGAAGCGGCCCTGACCGGGATCGGGTCGGCCCCGCTCGCGGCCGGCGATGGGGGCGGACCGACGCTCGGGGCCGCCGACCTGCCCCCCGAGACTTCGCGCGTGATCCTCACCGCCCAGGAGGACCTCCGGCGCGAGATCGCCCGGGCGATGCACGACGGGCCGGCGCA
>DASSPG010000137.1:0-2057 GCA_035699725.1 Candidatus Limnocylindrales bacterium | reverse complement strand
TCCAACCGCTACATCACCGATCGGTTCCTGCCGGACAAGGCGATCGACCTGGTGGACGAATCCGCGTCGCGTCTGCGCATGGAGATCGATTCGATGCCGATCGAGCTCGACGAGCTGGAGCGACGGCGCATCCAGCTGGAGATCGAGCGCGAGGCCCTGCGCAAGGAGACTGACGACGCCTCGAAGGCGCGCTTGGAGGCGCTCGAAAAGGAGCTCGCCGATCTCGAGGAGCAGGCCGGCGGCATGAAGCAGCGCTGGGAGGCCGAGAAGAGCGCGATCGCCGCGATCCGGGCCACCAAGAGCGAGCTGGAGTCGCTGGCAACCCGCATCGACCAGGCCGAGCGCGAAGCCGACTTCCAGCGCGCCGCAGAGCTCAAGTACGGCACCCAGCGCGAGCTCACCGAACGGCTGACCGAGCAGGAGGCCGCGCTGACGGCGCTCCAGGGCCCGGGCTCGCTGCTGAAGGAGGAGGTCACCGCCGACGACATCGCCTCGATCGTGTCGGCGTGGACGGGCATCCCGGTCAATCGCCTGATGGAGGGCGAAACCGCCAAGCTCATCCAGATGGAGGAGCGGCTGCACGACCGCGTGGTCGGCCAGGACGAGGCCATCTCCGCGGTGTCCGACGCCGTCCGTCGCGCCCGGGCCGGGCTGAAGGACCCGAAGCGGCCGATCGGCTCGTTCCTGTTCCTGGGCCCGACGGGCGTGGGCAAGACCGAGCTGGCCCGCGCGCTCGCGGCCTTCCTGTTCGACGACGAGAACTCCATCGTCCGCATCGACATGAGCGAGTACATGGAGAAGTTCTCCGTGTCGCGCCTGATCGGCGCGCCGCCCGGCTACGTCGGCTACGACGAGGGCGGCCAGCTGACCGAGGCGGTCCGGCGGCGGCCGTACCAGGTGGTGCTGCTCGACGAGATCGAGAAGGCCCACCCGGACGTGTTCAACGTGCTGCTCCAGGTCCTCGAGGACGGCCGGCTGACCGACGGGCAGGGTCGAACCGTGGACTTCCGCAACACCGTCGTGATCATGACCAGCAACATCGGTTCGGCGGCCATCGCGGCGACCGGCGCCCGCTCCGGCGACGCCGAGTACGAAGCCATGAAGCGCCAGGTCACCGAGACGCTGAGCGCGCACTTCCGGCCCGAGTTCCTCAACCGGGTGGACGAGGTGATCGTGTTCCACGCGCTGACCGAGGCGGATCTCGAGCAGATCGTGGAGCTGCTCCTGCGCGACCTGGCCCGGCGGCTCGAGGACCAGGACCTGGCCCTGGAGCTGACCGCGTCGGCGCGCGCGCTGATCGTCCGCGAGGGGACGGACCCTGCGTTCGGCGCCCGACCGCTCAAGCGGACGATCCAGCGGCTCGTGGAGAACCCGCTGGCCCGTGCCCTGGTCGCCGGGGAGTTCAAGCCGGGCGACCGCATCACCGCCGACGCGGATCTCGGTTCGGGCACGCTCGTGTTCTCGACCGAGGGCGCCACCGTCGTCACCGACGGCAACGCACGCCGGGACGCGCGGCGGCGATCCGGCGAGGAGCCCGTCGGCGCGGCCACGGGCGGCCGCTCGAGCCCGTTCGACCTCCCGCCGACGGAACGCAAGCGCGATGACGACCTGGTCAACTAGCCGCGCCGCCTGATCGTGCGGTTCGCGGAGGTCGTCGACCGCCTGGGGGCGCTTCCGGATCCGCTTCCGCCGCCGTCGCCGGCGTTGACTCCGGTCATCGTCGGGGGTGACGGCGAGCGGCCGCGGTTCCCGCTCGAGGACCTGTCGGCACGGCCGGCCGCCGTCCTCGTCCTCCTGTACCCCGACGCGACCGGCGATGCCCGCGTCGTGCTGACGGAGCGCGTCACCCGCGATGGCCACCACAGCGGCGAGGTGAGCTTCCCGGGCGGGCGCGCCGAGACCGACGACGCCGACCTGGCGGCAACCGCCCTGCGCGAGGCCGCCGAGGAGGTCGCGCTCGAGGCCCACACCGCCGGCGTCCGCGTCATCGGCGAGCTGGAGCGCTTCTGGATCCCGGTCAGCAACTACTCGGTGACGCCGGTGCTGGCGCTCGCCGA
>DASSPG010000136.1:0-1580 GCA_035699725.1 Candidatus Limnocylindrales bacterium | reverse complement strand
TGGTTGAGCACGATCATCGGGACGGCCTCGGCGGCCGCGTTGACCCCGAACGGGATCGTCGGCGTCGTGGACGAGCAGATCACGTTCGGTTCGCGAACGAGGCCCAGCAGGTCCGGCACGTGCCCGCCCCCCGTGCCTTCGACGTGGTACGCGTGGACCGTCCGGCCGGCGATCGCCGCGACCGTGTCCTCCAGCTCGGCGGCCTCGTGCAGGCCATCGGTGTGGAGCGCCACGGAGACGTCGTGGGCGTCCGCGAAGCCGAGGACACGGTCGATGAGCTCCGGGTACGCACCGTAGTCCTCGTGGATCTTGAAGCCGCACGCCCCGGCATCCAGGAGCGCCTCGAGCGGCGCCTCCTCCTCCGTCCGGGCGCACGCCTGGAGACCCACGTTGAGCGGCCACGCGTCGAGGGCCAGGAGGGATCGTTCCATCTCCCAGGGCGGCTCCTCGAACCCGGCCGTGATCAGCGTCGTCACGCCGCCCGACAGGGCCGCCGGCAGCAGGGCCGGGCTGATCGCGTGCACGTGCGAATCGACGGCGCCCGGGGTGGCGATGAGCCCGTAGGCCATGATCGGCCGTGTGTGCGGCCCGATGGGCAGGTCGATCCCTTCGGTGACGGACCCGTTGCCTGCCCGTCCGACCCCCACGATCTGGCCGTCCTTGATCCCGATGTCCGCCTTTACGACGCCCAGCAGCGGATCGACCACGAGGGCGCCGGCGATGACGACGTCCAGCTCGGACGGACCCGCGGGCCCCTGGAGCGCGCGCGGCCGGATCGTCTTCGCGTAGCCCCACATCGGCTCGTCGCCGGGCGCCTGGCGGTCCTCGGCGACCCGGATCCACAGGTCCGTGTCGGCCAGGCGGACGCGGTCGCCGGTGGATGGGCCGTACCGGGCGATTCGATCGGGGAGAGAACGGCTCATCGGTCCGCACCGGTCCGGGTCGATCGGGTCAGGCGAACCGTGCGCGTCTCGCCGGGCCCCCAGCGCTCCGACGCGCCCGCGGGCAGGTCGAGCCGGAAGCCACGGGCGGCCGCGCGATCGAAGACGAGGCGCGCGTTCACCTTGTCGAAGGGGTAGTGCGACGAGACCCGGATCGTGCGGCTGGACTCGCTGCGGACGGTCAACTCGATCGTCTCGGCGGCCCCGCCACCGGCCTCGACGTTGGCCTCGACGCGTCGCGCTCCGTCCTCCGCGGGTCGCACGGCGCCGGGAGCGTCGTCCTCCGCGGCCGCCTCGCCGTCCCCGATCGGATCGAGCAGCACCACGAGCCGCACGCCGTCGCCGAGGAGCACCTCGAGCCGGACGATGTCGACGAGCTCCCGAACGCCCGGCAGCACCTCGGCCGCGCTCACCGCCGAGCGCCCCGCGGCCTCCACCTCCGCGTAGCTCGAGCCCCCACGGGCCGCCTCGAACATCGCGTCGCAGATGAGCGCGGTGGCCTCGGGGGCGTTGAGCAGGAGCCTGCGCTCCCGATGCCGTCGCGCGAGCTCGGCCGCGCTGAAGATCAGGAGCCGCTCCTCCTCCCAGGGCGTCAGACGCATCGTGGGATCGTAGCCGACCGTCAGCCGGGCGCGGCCA
>DASSPG010000135.1:0-3187 GCA_035699725.1 Candidatus Limnocylindrales bacterium | reverse complement strand
ACCGCGATCGAGGCCGCCTATGCCCGCGGCGAGAACGACGAGTTCGTGCTGCCGACGGTCATCGACGGCCCTGATGGACGGGTCCACGACGGCGACCCCGTCGTCATCGCGAACTTCCGCGCCGATCGCGCCCGCCAGCTGACTCACGCACTCGCCGACGAGGCCTTCGCCGGCTTCGACCGCGCCGCGGCCGGTCCCGCTCCGAGCCGCCTCCAGATCGTCACGATGACCGAGTACGAATCGGGCTTGCCCGTCGAGGTCGCGTTCGGGCCCGAGGAGGTCCGCTCGCTGGCCCACGCCGCGAGCGACGCCGGCTGGCGCCAGCTCCACGTCGCCGAGACCGAGAAGTACGCCCACGTCACGTACTTCTTCAACGGCGGCCGCGAGGCCCCGCTGCCCGGCGAGGACCGTCGCCTCGTCCCGAGCCTGAAGGTCGCCACGTACGACCTCCAGCCCGAGATGAGCGCCGCGGGTGTGACCGACGTCGTCGTCGACGCCATCGAGCGCGGCGCCCACGACCTGATCGTCGCCAACTTCGCCAACCCCGACATGGTCGGGCACACCGGCGTCTGGGACGCGACGGTCCGCGCCGTCGAGACGGTCGATGCCTGCCTCGGCCGGATCGTCGCCGCCCTCGCCGTGCGCGACGCCGCCGATCCAGCGGGACCCGGATCCCTCCTCGCGGTCACCGCCGACCACGGCAACGCCGACGTCATGCGCGACGCCGGCGGCAGCCCGGTCACGGCCCACTCGCTCAGCCCGGTGCCGCTCCTCCTGGCGGGCCGTGCCGTCATCGGGCGGACGCTCGGCGACGGAGTCCTGGCGGACGTCGCGCCGACCCTGCTCGAGCTCGCGGGCCTGCCGCGCTGGGAGGGCATGGCCGGGCGATCCCTGCTCGACCCGGCGAGCAGGAGCCGTCCGGACCCCGTGCTATCATCCGACGCCGTTCCCACCGGAGGTCGTCCCCAGTGAACAACCCTGCCCTGGCCATCGGCCAGGTCATCATCAGCATCGCCCTGATCGCGGCGATCCTGCTCCAGGCGCGCGGAACGGGCCTGTCCGGCACGTTCGGCGGCGATTCGGCCGTCTACCGCAGCCGGCGCGGCATCGAGAAGCGGCTGTGGCAGTTCACGATCGCGCTGCTCGTGCTGTTCGTGCTGTTCTCGCTGGCGTCGTTCATCTTCGAGACGCCCTGAGCGAACGCTCGGTCGGTCGCGGCGCCGGGGGCGCGACTCGCTGACGACCTCGATGTCCAGCTCATGAACCGGAACGATCGGGCCGTGATCGCCGGCCTCGTCCTCATCCTCGCCTTCGCCGCCTTCGCGATCGGCGGTCCCGCCTTCGCCCCCACCGGCCCGCGCCCGCCGGCGCTGCCCAGCGTCGCGCCGGCGGTGCACTACCGCGAAGGGATCCTCGGCCGGCCGACGAACGTGAACCCGCTCGCCGCGCGGACCCAGGCCGATCGCGACCTCGTCGCGCTGGTCTTCGAGGGCCTCGTCGGGCGCGACGACGATGCCCGGCCTGCGCCCGGCCTCGCGACCGGCTGGACGACGTCGAAGGACGGGGCGACCTGGACGTTCACGCTCGACCCCACCGCCCGCTGGCAGGACGGACCGTCGGTCACCGCGGCCGACGTCGCGTTCACGATCCGCACGCTCCAGGACCCGGCATACCGCGGGCCCGGGGCGGGATCCTGGACCGGGATCGAGGTGACCGTCGTGGACCCGGGGACGGTCAGCTTCACGATGGCGACGCCGATCGGCGGGTTCCTGGACCTCGCCACCCAGCCGATCGTGCCCGAGCACCTGCTCGCGGGCGTCCCGGTCGCCGGGATCGCCGACGACCCGTTCGGCGAGGCGCCCGTGGGCTCGAGCGAGTACGCGATCGTGGAGCTCGATCGCAATCACGCGATCCTGGAGCCGCGCGGCCGCGCGACGGGCGGGTCCGGGTCGCCGGTGCTGGGTCCGTCCGGATCACCGTCGACCTCGGCCGACCCGCTGGCCACGCCTCGCTCGACGACGCGCCCGGCCGGCGACGACAGCCTCGGCCGCATCGAGCTCCGGTTCTTCGACGATCCCGACGCGCTCGCCGCCGCGTTCCGCGACGGGAGCGTCGACGCGGTGTCCGGACTCGATCCCGCCGCGGCCGCTGCGCTGGCCGACGCCACCGGCGCCCGAGCGCTGCGCTACCCCTCGACCACCGTCTCGGTCGCCGCCCTGAACCTCCGCCCGACCGAGCCGACCTTCGTCGATCCCCGCGTCCGCCAGGCACTGCTCCGGGCGATCGACCGGACCCGGATCGTGGACGTCATCTACGGCGGCATGGCGACGCGCGCCGACGACCTGATTCCGCCCTCGTCCTGGGCCGTCACCCCGCCCGATCCCGGGCCGGCGAGCCCGGCCGCCTCCGGCCCGCCGCCGGGCCCCGCAGCCAGCCGTGCGCCGAGCGCCGCACCGAGCGCCGCGCCGAGCGCCGCACCGAGCGCGGCTGCGGGCCCGTCGGTGAGCCCGCCGCCGGCGCGCGACCTGAAGGCCGCCGCCAAGGGCCTGACCGACGCCGGCTGGACCAAGCAGAAGGACGGCTGGCACGCCCCGTCGGCGAAGGCGGCGCGGACGCTCGAGCTCCTCGTCCCGGACCGGGCGGCCAACCCGATCCTGTTCGCCGTCGGGAGCCAGATCGCGGCCGATTGGACCGCCCTCGGGTTCACGGTCGCCGTGGTCGAGCGGGATCCCGCCGTGCTCGTCACCGACCACCTCCGGACCGGCGACTTCGAGGTGGTCCTGCTCGACATCGCGATCGGCCACGATCCGGACCTCTACCCGCTCCTCGCGTCGAGCCAGACCCGGACGGGCGGCGCCAACGTCATCGGGCTCCAGGATCCGGCCCTCGACGCCCTCCTCGAGGCGGCCCGCAGGCCCGGCGCCGAGCCGGCGCGGATGGCGGCGTTCGCGGCCCTCCGGGCGCGCCTCGTCGGTGGCACCTACATGCTCCCGATGGCCTGGCCGGACAAGGTCGTGGTCGTCCGCGACCGGGTCGTCGGGCCGGTCGTCCGGGAGGTCGCCGACGGGTCGGAGCGATTCGGTGATGTGCTAACATGGCGCCTCGCTGACGACCGGTGAGCCCTCGGGCGGGCCGGTCGGCGGGTCGACGCCGAGGTGGCGAAATTGGCAGACGCGCTAGCTTCAGG
>DASSPG010000134.1:0-19786 GCA_035699725.1 Candidatus Limnocylindrales bacterium | reverse complement strand
AGGGGCCACAGCCGCGTCCCGCCGCCGCCGGCCAGGATGACCACGTACATGGCGCGATGATACCGGCGCGGCGCGTCAGACCCTCGTTCAGCGGGCAGGCGCGCGATCGATCGGAATCCCGAAGGCTGCCCGCCGGGCGTTGCTGACATCGTCGACTCGACCCCGGATCGATTCGAATTTCGCACTGAGCCGACGTTGACGCTGCGGAAGCGGCGCGCTTACCATCCCCGCACCCTGTAGATCGCCTCTCCCGTCCGACCGGTTGCCGTACCACCCGCTGCGCAGAGGGCCCGTGACCGTTCCCGCGAGCGTCGCCGAGCACCGACCGTCACCGCCGCCCGGGGCCGGGTCGGCGGGCGCCCGCCCGCGGTCCGCGGCCGATGGCCACCCGGACGTCGAGCTGATCGACGTCACGAAGCGGTTCGGAGACGTGGTCGCGGTCGACCGGATGCATCTCGCGATCCCGGCCTCGTCCTTCACCAGCCTGCTCGGCCCGTCCGGCTGCGGCAAGACGACGACCCTCCGGATGATCGCGGGCTTCGAGCAGCCGACCGCCGGCGAGATCCTCCTGGCCGGCCGGCCGATCGCCGGCGTCCCGCCGTACCAGCGCAACGTGAACACGGTCTTCCAGCACTACGCGCTGTTCCCGCACATGGACGTGGCCCAGAACGTCGGCTACGGCCTGCGCCAGAAGAAGGTGCCGAAGGCCGAAGAGAAGCGTCGGGTCGCGGAGGCGCTCGACCTGGTCCGCCTCGGCGGCTACGGCGGACGACGGATCTGGGAGATGTCGGGCGGCCAGCAGCAGCGCGTCGCGCTCGCCCGGGCGCTCGTCAACCGCCCGACGGTGCTCCTCCTCGACGAGCCGCTCGGCGCGCTCGATCTCAAGCTGCGCAAGGAGATGCAGCTCGAGCTCAAGGCCCTCCAGCAGGAGGTCGGGATCACGTTCGTGTACGTGACCCACGACCAGGAGGAGGCCCTGACGATGAGCGACATGATCGTCGTCATGCGCGACGGGGTGATCCAGCAGCAGGGCGTCCCGGACGAGCTGTACGAGCGGCCGGCCAACCGGTTCGTCTCGGACTTCATCGGGACCTCGAACTTCATTCCCGCCAGCCTCGTCTCGATCGACGCCGGGACCGGGCGGGCCACGGCGAAGACCGACCAGGGCCTGGTCGTGGCCGGCCGCGTGACCGACCGCGACGCGGCGCCGGGCATCGGGGCGCGGCTCACGATCGCGGTCCGGCCCGAGCGGGTGGAGGTGCTCACGGCCGAGGAAGGCGAGGCGGACCGCCAAGGCTGGACGAGCGTCGCGGGCCGGATCATCCAGGGAACGTACCTCGGCGACCAGACCGAATATCGAATCCACACCGACCAGGTCGGCGAGCTCCTGGCTCGTCGCCAGAACGCAGCGGGGACGCGTGGCGCACTCGGAGCGGGGCCGGGTGATCCGGTCACCGTCCGCTGGCATGAGGACGCGAACTTGATCCTGGTGGATTGAGTTCCCGGCAGGAACCCGGCTGAGCCGGGAGGAGGAGACACGTCGTGGCAGATCAGGATCTCGATCACATGCTGAAGCGGATGGCCCAGTCGAAGGTCAACCGGCGCGGCTTCCTATGGGCGAGCGGCCTGTCGGCAAGCGCCGCGGCCCTGGCCGCGTGCAGCCCGGGCGCGACCGCGTCGCCGTCGTCGGCCGCCGCGCCGAGCGCGGCCGCCAGCGGTGCGGCCCCGTCCGACGCCGCCTCCCCGAGCGCGGTCGCCGAGGCGGTCGAGAACGAGCTGTTCATGCTCAACTGGGGCGACTACGTCGACCCCGACAACATGAAGCAGTTCCAGGCCGACTTCAAGGTCGACAAGTTCACCTACGACACCTTCGCCTCGAACGAGGAGCTCCTGACCAAGCTCCAGGGTGGCGCGAAGGGCCAGTACGACATCTCCGCCCCGACCGCCGAGTTCGTGCCCGGGATGGTCGAGCAGGGCTTCCTCCAGAAGATCGACTGGACCAAGGTCCCGAACGGCAAGTACATCGAGGAGCCGTTCAAGAACCTGTGGTGGGATCCCAAGAACGAGTACCAGCTCCCCAAGGACTGGGGCACGACCGGGATCTCGGTCCGGACGAAGATCGTCAAGGAAGAGGTCAGGACCTGGAAGCAGTTCTTCGAGGTCGCCCCGAAGTACTCCGGTCGGATCGTCCTCGTCGACTCGCCCGGTGACGTCTTCGTGGCGCCGCTCAAGGCGCTCGGCTACTCGCTCAACTCGGTCGACGAGAAGGAGCTCGGCGAGGCGCGCGACCTGCTGATGAAGCTGGCGCCGCACGTCCTGGCCCTCGACTCGGACCAGTACAACACCAAGATCGAGACCGAGGAAGCGGTCCTCGGCCTGACCTGGACCGGCGGGATCGTGGAACTGCGCGACAAGCCCGAGACGGCCGATGTCGCGTACTACATCCCCGAGGACGGGACGCTCTTCTGGATGGACACGTGGGTCATCCTGGCCGACGCGCCGCACCCGAAGGCCGCCCATGCGTTCCTCAACTTCATCCACGGCCCCGAGGCGCAGGCCAAGGAGACGATGACCAACGGCTACGCCACGTGCAACAGCGAGGCGAAGAAGTACATCGATCCCAAGGTCCTCGCCGATCCGGCGATCTTCGTTCCCGACGACGTCCTCAAGAAGCTCGAAGGGGCTCAGGACGTCTCGACGAACCCGCTCCGGATCCAGATCTGGGAAGAGTTCAAGTCGAGCATCGGCTGATCGCGGCCGAACAGGCTCACCCGATCCGCCCCGCCTGACCCGGCCCGATGACGACCATGGCCGAGGCTGCGCCCGTTCGCGCGGTGCAGCCTCGGCGGTCGTTCCGCTCCGCTGCCCTGACGGGTCTGCTCCTCCTGCCCGCCAGCCTGTGGTACCTCGTCCTGCTCGTTGCGCCGCTGGCGATCATCGTGCTGTTCAGCTTCGGCGAGCGCGGCAAGAACGGCGGCTACGCCGGCGGGTTCACGTTCGACAACTACGTGGGTGCGCTCGAACGGAACACACCGTTCGTGACGAGCCTCGCGATGGCGCTGGCGGGCACGGTCCTGTGCCTGTTCCTCGCCCTGCCCCTCGCCTACTTCATCGCCACCCGCGCGGGCCGTCGCAAGTCCCTCCTCATCGTCCTGCTCGTGGTCCCCTTCTGGACGAGCTTCCTGATTCGGACCTACGCCTGGCTCACGATCCTGGGGCCGGAAGGGCTGGGCGGGTTCATCGGCGACGTGATCGGCGATCCCGCGTTCCGCCTCCTCGGGACGCCGTTCTCGATCCTGCTCGGGGTGGTCTACGGCTATCTGCCGCTGATGGTCTTCCCGATCTACGTGACGATGGAGCGGATGGACCGCAACCTCGTCGAGGCGTCCAAGGACCTCGGCGCGGGTCGCTGGGCGACGTTCCGTCAGATCACCCTGCCGATCACCCTGCCGGGGCTCGTGACGGGCAGCATCCTCGTGTTCATCCCGTTGATGGGCGAGTACGTGGTCCCCGCGATCCTCGGCTACGGCCGGGTGTTCCTGATCGGCAACCAGCTCGTGCTCCAGTTCCTCGAGGCACGCGACTGGCCGGCGGGCGCCGCCAAGGCCGTGATCCTGATCCTGATCATGCTCGTGAGCATCGTCTTCTACCTGTGGTTCTCGTACCGCGGCCGGAAGACGCGCGAGGTCAGTGTCCTGTGAGCGCGACGTGAGCGCGACGTCGCGACCCGTGGAGGGATCCGTGGGCGCCCGGCCGGCGGCGCGCGTCAAGGCCGGCCGGCCGCGCGGGCCGGTCGTCGATCGGCTCGGGCGGTTCGTCGAGGTCTGGCTGCGCAGCCACACGTTCCTGGTCTACCTGTTCCTCTACATCCCGATCATCGTGGTCGTCGTGTTCAGCTTCAACGGCACCTCGCGCCGGGTGACGCAGTGGGACGGGCTGAGCCTGAAGTGGTATGCCACGGTGCTCTCGGACAAGACGATCCAGAGCTTCTTCTTCAACAGCTTCATCGTCGCGATCTTCACCGCCGTCATCTCGACGATCGTCGGGACGATGGCGGCGCTCGGACTCCAGCGGGCGCCGAAGTGGTTCTCGCGGCCGTTCGAGGCGCTGACGTTCGTCTCGATCATCGTCCCCGAGATCGTCATCGCCCTCGCCACGCTCGTCTTCTTCTCGACCTCGTGGGACATCCTCAACCCGCTCCTGGGGACGAAGATCACGAACGGCTACCACACGATCATCGCGGCCCATGCGGTGTTCAACATCTCGCTCGTGATGCTCCTGGTCCGGGCGCGTCTCTCGGGGATGGACCGGACCCACGTGGAGGCGAGCTTCGATCTCTACGGGACGCCATGGCGGACGTTCTGGCAGATCACGTTCCCGCAGCTCCTGCCGGCGATCGTGGCCGGGTTCCTCCTGGCGTTCACGTTCAGCTTCGACGACTACATCATCACGACGTTCACGACCGGCGCCGGGACGACGACGCTGCCGCTGTACGTCTTCTCGACGATCCGCAAGGGGGTCACGCCGGCCACGAACGCGGTCGCGGCGATCATGCTGCTGATCACCCTCACCGTTCTTGTCGTGGGCCAGATCATGGTGGCCCGGAACTCGCGCCGCGCGGGCGCGCGCGGCACCGACGCGGGGATGGCCGGCATGATCACCGACCAGAACGCGTAGCGCCGTGGCGGCGCCGGATCATCCGCTCGACAACGTCGACTCGTGGCGCGGCCCGACGGCCTCGCAGGCCGCCGGCCTGACGCTCGCGGCGGCTCGGGCGATCATCGCCGCCGTCCAGGCCGAGGCGCGGGCGATGGCGGTGGCGATGTCGTGCGCGGTGGTGGATTCCGGCGACCAGCTCGTGGCGTTCGAGCGGATGGACGGGGCGGACCTGGTCGGGATCACGCTGGCCCGGGACAAAGCGTTCACCGCCCTCGTCAACCGGATGCCGACGGGCGACCTGCCGCCGATCACGCAGCCGGGCACGGAGTTCTTCGGGTATCACACGGTGGCCGGCGGCCGGACGATCATCTTCGCCGGCGGGCTGCCGCTGGAGCGCGACGGCGTGTTGGTGGGCGCTGTGGGCGTGAGCGGCGGGGACTCGGCGCAGGACCGGCGCGCGGTCGAGGCGGGCGTCCGGGCGTTCAGCGGGGAGTAGCCCGGCGGGGGCGCCTGACCCTGGCTGGGGCGCCTGACTCGTCACGCGGCCGACGGTGCGCCGCGTACGCGGTGCGCGCCGTGCGCCCGCTCAGCCGGCGGCGGGCACCGGCTCCGGCTCCGGCTCCTTGATGCCGGCCTCAGACGCGAGGAGCGCCGCCTTGTCGGTGCGCTCCCACGGCAGGTCGAGGTCCGGCCGGCCGAAGTGGCCGTACGCCGCGGTCTGGCGATAGATCGGGCGGCGCAGGTCCAGGGCGGCGATGATCGACGCCGGGCGGAGGTCGAAGTGGCGCTCGATCAGGCGCTGGAGCTCCTCGTCGGGCAGCTTGCCGGTCCCGAACGACTCGACCGAGAAGGAGATCGGCCGGGCGATCCCGATGCCGTACGCGATCTCGACCTCGAACCGGTCCGCGAGCCCCGCGGCCACGACGTTCTTCGCGACCCAGCGCGCCGCGTAGGCCGCCGAGCGGTCGACCTTCGTCGGATCCTTGCCGGAGAACGCGCCGCCGCCGTGGCGGGCCATCCCGCCGTAGCTGTCGACGATGATCTTGCGGCCGGTCAGCCCGGCGTCGCCCATGGGCCCGCCGGTGACGAAGCGGCCGGTCGGGTTCACGTGCATGACCGGGTCCGTGTCGCGCAGCTCGGTCGGGATCGTCGGCAGGATCACCGCGTCGACGACCTCGCTCCGGAGTCGCTCCGCCCGGACGTCCGGGTCGTGCTGGGCCGAGACGACCACCGTCCGGACCCGCTTCGGGACGCCGTGCTCGTACTCGACCGTGACCTGGGTCTTGCCGTCCGGACGCAGGTACGGCATCTGGCCGGACTTGCGGACCTCGGCCAGGCGGCGAGCCATCCGGTGGGCCAGCGCGATCGGGAGCGGCATCAGCTCGGGCGTCTCGCGGCAGGCAAAGCCGAACATCATCCCCTGGTCACCCGCGCCCAGCTCGTGGGCGGCCGCGTCGTCGCGAACCTCGAGCGCCGCGTCGACGCCCTGAGCGATGTCGGGCGACTGACCCTTGACCGACACGAGCGTGCCACAGGTCTGGTAGTCGAAGCCGTACTCGGCCTTCGTGTAGCCGATGTCGCGGACGGTGTCGCGGACGATCGTCTGGAAGTCGATGTAGGTCTGCGTCGTGATCTCGCCGAGGACGAGCACGAGGCCGGTCGTCGTCGCGGTCTCGCATGCGACGCGGGCATTCGGGTCGTCCCGGATGATCGCGTCGAGAATGGCGTCCGAGATCTGGTCGCACATCTTGTCGGGGTGACCCTCGGTCACCGATTCCGACGTGAACAGATACTGCGATGCGTCGACGATGCTGGTCATGCGGGTCCTCTGCGTGGATTGCGGGCAGGGTATCACCGGACCGGCGGCCGCCTCCCCCGTCTAGACTCCGCGGGTGGACCTCGACCCCGCCCCGCACGACGCGGCCGATCCCCTCGCCGCCTTCCGCGACCGGTTCGTCATCCCGGACCGGCGGGTCGTGTACCTCGACGGCAACTCGCTCGGCCGGCCGCCGCTCGCGACCCTCGAGCGCCTCGCCCGCGTCGCCGCGGAGGAGTGGGCCGGCCGCCTCATCCGGGGCTGGGAGGAGTGGCTGACCGCGCCGCTCCGGATCGGGGACCTCCTCGGGACCGAGCTCCTCGGCGCCCGCGAGGACGAGGTCGCGATCTGCGACTCGACGACCGTCAACTTCTTCCGGCTCGCGAGCGCAGCCCTGGACGCCCGCCCGGGCCGTCGCTTCATCGTGACGGACCGGGCGAACTTCCCGACCGACCGCTACGTCCTCGAGGGCCTCGCCCGCGATCGCGACCGCGAGATCGCCTGGCTCGACCCCGACCCGATCGACGGTCCGACCGTGGCCGACGTCGAAGGCGCCCTGGCCGCCCACGACGGCGAGGTCGCGCTCGTGACCCTCAGCCACGTCAACTACCGCTCGGCCGCGATCGCGGACCTCGCCGCGATCACCGTCCTCGCCCACGACGCCGGCGCGCTCGTCCTGTGGGACCTGTCGCACTCGGGCGGATCGCTCCCGATCGGGCTCGCCGCGCATGACGTGGACCTCGCGGTCGGCTGCACCTACAAGTACCTCAACGGCGGCCCCGGCGCGCCGGGGTACCTCTACATCCGGGGCGACCTCCAGGCGAGCCTGCGCAACCCGATCCAGGGCTGGTTCGGCCAGGCCGAGCAGTTCGAGATGGGCCAGGGGTTCACCCCGGCCCCGGGGATCGGCGGCTGGCTGACCGGCACGCCCGGGATCCTCGGCCTCGCCGCCGCGGAGGAGGGCATCCGGCTGTCGGCCGAGGCCGGGATCGACGCGATCCGGGTCAAGGCGATCGCCCTGACCGAGTACGCGATCGCGCTCCACGACGCGTGGCTCGCGCCGCGTGGCTTCACGCTGGGCAGCCCGCGCGAGTCGGCGCGGAGGGGCGGCCACGTCTCGGTCCGGCGCCACGACGCCCGCGAGCTCACCGGGCGGCTGATCGCGGCCGACGTCATCCCGGACTTCCGGGCGCCGGATTCGATCCGCCTCGGGCTGTCGCCGCTCACGACCTCCTTCGCGGACGTGGCCCGGGGGCTGGCGATCCTGGCCGACCTGGCCGGACCGGAGGACGCCCGGGCCTGACGCCGCCGACGCCGGACGTCCGGGGCGGGCAGACCGGCGCCCGGGCACGCGGGCGCCCGCCCGCGGGGTCCGCCCTCGTCAGGCCTCCATCCGGAGCTCCTCGAGGTCGAGATCGCGCTCGACCCGCCGGAAGATCTCGTCGGAGATCGCCGCCCGCTCGCGCAGCGCGATGAGCGCCTCGCGCTCCGCCTCGAGGATCGACAGACGGATGTGGCGGTGCTCGAGCAGCTCCTGCTCGGCGTCCTCGTCGTGCTCGGCCTGGTCCTGGCGGAGCTCCGCGTGGCGGCTCCGGTGGCCGTATTGCGCCCGGAGCGTGTCGATCAGCTCCAGGTGCCCCGGCCATGCGGCGGCGAGCTCCTCGATCCGGGCGGCGGCGGCATCGGCCGCGACATAGCGGGCGTATGCCTCCTCCTGGCCCTCGAGACCCGCGCCGTCGTCGATCTTGAGCCACCGGACGAGCAGGGGCAGGGTCAGGCCCTGACCGACGAGGGTGGCCAGGATCACCCCGAACGTCAGGAAGATCAGCAGGTCGCGCTCCGGGAAGTCGGCCGGCAGGGCGAGAGCCGCGGCCAGCGACACGACGCCGCGCATCCCCGCCCAGGACACGATCGCGACGTTCCGGATCGGCGGATGGGGGTCCTCGTCGCGCTCGCGGATCCAGGCGAGACGCCTGGGCAGGTACGTCGACGGGAACACCCAGACGATCCGGGCCACGATCACCGCCACGGACACCGCGACCGCCAGGCCCAGAAGCTCGAGCACGGGCCGCCCCGCGAGCCGGTTCAGGGCCTGCGGCAGGGACAGCCCGATGAGGATGAACACCGCCCCGTTGACGAGGAACAGCAGGATCTGCCAGGCGGCCACGCCCGAGATGCGCACGCCGGAGCTGAGCGCCCGGGGGGCATGGCGGCCGACCCAGATGCCGGCGACCACGGTCGCGAGCACGCCCGAGAACCCCAGCTCCTCGGCCGGCAGGTAGGCCGCGATCGGGGCGAGGAACGTGGTGACGATCGAGAAGACCTCGTCGTTGATCAGCCGGACGAGGCGGGCGACGAGGATGCCGACGGCCAGGCCGAGGATGACCCCGCCGACGCCGGACACGACGAACGCCCCGCCGGCCTCCACCAGCGAGAACGTGCCGGTCGCGGCGGCGGCCACGGCGAAGCGGTACGCGATCAGGGCCGTGGCGTCGTTCAGGAGGCTCTCGCCCTCGAGGATCGTGACCATCCGGCGGGGGACCCCGAGCCGCTGGAAGACCGCGGTCGCGGCAACCGCGTCGGGCGGGGCGACGATCGCGCCGAGCGTGAACGCAGCCGCCCAGCCGAGACCGGGTACGAGCGCCTGCACGACGATGGCCACGACGACGGTGGTGAACAGGACAAGCCCGACGGCAAGGAGTCCGATCGGGCGGACGTTCGCCTTGAGGTCGCGGATCGAGGTGAAGTAGCCGGCGCCGAACAGGATCGGCGGCAGGAACAGCAGGAACACGACGTCGGGCTCGAGCGCCACGACAGGCAGGCCGGGAATGAATCCGAGCCCCAGGCCGCCGAGGACGAGCAGGACCGGATACGGGACGGCGAACCGCCGCGCGACGACCGCGAGGCCCGTCGCGGCGATCATCAGGAGCAGGACCACCTCGATCGTCTGGGCCGAGGGGCTCGTCCCGCCCGTGGCATCCGCGATCGGAGGCACGGCGCGGCCGACCCCGTCCATGACGAAGGCGGGGGCGGCGATCACCCGCGAGCGGGGCCCTGGGTCGGAGCGGCGTCGGAGCCGTCGAGGAAGGTCACCTCGATCGGCTCGATCGGGTCGGCCGGCTCGAAGCCGAACACCTGGCCGTAGAACGACAGCTCGGCCTCGAACGCGCGGATGATGTTGGCCGCGTCGCGGAAGCCATGGTCCTCGCCCGGGAACAGCAGGTACGCGTGCGGCAGGCGGCGCTCCCACAGGGCGTCCACGATCTGCTCGGCCTGGGCCGGCGGGACGACCCGGTCCTCGGCGCCCTGGAGGATCAGGACCGGGCACGAGATCCGATCGGTGAAGTTGAGCGGCGAGCGTTCGCGGTACACCTCGCGCATCTCCGGGTACGGCCCGACGAGCCGGTCGAGGTAGCGCGATTCGAACTTGTGGGTCTCCTTCACGAACGTCTCGAGATCGCCGATCCCGAAGTAGCTCGTGCCGGCCGAGAACGCGTCGCTGAACGTGACGGCGCACAGCGTCGTGTACCCGCTCGCGCTGCCGCCCCGGATGGCGAGCCGGGAGCCGTCGACCAGGCCCTGCTCCGCCATCCACGTGGCGCCCGCGACGCAGTCATCGAGGTCGACGACGCCCCACTCCCCCTCGAGCCGCCTGCGGTAGTCGCGGCCGTAGCCGGTGGAGCCGCCGTAGTCGACGTCGAGGACGGCGAAGCCGCGACTCGTGAACAGCTGGACGCCGACCGAGAAGGCGGTCGAAGCCTGGGCCGTCGGGCCGCCATGGCTCGTGACGATCAGCGGCGGCAGCTCGCCGTCCGCACCGCGGAACGCCTGGTTACGGGGCAGGTACGCGATCCCGAACGCGGTCCGCCCGCCGGTCGTCGGGAACTCGACGAGCCGGCTCTCGGCGACATCGGCAGGATCGAAGGCGGTGTCCGTGGAGCGGCGCAGGACGGTCGGCTCCGGGCGCGGCGACGTGTCCACTCCGTCAAGCTCGAGCTCGACGACGGCCCACGGCCGGTCCGGCGCCGCGGCCCGGAAGACCGCGGTCGAGCCGTCGACCGCCACGTAGCCGATCTCGGTGTAGGGCAGCTCGATCGGACGGGCGACCCCATCGCCCGTGATCCGATAGAGGCGGTCCCGACCGGCGCTCCGGCCGACCGCGGCGATCGTGCCGTCGGCCGCGATGTCGTAGTTCGAGAGCGCGAACACCCAGTCCGGGAACGCGAGCTCGGCTTCGAGCGGCTCGCTCGCCCGCTCGACCGACCCGTCGGGCGCGAGCCGGAAGAGGTTCATCCATCCGTCGGGCTCGGCGACGAAATGGAGCACGCCGGCCGGCGACCAGCGCGGCTGGGCGATCCAGTCGGACGGGCTGCCCGCGACGACGCGCGGTTCCGCCGGACGGCCGTCGTCAGCCAGCTCGGCCACGATCAGCTCGGTCCCGTCCCACGGCAGGTTCGGGTGGTCCCAGCGGAGCCAGGCGAGGCGGTTGCCATCGGGCGACAGGCGCGGAGCGGCGTAGAAGTCGGCCCCCTCGACCAGGGTGGAGACCTCGCCGGAGGCGAGGTCGATCGCGACGATCGCGTTCTCGGCCTGGCCGTGGCGCTCCAGGGTGTCGGCCTCGTGGTCCTCGCGGACCGCGAGCAGCCGGTTCCGGCCCCGGTCCACCTCGACGTCGGCGAACCGCCACGCCCGGCCTTCGGGCGTCAGCGGCTCCAGGACGCCCGGTGAGCGCACGCGGTGCAGCCTGCCGGTCGCGAAGTCCGAGACGACCACGAGGTCACCGTCGACGTGGCAGGCCCCGCCGCCGTACTCGTGGACCCGCGTCCGGACGTTCATCCCCTCGGGCGAGAGCCGCGTGATCGACCCGTCCGGCTCGCGCCGGACGAGCACCTGTCGGCCGCCCTCCTCCGGCCGGCCCTCGAGCCACCAGCGCCGGCCGTCGGCCGCACCCACCTCACCGAACGAGACCGTGCCCTTCGTGAGCAGCTCGATCGCGAATGGCGACGTCCAGGAACCGTACGGCGCGATCGTCCGCGCCGCTCCGTCGGCCACGCTCAGGTGCCGTGCTGCCAGGAGGAGACGTACTCCTTCTGCTCGGCCGTCATCTCGTCAAGGGTGATCCCGAGGGCAGCCAGCTTGAGCCGCGCGACCTCGGCGTCGATCGCCTCGGGCACGACGTAGACCTGGGGCGTGAGCTCGGCGTGGTGCCGGACCACGTACTCCGCCGACAGCGCCTGGTTCGCGAAGCTCATGTCCATGACCGCCGCCGGGTGGCCCTCGGCGGCGCCGAGGTTGACGAGCCGGCCTTCCGCGATCAGGTTGATCCGCTTGCCGCCCAGATCGAACTCCTGGACGTTCTCGCGGGCGTCGCGGACGTGGCCCTCGGCCATCTCGCGCAGTGCCTTGAGATCGAGCTCGGCATCGAAGTGGCCGGAGTTGGCCATGATCGCCCCGTCCTGCATCGCGGCGAAGTGCTCGCGCCGGAAGACGTTGACGTTGCCCGTCGCGGTCACGAACAGCTCGCCCCACGGCGCGGCCTCGCCGACGGTCATCACCTGGTAGCCGTCCATCAGTGCCTCGAGCGCGCGCACGGGATCGACCTCGATCACCGCCACGTGGGCCCCCATGCCCTCCATCCGCGACGCGATCCCCCGCCCGACCCAGCCGTAGCCGGCGATCACGACCTTGCGCCCCGCGAGGAGGATGTTCGTGGCCCGCAGGATCCCGTCGATCGTGCTCTGGCCGGTGCCGTAGCGGTTGTCGAAGAGGTGCTTGGTCAGCGCCTCGTTGACCGCGACGACCGGGAAGCCGAGGGCGTTGTCGGCGGCCATCGCCTTGAGCCGGATCACGCCGGTCGTGGTCTCCTCGGTCCCGGCCAGGACCTCCTTCACCTGGTCCGGGCGCTCGCTGTGGAGGAGCGACACGAGGTCGCACCCGTCGTCCATCGTGATCTGGGGCCGGGTGTCGGCGATCGCGTTGAGGTGGGCGTAATAGGTGTCGCGGTCCTCGCCGCGCCGGGCGTAGGTCGCGATCCCGTACTCGGCGACGAGCGCCGCCGCGACGTCGTCCTTGGTCGAGAGCGGGTTGCTGGCCGCGAGGTGGACCTCGGCGCCGCCGGCCTTGAGCGTCCGCATCAGGTTGGCCGTCTCGGTCGTGACGTGGAGGCACGCCCCGATCCGGATGCCGGCGAGGGGCTGCTCGCGCTCGAACCGCTCGCGGATCAGGCGCAGGACGGGCATCTCGCGCTCGGCCCACTCGATCCGGCGGACGCCCTCGGCGGCGAGGCCGAGATCGGTCACGTCATGGGCCGGCTGGGCGGCAGTCCCGGAGCCGCCGGCGGCGGACGAGGCGGGCGGGATGGCGGTGTCGGTCATCTGGATCACGTCTCCCTGCGCTTGAAGAATCGGCGGAACGGCGCCGTGAGGTCCGGCCACGGCGAGCCGAGGCGATGGGCGAGGCGCTCCTCGAACCGGACGTGCTCGGTGTAGCCGAGGCGTCGGTAGGCCTGGAGCGCGGGCGGGTTGTCGGAGCGGACGTTGAGCACGACCTGGTCGCAGGTCCGGAACAGCTCGGCCGTGACGGCGCCGGTCACGGCGGTCGCGTAACCCCGGCCGCGGTAGTCGACGTGGGTCAGGACGTTGCCGACGACCGCGATCCGCGCCTCGCGGCCGATCACGTGGGTCCCGGCCGCGGCGACGAGGCGGCCGTTCACCCGCATCCCGTAGTACACGCCGTCGGCGATCGACGACGACGGCAGCCACGAGGCGAAACCGAGCTGGTACAGCCGGTTGAGGTCGCCGATGTCGATCGGGAGGAGCCGCCGGACCTCGCCCGGGGCCGGCCGGAACCTCGCCCGATCCACGTACATCCGGACCATCTGGGGGCCCGGATCGAGGCGATACGCGGTCTCCACCGCGGCGAGGCCCTCGGGCAGCACGGCGACGTACGCCGAGCGCGGCCGGATCGCCTCGTGGAGGATCCGCTCGATCCCCTCGGGCTTGCCCATGACGAACAGTGGCTGGGGAGTCAGCCCGGTGTACTCGAGGCCGAGCGCGACGAGCCGGTCGCCGTCGTACGCCCCCGCCCAGCGGGTCTTCCCGAACTCGCGCTCCTCGAGATCGCAGATCGCGTACGCGGCGAAGAGGCGGTCCGTCTCGAGGAACATCCGCAGCGCTCCGCGGTCCGTGACGGTTCTCACGGCGAGGCCGTGGGCGCGGCGGCCGGCGACCGTGATGCTGGCCATCAGGCGCGGGCTCCGGGGCTGACCGCGGGCGGCGGCGGGATCGTCGGGGCGGGGCCCGCTGCCCCGGCCTGGACGTGCGGGTCGCCAGCCGGGTTCGGGTCGAGCGCCGGGCGGGTGGGGGCCCACCGCTCGTTGGCCGCGGCGACGGCGGCCGCCAGCGGCGCCTCGAACGGCCTGCTCAGGACGCCCTCCTCGGTCACGATCCCGCTGATCAGCTCGGCCGGCGTCACGTCGAAGGACGGGTTGCGGACCGCGGTCCCGGCGGGCGCGATCGCCACCCCGCGCAGGTACAGGACCTCGTCAGCCGAGCGCTCCTCGATCTCGATCGCGCCCCCGTCGGGCGTCCCGAGATCGACCGAGGTCGTCGGCGCGCAGACGTAGAACGGGATCCCGTGACGTGCGGCGAGCACGGCCAGCCCGTACGTCCCGACCTTGTTGGCCGTGTCGCCGTTGGCGGCGATTCGGTCCGCCCCAACGAGCACGACGTCGACCTCACCGCGGCTCATCAGGTGGCCGGCGGCGACGTCCGGGATCAGCGTGTGGGGGACGCCGGCCTGGGCCAGCTCCCACGCGGTGAGCCGGGCGCCCTGGAGGTACGGCCGCGTTTCGTCGACCCAGACCTCGATCTCGCGCTCGGCGTGATGGGCCGCCTGGACGATCCCGAGCGCCGTCCCGAACTGCCCGCAGGCGAGCGGCCCGGTGTTGCAGTGGGTCAGGATCCGCAAGGGTCCGAACTCGCGGGTCGGCAGCGCCGCGAGGCCGAAGTCCGCCAGCCGGCCGTGGTCCGTCGTGGCCTCGAAGACGATCGCGTCGGCCTCGGCCCGGAGCGCGGCAGCGATCGCGGCTCCGTCCTCGGACAGCTCCCCGACGGTCGCGTAGCGGGCCATCATCCGGTCCACGGCCCAGCCCAGGTTCACCGCGGTGGGGCGTGACGAGCGGAGTGCCGCGGCCGCGCCGCGCAGGATCGCGCGCCGGGCGTAGGGCAGCGTGTCCGCGGCGCGACCGGCGGACAGCGCCATCCCGATCGCGGCGACCTGGCCGATCGCTGGCGCTCCGCGGACGACCATCGTCCGGATCGCGGCCGCGGCCTCCGGCGCATTGCGGACCTCGATCTCGACGAGCCGGTCCGGAAGCAGCCGCTGGTCGATGAGGTACAGGACGCCGTCATCTTCCCGGAACGGCGTGCGGAAGCCGGTCGGCGGGCCGTCGGGATCGGCGGCCCCGTGGTCGGCCGTGGCCAGCTCCTCGGCGCGCGCCGCCGTGCCCACGGGGTCGAGGATCGCGCCGGCGGCCTCGGCCGAGGCGCGCTGGAGCGCCTGCGCCACGCCGACCACGCCGGCCGCGGTCTGGACCATCTCGCCGGCGAACTGGCGGAAGAAGCGGCGCCGGGCGAGGTGGACGCCGCCGTCGGGGTCCGGCGCGGCTGGGGGATCGTACGCGGGTTCGGGGCCGGCCGCGCGGACGGCCCCGTCCCCCCGGGCGGCCGGGTCCGTCCGGGCGCCCGCGTCGGACGCTTCGGCGGCGGCGGTCTCGTCGTCGGTGGGGTCGGACAACTGCGTGCTCGCGTCGTGGGGCTCGGTCGGCGTGACCGCCGATCGGTCGCTCAGTACTGGATGACGCTCGTGACCTTGCGACCGTCGAGGCGATCGCGGCCCTTGAGGAAGTCGAGCTCGACGAGGAACGCCAGCCCGACGACCTCGCCCTTGAGCCGCTCGATCAGCTCGATCGTGCCCTTGACCGTCCCGCCCGTCGCGAGGAGGTCGTCGACGATCAGGACCCTCTGGCCGGCCTCGATCGCGTCGCGGTGGATCTCGAGCGTGTTCGAGCCGTACTCGAGGGCGTACTCGACCGTGATCGTCTCGGCCGGCAGCTTGCCCAGCTTGCGGACCGGGACGAGTCCGGCGTCGAGCTGGTAGGCCATCGGCGAGCTGAAGATGAAGCCGCGCGACTCCATCCCGACGACGAGATCGATCTGCTCGTCGCGGTAGGGCTCGAGCATCAGGTCGATCGCCTCCTTGTAGGCGGCGCGATCCTTCAGCAGCGTCGTGATGTCGTAGAAGAGGATCCCGGGCTTGGGGAAGTCGGGGATCTCGCGGATCTTGGCGCGAAGCTCCTCGGCGGACATCGGCAGAGGGTCCTCCAGGTGGGATGCCCGCCGGTCGGGATCCGGTGCGGACGGGCCGCAAGTCTACCGCACGGCCGGTTCGTGCCCGATCGTCGCGGCATGGGCCGGGGGCAGCCCGGCGAACGTCCGCGCCCCGAGCCTCCTCGTGAGCAGGAGGCCTCCCACGGCCACCAGCGCCGCCAGGCCGAACGTCGCCGCGAGCGCCTCCCAGGCCGGCTGGCCGGCCCGCGACCCGAAGGCGATCAGGGCCCCACCCACGCCCGTCCCGAGCGACGCCCCGAGCACGTCCGACAGCTGGAGCCCGGCGGTCGCCGCGCCCTGCTCGTCCGCCGGCGCCTCGCGCAGGACGACGAGCGACGGCGTCGAGTAGGACAGGCCCATCCCGAACCCGGCGATCCCCCAGATGACGATCCCGGCGGCCGGCGGGATCAAGGGCAGGAGCACGAGCATGAACCCGACGATCCCCGCGATCAGGATCAGGAAGCCCGCCCGGAGGAACCGCCCCGGCCCGAGCTCCGCGACGCGTCGGGCCTGGACCCACGAGCCGACGGTCCAGGTCACGGTCGCCGACATGTAGGCGAGGCCGGACATGATCGCGGGCTCGCCGCGCCAGCCCTGGAGGACGAGCGGAACGTAGACGTCGGCCGCGAAGAAGGCGAACGTCAGGAACCCGCGCAGGAGGATCGCGGTCGGCAGGCCGGTCGCCGCGCGGATCGTGCCGGCCGGCGTGAGCCGGGCGAAGGCCGGAATGCCGATGACGAGCCCGACGGCGATCAGCACGAGCGGGACGGCGGACACGTTCGACAGGCCCGAGACGACGAGGCCGGCCCCGACGACGAGGACGACGGCGAGGGGCAGGCGGCGGCGGGCGGGGGTGGCAGGCGCGCCGGAGGTCGCCGCGGGGGCGGGGGCCGGCGCGACGGCCCGGATCGCCGGCAGCGTCAGGGCGGCGGCGAGGGCGATGAACGGCAGCAGGCCGAGGAACACGATCCGCCAGTCCCACAGGTCCGTGACGACGGATGCAAGCACCGGCCCGACGACCCCGGGCAGGATCCACGCGGTCGAGAGCGTGGCGAACATGCGAGGTCGGAGCCGCTCGGGCATCGCCCGCCCGATCGCCACGTACGCGACGGCCGGGATCGCGCCCGCGCCGAACCCCTGGATGACCCGGGCGACCACGAGGATCGCCATCGACGGCGCCAGACCACCGATGAGCAAGCCGATCGAGAACAGGCCGATCCCGAGTAGGAACGGCCGGGTCAGCCCGCCCCGGTCGATCAGCATCCCGGCGACGACGATCCCGAGCAGGTTGCCCAGGAAGAAGCCCGAGAAGACCCAGCCGTAGAGATCGAGGCTGCCGAGGTCCTCGGCCACGATCGGCAGGATCGTGCCGACGGCCAGCGCCTCCGAGGCGACGATCGTGACGTTCAGGACGAGCCCGATCGTCAGCGCCCGGCGGCCGGGCGACCAGAGGCTGTCGTCGCGGGCGCGCGGGGCCGGCGGCTGGGCAGGCGCCGTGGCGGGCGCCCGCGGCGCCGGACCGGCGGGTCGGGTTCCGTCGTTCACGGCGTCAGAATGCCCGGTCGCGGGGCGGCGCGCCGAACCCGTGCCGTCCGGCGACAATGCGCTCATGACCGCGACCGACGTCCCCGCTCTCGATCCCGACCGTTCGTCCGAGTCCGACCGCGACCGCGACCGCGACCGCGACCCGGGGCTCGGGCGGGTCGAGGCAATCCACGTGACCGACGCCGGCAGCCGGCCGATGCGGGCCGTCGAGCGGGTGCGCGCGATGGCCGGGATCGGGCTCGAGGGCGACCGGTACGCTCGGGGCACCGGCCACTACTCGGACAAGCCGAAGGTCGACCGCCAGATCACGCTGATCGAGGCCGAGGAGATCGAGGCGCTCGAGGCCGGTTCCGGGATCCGGCTCGCGCCGGGCGAGTCGCGGCGGAACGTGACGACCCGCGGGATCCGCCTCAACGAGCTCGTTGGGCGGCGGTTCCGGATCGGCGGGGTCGAGTGCGAGGGCACCCGCCTGTGCGAGCCGTGCCAGTACCTGACCGACCTGCTGGGCAAGCCCGTGCTCGGTCCGCTCGTCCATCGGGCTGGCCTCCGCGCCCGGATCCTGACCGACGGCGAGATCGCGCTCGGCGACGAGGTGATCGCCCTCGACTGACGTTCCGTGGCGCCCGCCGCGCCCGCGAACTTCGCCAACCAGCCACCCCTGGACTGCTACGGCGCCTTCCGCTCGGTCTCGACGCGGCGGCTGGCCAACTTCACGCTCAGCGGCTCGCCCGCCAAGCGCCCTGCGCCCGGAATCGGCCCGATCAGTTGCCGTACAAGTCCCCGAGTGGGTAAATGGCGAAGTTGTGCCGCGTCGCCCGCCGCGCCAGCCCGGGCCCGCCAATTTCGCCGAACGGCCACCGCTGGACTACTACGGCGCCTTCCAGCCGCGCTCGACGCGGCGGCCACCCAGCTTCACGCTGAGCGCCTCGCCCGCCAGGTGCCCGGGGCTCGGATTCCGCCCGGTCAGTCGCCGTACCAGTCCCCGAGTGGGTAGACGGCGAAGTGGGCCGCGCCGCGCGCCGCTCAGCCGGCGCCCCCGGATCAGGTCCCGGCGAGCCGCTCCACCACCGGGCCCAGCTCGTCGAGCGAGCCCACCAGGAACGACGAGATCCCGAGGCGCTCGCGGAGCTCGGAGAACTTCTCCACGAACCGGTCGTGCGAGCCGATGAAGATGTGGGGCGAGTCGATGACCTCCTGCTCGGTCATCTCGACCCCGGTCCGCTCCCGCATCCGGTCGATCACCTTGCGCGCCTCGGCGCGCAGGTCGTCGGTGATCGTGATCGGCCACTGCGACGGGTAGACGTTGAACGTCAGGTCGTCGAACCGGTCGCCCGCGACGTCGCGGACCCAGCCGATCTTCTCCTCGGTCGCAGCCCAGGTGATCGAGTGCGGATCGGGGCGCTGGCCGGACAGGATCCGCGGCGCCAACCCGACGATCTGTGCCTCGCGCGCCGCCAGCTCGATCGTCGTTCGCCCGCCGCCGCCGATCAGGAACGGCGGGTGCGGGTGCTGGACGGGCTTCGGGTAGGCGTCGTAGTCGGTGATCGCGTAGTGCTCGCCGCTGAACGAGAACGCGTGCGGCCCGAAACAGCCCTTGAGGACCGCGATCGCCTCGGCCAGTCGCGCCTGGCGGACCCGGATCGGGTCGAACGGCAGCCCGATCGCGCGGTACTCGGGCTCGTTCCACCCCGCCCCGATCGCGACGTCGAGGCGGCCCTCCGACAGGACGTCAAGCGAGGCGAGCTCCTGGGCGAGGACGGCGGGATGGCGCAGGTCGTTGTTGAGCACGAAGGCGCTGATCCGCATGCGCTCGGTCAGCGCGGCGACGGTCGCGAGGTACGGGACGGGCGCCAGCTGCGGGACGAGGTGGTCGGGCAGGATGAACGTCGTGACGCCGAGATCCTCCGCGGCACGGGCGCGCTCACCGAGCTCGCGGGCGGTCGTGACGTCGAAGGCATCGGCCAGGAACGCGAACGGCTTCACGGTCAAAGCCTACCGGGGGCGACGGATCGAGGCGGCTGACGAGAGGTGGTGCCCAGGCCTTGATCGCGAAACCAAACCGCTCCTCGACGGGCTCCGGAACTCGATCAGTGTTCGCGTGAGCCCGGCCGCTGGGATCGCCCAAGGGACAGGTCAGGCATCCGGGGGCGGGATGTTCGCGTTGAAGCGGAACCGGTTCTCGGGATCGAGGCGCCGCTTGAGCTGCTGGAGTCGAGCCCATGCGTCCGGCGGGTATGCCGCCGCCACGCGCGCCGCCGTCTGGTCGAGCTCGGGGTAGTTGAGGTAGCCGCCGCCTCGGAGCGACAGCGGCGAGACTCGCTCCGCGAATCGGCGTGCCCACGCGATCTCCGCCTCGTCGTCAGCCGGGTCGGTCCAG
>DASSPG010000133.1:0-3532 GCA_035699725.1 Candidatus Limnocylindrales bacterium | reverse complement strand
CAGCTCGCGCGACGCGGCCTCCCCTCTCCGACCCCCCGGTGGGTGAGGTCGCGCCCGGATGTCCGACCGTGATCCGCTGCTAGAATGGCGCCGCGTGACGAGCGCCCCGAGCGGTGCGGATCCGCACGCGCAGGGTGGGCCGTATCCCCGGTAGCTCAGCCGGACGCGGTCGGCCCGCAGCCCAACCCGGAGAGACCGTCGACGTGACCAACATCTGGTACATCGTGGGGTTCCTGTTCGCCGGCGTCTCGTTCGTGTTCCTGACGATCGGCGCGGCCTGGCTGCTGACCCATCGCAACCGCGGCGACGTCCACAAGGGCCTGCCCTACGAGTCCGGCATCGACACCTACGGCGATACCCACGGCCGGTTCGGCCTCTCGTTCTACATCTACGCGCTGCTCTTCGTCGCCTTCGACATCGAGGTGATCTTCATCTACCTCTGGGCGATCATCTTCCGGGCCGACGTGGTCGAGATCGCGACCCTCTTCCTGAGCATGTTCGCGTTCGTCGGGATCCTTCTCCTGGGCCTGGCGTACGCGTGGCGCAAGGGCGTGCTGACATGGCGCTGAGCGACGAGCCGGGCGCGGGCCTCGGGACCGGACCGGACGACGCCACGGCGATGGGCTCGGACTCGCCGGGCAACGTCCCAGGTGCCCTGGTCGTCGCCCAGACCGCCGTCGCCGAGCCGATCGTCGTCAGCAACACGCTCTGGCGCTCCACCGACCCGAACGCCTACCAGGGCAGCCTCGAGCCGGAGGTCACCCACCTCCGCGAGGTCGAGGCGTCCGGCATCGCCCGGCGCGACGACGCCCGCTGGTCCGGCGCCCTCGAGGTAATCCCGACCAAGGCCGACTACGTCCTCGATCTCATCCGCGCGAACAGCCTGTGGCCGCTCCTGTCGGGCCTGGCCTGCTGCGCGATGGAGATGATGTCGACCGCGACCTCGGTCAACGACATCGACCGCTGGGGGATGTTCCCCTTCCGGGCGAGCCCCCGCCAGGCGGACGTGCTGATCGTCGCGGGCACCCTCACGACGAAGATGGCCGGCCCGCTCGTCCGGCTCTGGGAGCAGATGCCGGAGCCGAAGTGGTGCGTCGCGATGGGCGACTGCACGTGCTCCGGCGGGCGTTACAAGCGGAGCTACGCGACGATCGAGGGGATCGACCGGGTCATGCCGGTCGATGTCTACGTCCCCGGCTGCCCGCCCCGTCCCGAGGGCCTGATCTACGGGATGATGAAGCTCCAGCAGCTCGTCAAGGACCGCCGCGGCCACTGGCCCGATCGGGCGGTCGGCCCGACCGTGCCGGAGAACGTCTAGGTGGACGCCGCCCTCAGGCGCCGGCTCCAGGCCCGATTCGGCGACCGCCTCACGGCGCCGATCCACCAGCGCCATGACGAGACCGAGATCCGGATCGGGCCGGGCGACGTCCCGGACGTGGTCCGTGCCCTCCACGACGAGGCGGACTTCCGGTTCCTCCTCCTGGCGGACCTCGCAGGCGTCGACACGGGCACCGTCATGCAGGTCGTCTACCACCTCTGGTCGGAGTCCAGCCCGGACTGGTTGCGGGTCGTGGCCGATGGGCTGTCGCGCGAGGATCCCCGCGTTCCCTCGGTCACGTTCCTCTGGAAGGGCGCCGAGTGGATGGAGCGCGAGGCCTACGACATGTTCGGGATCACGTTCGAGGGCAACCGCGACCTGCGCCGGATCTACATGCCGCCCGACTACCAGAGCTTCCCGCTCCGCAAGGACTTCTTCCTGCCCGACGACGCCGCCCGCTCGCCCGGAGCCGGCGTCCGCCACATGGAGCAGTCGCACGCGCCGCGCAACGCGAAGGCCGCCACGATGATTCGGAAGAGCCGGGCATGACTGCCGCTCCGCCCCACGGCCACCCGATCCACGACGTCCCTTCGGACGACCCGCGGGTCCAGCTCGATGCGGCCGTCGGGACGTTTGAGCCGATCCCGCCGTACCCGCCGCGGACGGAGCGCGAGGCCGAGTTCTACACCCTCGGCGACGGCGAGATGTTCATCAACATGGGCCCCCAGCACCCCTCGACCCACGGCGTGCTGCGGGTGGTCCTCAAGCTCGACGGCGAGAACGTCGTCGATCTCGACCCGGTGCTGGGCTACCTCCACCGCGGTGTCGAGAAGCTGTGCGAGAACGCCGATTACCACCACACGATCGCGTACCTCGATCCGCTCGAGTACATCAGCTCGCTCTTCTGCGAGTGGCCCGGCGTCCTCGCGTTCGAGAAGCTGCTCGACGTCGAGGTGCCCCGCCGGGCCGAGTACATCCGGGTCCTCGCGACCGAGCTGAACCGGATCCTGTCGCACTCGCTATTCCTGGGCTGGATGGCGCTCGACCTCGGCGGGCTGACCCCGATCCTGTGGAGCTTCATCGAGCGCGACGAGATCGCCGAGATGCTCGCGTCGCTCACGGGCCAGCGGCTGCTGTTCAACTACCTCCGGATCGGAGGGGTCAACGGCGACCTCAACCACGACTTCATGAGCCGCCTCGGCGACTGGATGAGCCGGGCCACGACCCAGATCGAGGCCGGCACCGGGCTCCTCAACGAGAACGAGATCTTCGTCCGCCGGATGCGCGGCCTCGGCACGATGGACAAGGAGACCGCATTCCGGATGGCGATGACCGGGCCGAACATCCGGGCCACCGGCGTCCCGCTCGACTTCCGGCGCGCCCACCCGTACAGCGTCTTCCCCGAGCTCGAGTTCGACATCCCGACCCGCGACGAGGGCGACTGCCTGGCCCGCTACCTGGTCCGGATCGACGAGATCAAGCAGAGCCTCCGGATCATCGACCAGTGCCTCCACAACATGCCGGACGGTCCGATCATGGCCAAGCTCCCGCGGCTGCTCCGCCCGCGACCGGGCCGGGCCTACGCCGCGGTCGAGGGACCGCGCGGCCAGTACGCGGCCTACGTGATCAGCGACGGCACGGACCAGCCGTTCCGGATGCGGATCCACGACCCGTCGTTCGTCCACCTCCAGGCGGTCGGGACGCTGATGCCGGGCCACCTGATCGCCGACGCGATGGCGGTCATGGCCAGCCTCGACCCGATCATGGGCGGGGTCGACAAGTGATCGCGGTCCCGCGCCCGGCCGCTCGCCACAGGTCCGGCGTCGCCCGCCCGCGCCCAATCTTCTCCAATGACAGCCACGCGAGCACTAACACGCCGTCGCGCCCTTCGAGGAGCGCGACGAGCGGGTCCGTTAGCCTTCGAGGGCTAATTGCGGGCGGCGAAATGCTCGTGGAGAGCCTCGACGGGCCGATCCGGCCGCGTAACGCTCACCTGGGTGTCATTCGAGAACTTCCCGCGCCGGGCGGGCCGGCGAGCGGGCCGGCGAGCGGGCGGGTGAGCAGTCCGGGGATGGCCCGTTGACCGCCGTCGCCCGCTCCTTCTCGCGGCTCACCCTGACCGGGAAGATCCTCTTCACGGTCGTCCCGATCCTGCTCGTCCTGACCGCCGGGCTGGTCCTGTTGATCGTCGTCGCGGGCAAGCCGCTGGTGGAC
>DASSPG010000132.1:0-12275 GCA_035699725.1 Candidatus Limnocylindrales bacterium | reverse complement strand
TGGCACAGCGGCCAGTCCGGGCAGCCCATCCCCGAGCCGGTGACCCGCACGATCACGCCGATCGTGATCAGGACGAGGACCGACGCGACGGTCGCCGCTGCGAGCTTCTGGAAGCGGGTCACGGTCCTCCTCGGGACGCGGGGATCGGGGCGCCGCAACCCGACCGTGCGGCTCGCCGCATTCTAGCGCGGGCCGCGGCCGCGACCGGCAGGCCGGCCTTGGCCATCCGCCCCACGAACGTTTGCATGCGCAGGTGAGCGGGCCGCCCTACGCTTGTTCCATGACCCGCCCGCTGACGCTCCCCCGGCGCTTCCTTGGCGCGCTCACCGCGGCCACCGTGATCGTCGCTGCATGCGCCTCGGGGGCGACGCCCTCTCCCGTCGGGCCGAGCGCCGCGCCATCGGGCTCCGCAGCGGCCTCGTCCAGCACCCCGGCCGTCCTGCCGGTCCCGGTCACGACCGAGTTCCGGATCGGCGACAACCGCACGGTGTTCTCGCTCCTCGACTCGAGCGGCCAGAAGCCGGTCGCGGCGCCGGATCGGACCCTGGCGATCGGCTACCGCGGGCCGAACGGCGAGACGATCGCGCCAGCGCCGCAGACGTTCGTGTGGGCCATCGAGGGCGTCAACGGCGTGTACGTGGGCCGCGCGACGTTCCCGTCGGCGGGCGCCTGGCAGGCCGACTTCACGACCGAGGCCCCCGGCTCGCCGGCGGTGACGCTCACGTTCAGCTTCGATGTCGCGCAGAAGGCGACCGTGGTCTCGCCCGGCGACCCGGCCCCCTCCGTCGACACGCCGACGCTGGCGGACGTCGGCGGGGATCTCGCCCGGATCTCGACCGACTCCAAACCGGTGAAACGCTTCTACGAGACCTCGGTCGCGGACGCGCTCGCGGCGAAGAAGCCGTTCGTGCTCGTCTTCGCGACGCCGAAGTTCTGCCAGACTGCGACCTGCGGACCGACGCTGGACAAGGTCAAGCCGGTCGCGGCCGCCCACCCGGACATGACCTTCATCAACGTCGAGCCGTACGAGCTCCAGCTCGAGTCCGGGCAGCTCCAGCCGGTGCTCAACGGCGGTCAGCTCGTGCCGGCCCCGGCGACCACGGCGTACCGCCTCCGGAGCGAGCCGTTCGTGTTCGTGGTCGGCGCGGATGGAAGGGTGAGCGCATCGTTCGAGCTGGTCTTCGCGCCCGACGAGCTCGAGTCCGCGGTCGCAGCCGTCGAGGGCGCCGGCTAGGCCGTCAGGCCTTCCGGACTACGGCGCGTCCTCGATCCGCAGCGCCACGTGCGCCCCGTCCCGATCGATGAACGTCACGCGCACGGCCGCGAGGCTGACTCGGTGCTCCGCGAGGTGGCCAGGCGGGAAGGACGACGCGTTCTCGAGGGCGCCGATCCCGAAGTCGAGCGTGCGTCCGTCGGCCGTCCGGATCGAGAACCCCTGGACGTCGGTCAGGCTCGTCGCCTGGACCGCAACCACCACGCCGCTCTCGACCCGGCGGGTCGGGCTGGCGAGGACTGTGGTCAAGGCAACGACGATGAGGATCGCGGCGACGGCGACCCCGCCGACGACCGCGGGCCGGCGCGACGGCTCCGGCGCCGTCTCCCGGCCACCCGGATCCGCCGAGATCACGCCCCGGTACCGCTGCTCCCCGGGGTGTGGAGCGGTGTGCCGTCGGCGCAGCGCGGGCAGGTGTCCGGGCCGGGCTCGTAGGTCGGCAGGTCGAGCCGCCACAGCGAGCGGAGCGGGTACGACCGGCCCGTCGCCGGCGACGTCAGCGTGTTCGTGCCACCACCGCTCCGATCGACGAGAACGACGCACTCGACGATCTCGCCGCCCATCGCCTCGATGGCCGGGATCATCGCGAGGAGCGAGCCGCCGGTCGTGAGGATGTCGTCCACGAGCAGCACGCGCTCGCCGCGCTCGATCCGGAAGCCGCGCCGGAACTCACGGTGCGGGGCACCCTCGGCCGTGCGGACCTCCTCGGCGAAGATGGCCCGGACACCGAGCTGGCGCCCGGTCTCGAACGCCAGGATCACACCGCCGGTCGTCGGGCCCGAGACGAGGTCGACCCGGGTGTCCTCGCCGTCCTCGTCGAGCGCGAACCGGGCTGCCCAGAACCCGCACAGCTCGCTCGTTGCGGCCGGATCGGACAGGACCGCGAACTTCTCGACGTAGGCGTCGCCATGGCGGCCGCTCTTCAGCAGGAAGTGGCCCTCGCGCAGCGCCCCGGACGAGCGGAACAGCTCCTCGGTCCGGCGCGCGATGGCGGCCACGGCGCCGATCTCGAGGGCGGGCTTGATCGTCGTCATGGCCCAAGTCTAGCCGTGCCCGTCCGGTCGGCGGGTTTGCCCCGGCTCCAGGCTACGGCCGGTACTCGACCCCCTTCGACGATGGCGCGCCGGGCTTCGTCGGCAGGGCCGTCCCGATCAGGTCCGCGTAGGTCACGAGCCCGCGCCGGCGGCACTCCCCGTCGAGCTCGTCGACGAGCCGGACCGGGAGGGTCGGGTCGGCGAAGATCGCCGTGCCGACCTGGACCGCGACCGCGCCGACGGCGAGGAAGTCGAGGACGTCGGCGAGCTCGGTGACGCCGCCGATCGCCACGACCGGGATGTCCACGATCTGGCTGACCTCATAGACGATCCGGAGCGCCACAGGCTTGATCGCTGGACCCGACAGCCCGCCGTAGATGTTGCCGAGCAGGGGCTTCGTCCGTGACGGCGCGACCGCGATCCCGGACAGCGTGTTGATCGCGGTCAGGGCGTCGGCGCCGGCGTCGGCGATCGCGCGGGCGATCGGTCGGACGTCGGCGACGTTCGGGGAGAGCTTCACGAGGAGCGGGAGGTCCGTCGCGCGCCGGACGGCCGCGGTGACCTCACCGGCGGCACCGGCGTCGATCGCGAACTGGAGCCCCCCCCGGCCGACGTTGGGGCACGAGATGTTGAGCTCGATCCCGGCCACGCCCGGCACGCCCTCGAGGCGACGGACCACCTCGACGTAGTCGGCGACCGACTCCCCCGCAACGTTGACGATGACCGGCGCCTTCCAGCCGACCCAGGTCGCGGCGTACTTCTCGACGACCGCGTCGACCCCCGGGTTCTGGAGCCCGATGGAGTTGAGCATCCCGCCCGGCGTCTCGGTCACGCGCGGCGTGACGTTGCCGATCCGCGGCTTCAGGGTCGTGCCCTTGCAGCAGATCGCGCCGAGCCGGTCGACGTCGACGACGTCGCCGTACTCGATCCCGTAGCCGAACGTCCCCGATGCGACGAGGATCGGGTTGGGCAGGACGAGCCCGCGGCCCAGGTCGACCGACAGGTCGACGGTCACGGGCGCCGCCGGCGGCGCCTCCGCCGCGGCCGGGTCCGGCAGCGGCTCGGTCCGGCGGCGCGGCACCGGCATGGCCGGGATCGGCGGCCGCGACGACGTGCCCGCGGTGCGCCCCGCCTTCGGTCCGCGGTCGATCCCGCCCCGGCGCGTGACCGGGTTCGTCGTGACACGCCGCTTCGCCTTCACCGGCGGCGCTCGCGACGGTCGTGGTCCACGGGACGGAGCAAGCGACGCTCGACGCGGCCGCCGGCCGGCTCATGGTCCAGCCGAGGGACCGACCGACCCACCATGCCCCTCGACGGGCGACGTCGCGGCCGGTCGGATGTTGCTTGGTCCCTTGGCCGGACCAGCAGCAGCCAGACGTCCGTGAGAGTCGCCTTCACCAGCCCGCCTCCCACGCGACTTCGTCCGAAGCGAACACCGGGCCCTCGCGGCAGACCCGCTGCGGCTGCCCGTTCGTGCCCAGGATCACGCAGCCGAGACAAGCCCCGACGGCGCAGCCCATGTTCTGCTCCATCGACACCTGGAGGAAGGCCTTCCGGCGAGCTGCGGTGGATCCCGCCAGGACCGGCTTCCCCGCACCGCGCTTGCGCCCGAGCTGTGCGACGCCCAGCCGCTCGCGCCGCCCCGCCGCCTGACGGGCGAGCGCCGCCAGCATCGGCGCCGGGCCGCAGGCGAAGGCCTGGTCCGCCCATGCCTCGTACTCCGGCACGAGCTCGGTGACGAACCCGCGATGGCCGACCGACCCGTCGTCGGTCGCGATCACGTACTCGACCTCGTCGGGGAGGAGCGACGACGGATACACGTCACGAGCGGACGCCGCCCCGAACAGGAGCGTGACCTGGCGTCCGTCCCGGAGCGCCTCATCGGCGAGGGCCCGGACCCCGGCCATGCCGAGGCCGCCGGCGATCAAGAGGAGGTGCCGCGACCTCGCGTCCACCTCGAACGGCCGCCCGAGCGGCCCGAGCATGTCGACCGCGTCGCCCGGTCGGAGGCGGGTGAACCATTCCGTCCCGCGCCCGATCGTCCGGAAGTGGATCGTGATCACACCTGTCGCCGGATCGGCGGTGTTGATCGAGAAGGGCCGGCGCAGCACGAGCCCGGACAGGTCACCGGTCCGGGCGTGGATGAACTGGCCCGCCCGCGAGCCCACCGCGAGCTCCGGTGCGAGGAACGACTGGAGCCACTGGCCCGGGAGGATCTCCCGGCTGTCGACCAGCTCGGTCCGGACCAGGCGCATCGTCACCGGCGGGCGTCGCCCTCCGTCGGGGCCGCGCCGTCGTCCCCGGTCGAGGGTGCGTCGGCCGGAGCCCTGTCGTCGCCGCCTTCGTCGTCGCCCTCTTCGTCCTCGTCGCCGTCCGCGTCGTCGTCCTCGTCCTTGTCGTCGTCGTCGGCCGCCTCGTCAGCCTCGGCCTCGTCCCCGAACGCGGCGAGCTCGGGTGCGATCGACGGGAAGGCCTCGGCGAGCGCGTCGGCCAGATCGCCGAACACGTCGGTCGGGTCGTAGTACTCGACGAGCTCCTCGGCCGACTTCAGCGGCCGCCACTCGTTCTCCTCCTCGGTGAGGACTTCGGCCCGGAACTCGCCGGACGCGGTGAGGGTGAGGCGCTCGTCGTCGTCGTCGTTGATGATCAGGTCACCGATCTTCGAGATCAGGACCGACGAGGCGTCCTCGAACTGCTCGAGGAGACGCGCCTCGCTGCGCTGGCTCCGCTCCTGGAACTCGAGGGCGAGGTCGTACAGGCGTTGGGCGGCCAGCTCGTCGTCGTCGACCTCGACGGCCTCGGGCTGGGTGGCGGCCCACTCGTCGGCCGCGGCCGCGTATGGATCGGGCGCCCCGATCGTGATCCCCTCGTCCACGCCGATCCCGGCGGCGTCGAGGAGATCGCCCCCGGCGGTCGGCTGGTCCTCGAGCCCGGCGCCGTCGCGGGCGGCCTCGCCGAACGCCGTGTAGATGTCGGCCGGGTTGTAGAGCTCGATCAGCTCCGCTGCGCTCTCGATGACCTCGGTCTCCGACGTCCACTCGCCGGTCAGCTCGTCGAGGTAGCGGGTCCGGCTGCGGAAGGTCAGGTCGGGCGCGATCGAGAGATAGTCGGGATCCTCGTCGATCAGGACGAGGCCGCCGATCTCGCTGATCCGCTCCTTGTTGGCGTCGAGGAACTTGCGGAGCTGGTCGGTCGCCTGGACGAGGAAGTCCGACCGCTCGAGGGCGGCATCGGCTGCGATCTCGCCGAGCAGGTCGTTGCGGCTCGTGTCCATGGCGGATCGCCTCCCATCGTTCGGTTCCGGTGTCGCCGTGCGGCGGATGCTCATTCTTGGTCCCCGGTCAGTGGTGGTATTCGAGATCGGGTCCCATCCGCTCGCGGAGGAACATCGAGTGATGGCGCTGGAAGATCCATTCGCCGGCCCGGTGGCCGAGCGCCCGCAGGCTTTCGTCCGCCTCGAGCTTGTCCAGTGTCGCGTAGTCCGGGAGATCGAGCAGGATCACGTTGTCGAAGTCCCAGCCGTGGGCGACGTTGTACCAGCCGATGAACCGGATCCCGTACTTCGCCTCGTACTCCCGGACCTGGCGGGCGAACAGCGTCCGCATGTAGAACTTGAAGAACGCGTCGCGGCCGCGGCGGACGGAGAAGTAGGTCGCCAGGACGGGCACGGCTCCTCTCCTCCACGCGTCGATCGATCCGGGGCCGCGGACCGCGTCCACCGGCTTGGGGCCGGGGCGGCCGATTATCGCACGGGGCCCTCGTCGGCCGGTGGGGCGGACGTGTCCTCGGCCGGCGGCCCGGCCGGGTCGGGCGGTGTCGCGCCGGGCGCGTCGTCGCGCGGCGGAGCGGCCGCCTCACCCCTGGCGTCGTCTTCGAGCTCGCCCACCGTCTTCGACGTGCTCGCCAGCGGGCGGCGCCGGCTGCGCCGGTCGGCGGCCACGAGCCGGAGCAGGAAGATGATCGTCTGGCCCGCGAAGAGGAGGAGCAGGATCACCGCGAACAGGAGCGCGGCGGAGATCATCGGCGGCCATCCCCACGCGACGCTCAGCGGCGTCAGGACGATGAAGATCCCGAGGACGATCAGCTGGAACCGGAAGCAGCCGAGCCCGGGCCCTCGCTCCGCCTCGAGTTCCTCGCCCTTGTACTGGACCGGCCCCTGGTTGATCGTCACGATCGGGAAGGGTATGCGAAGTCCCGCGCGGACCGCGCGGCGGCCGGCGCGTCGTCGGCCGCGCGTCGGCGGCGCGTCGGAGGCGCCAACCTCGCCCACCAGTCTCTCGACGACTGGTACGGCGCCTAACACCCCTGAACACGGTCCTCGCGGCGTCCGCCGGGCGGCTTCCCACGCACGGATCAGCTCGCCCGGTCGTCGGGACGGCGCCACAAGTCGCCGTACCAGTCCCCCCACGGCTGGTTGACCAGATTGCCGGTTCGGGACGGAGCGCCCGAGGCGCCGAACTTCTCGAATGTCAGCCACGCGAGCACTACCCGCGAGCGCGTTCGTCGTCGAGGCCGATCGAGGCTCGAACGACACTCACGCGGGCATTTGAGGCTGATTCGAGTGGTCGAGCACCCGCCTCCTGCGAAAAGGCCGGCGTGGCTGTCGTATGAGAAAACGGGCGTGGTCAGACTGGCATCGACGCGGGATCGGCGGAGGTGGCACGCTACGCGCGGCGCCCGCGACATCGACCGCCACCGCGACGACGGCCGCGTGAGCGCCGCAGCCACCCCCGCCCCACCCGCAGCTTTCACCGCGTGCCCGCGTGCCGCCCAGCATGACGGCCGCGGCACAGGACCCATCGAGGAGACGAGCCCGTGTCCCATCGCCCAACCGAAGGCTGGCGCTCGCCCGGCGGCATCGGGGCGATCGCGTCCGTCGCGGGCGTCCTCGTCGCCGTCGTCGCGATCCTGGTCAGCCAGCCCGGCGCGGCGGCACCGCTGCCCACGACCGGGGCCCCGAGCGTCGCGGCACCGTCCGCTCCGGCACCGTCCACGAGCGCCACGTTCTTCTTCGTCTACGGCACGACGATGCCGGGCCATCTGCGCTATCCGCTGATCGAGGAGTTCGTCGCGGCGCACACGCCGGATCGGGTGACCGGTCACATCTACGACACGGGGGCCGGCTATCCCGCGGCGAAGTTCGGCGGCGGCCTCACCTGGATCGACGGCTACCGCCTCGAGATCCGGGCGGGCCGCGAAGCAGAGGCGCGGCGGGCGTTCACGGCGTTCGAATCCGGGCTGTTCGACCCGGTCAGCCTCAGGACCGAGGCCGGCTTCCCGGTGACGACGTACGAGTGGATCGGCTCGGTCGAGGGCTTCGAGGAGCTCAGCGGCCGCTGGGATCGTCCAGAGCGGTAGGGCCCGGGGATGCGGAGCGGCGGGCCATGCGGTCCTGGAGCCGGAACCACTCGCCCGCGAACGGCAGGAACCACGGCCGACCCTCGTACGGTGCCGGGACGAGCGGGAAGCGCAGGGAGGCGAGGGCGGGCGCCGGGCCGCCGCCCAGCCACTCCCCGACCCACGTGCCGAGCGCCGTCATCAGGGCGACACCCGTCCCGCAGCACCCCAGCGCGTAGGTGATCCCGTCCTTGCGCCCGACATGCGGCATCCGGTCGAACGTGAACCCGACGTTGCCGCCCCACGCGTAGTCGATCCGGTAGCCCGCGAGCTGCGGGTGGACCTCGAGCATGCCCCGATGCAGGATCCCCCAGATCCGGTCGAGCGACATCGGCAGGAAGCTCGCCCGGCCGCCGAAGATCATCCGGCGATCCTCCGACACGTGCCAGTAGTAGAGGAAGTTCTTCGTGTCGAAGAAGGCCCGGCCGCGTGGCGAGAGGCTCCGTGCCAGCTCCTCGGGGAGTGGCTCGGTCGCGATGATGTAGCTCCCGATCGGGATCACTCGCCGGCGCAGGTTCGGGACCACCCCGTCGGTGTAGCCGTTCGTCCCGACGACGACCTCCTTCGTCAGGATCGCGCCACGATCCGTCTCGACGACGAGCCGTCCGTCGGCCTGGCGCCGGATCGTCCGCGCCCGGACGCCCTCATGGAGATCCGCCCCGGCCCGATCTGCCGCGGCCGCGAGCCCGGCGAAGTACTTGCCGGGATGGAGCAGTCCGCTCAGCGGGAACACCATGCCGCCGTGATAGAAGCTCGACCCGATCTCCTCGTGCAGATCCGCGCGCTCGACGAACGAGGCCTCGAGTCCCAGACCGCGGTAGCTCTCGACCGAGCGGCGCAGGTCGTCGGCGTGCGACGGTCCCCAGGCGAGGTCCAGGAAGCCGCGTTCGCGGAACTCGCAGTCGATCGCCTCGTCGGCGATGAGCCGCTTGACGAGGGCGTAGCCGTCGAGCGTCTCGCGGTACAGCGCCCGGCCGGTGTCCTCGCCGTAGCGCTTCACGAGCTGGCCGGGTCCCCACTTGTAGCCGGGATGGACGATCCCGCCGTTCCGCGTCGAGCCGCCGAACCCGAGATGCTCGGCCTCGAGGAGCGTGACCGCCGCGCCGGCGCCGGCCAGGACGCGCGCCGCGTTGATCCCCATGTAGCCGCCACCGATCACGACGACGTCGGCGGTGTCGGGCAGCGGCCGGTCACGGCGCGACGGCAGGTCCGGCATCGTGGCGTGCCAGTAGGGCCGGCGCTCGAAGTCGAGATTGAGGGTGGAGCCGCGGCGGGCGGTCGAGCGAGCCATCGCCGCCGAGCCTACCCGAGCGCGATCGGCGCCGCGCCGGCGTTGCGCCGGACGGACGCTCACGCGTCACAGTGAACCGATGCCGCCCGAGCGGCATCGAATGGGTGAACGCGCCAGGAGGGACCCGCGCATCGGACCCGCGATCGACCGGTCGCTGATCGACCGGGCCCGGAACGGTGACCTCGACGCGTTCGAGTCGATCGTCCGCGCCCGGATGGATGCCGTGTACCGACTGACCAGCGCGATCCTCGGCAACGAGGCCGACGCCCGCGACGCCGCCCAGGAGACGTTCGTCGCGGCGTGGCGCGAGCTCGGGCGCCTGCGGGAGCCCGAGAAGTTCGAGGCGTGGCTCCAGCGGGTCGCGGTCAACGCCGCTCGCCAGACCCATCGCGCCCGAAGCCGGAGACGCGTCCGCGAGATCCCGTCCTCGACCGTCGCGGCGCTGGCGGACCGGGCCGTCGGAGCGCCTCGTGACGACGCGGCGATCCTGGACGCGGCGCTCGCCACGCTCCCGGTCGACCAGCGCGCGATCCTCGTCCTCCACCACCTCGAGGGCCGGCCGGTCGCCGAGCTGGCGTCGATCCTCGACATCCCGGTAGGCACGGCCAAGTCGCGGCTGTTCGCAGCCCGGCAGGCGCTCGCGGCGGCGATCCGAGCCGACGAGGAGCGTGATCGATGACCGGCCGACCGATGGACTGGGACGACGGCCGACTGGCGGCGGCCTTCGGCGCCCGAGCCAACGCCCGACCGACGCCTCCTGATCTCGTGTCGGGCGCCATCGAGCGCGCACGAGCGGCCGAACGAAGCCGGCCGTTGCGGCTCGGCCGAACGCCTGTCGCGCTGCTCGCGTCGGCCGCGGCCGTCGCCGTCCTCGTCGGCATCGTGGGCGTGTCGCCGCGCCACTCCGGCCCGGCGGCAACGCCGACGACCGTCCACGGTATGCCGATCCTCTCGGTCGCCGAGGCGATCGCCGTCCGCGACACCGACCCGACGGATCGCGAGATCGCCGTGCGAGGCCACGCTGCCCCTGCGGCTCGAGAGTTCGGTTGTGCCCTTTCTGTCGACGCCGCGAGGAATCCCATTCGGGTGGACTGTCCAGGCGACGCGCAATGGGTCGTAGACACGCCGTCTCCGCTCGCCCCCATTCCGGCGTCGCTCCCGCCCGATCGAGTCGGTTTCCCCTCGGTCCTGCCGTTCGTCGATCGCAGCACGCTGGATGCCGTCACAGCGACTTCGACGGCTGGCGAGAGGCTGCCCGAGGTCGTCCTGATCGGCCACTTCCACGATCGGCGTGGCGTGCCGGCGCTGTGTGACGTGGCGGACCCGGCCGCATGTGCCGGCTTCGTCGTCGACTCGATCGTCTCGATCGACGGCCGGCTCGTGCCATCGAGCACGGTCGTGGACCTGGAGCCGATGACGGGCGAGCCGCGTCGCGAGCCAACGTGGACGGTCGCGGACGTCGACCGCCTGGTTCTCGCCGCCCTGCCGCAACTCCGGGTCCTCTCGCGTGTCGCCCTGCCGGGCCATCGGATCCACGAGCTCGAGCCTGCTCTCGGGACCGGAGCCCTCGGGATCATTGACCGCTCGATCGCCTGGGTGGTGACGGGAATCGAGCCCGGACCCGGGGGCGGTCCATCGGTCCGCCGCACGCTGCTCATCGTCGACGGCACCGCCGAGGCGTACGAAGCCGTGCCGTGGGATGTAAGCAACATCGGCTTCGTCCCGTTCCCGCTGGTCCCACTCCCGCCCGAGACGACGCCGTCGCCGACGACCGTGGCCGCACCGACCGCTCCCACGGTGCTCCCCACAGGTGTTCCGACGACTGTGTTCGGACTTCCGGTCCTGTCATTGTCCGATGCCCTCTTGCGCGCTCCGGAGCCGGGCCTGCTCGAGGCCGACACCGAGCTTGCCGTCGCGGGGTACTTCATCCAGCCGCCAGGGGCCATCGAGTGTCCGCCGGTGGCGGGTTCGCCGGGGCCGATCGAAGGGGACTGCCCGACCGGATTGCGCTGGCTCACCGAAGCGCCGCAGCGGCTCCCGATCGGGCCGACCGGCCGGTTCGCGGAGCCCGCCCGCCGACCTGCGCTCAACCCGGTCATCGGACCGGAGGTGCCCTTCGAGATCCCGGACGGGTGGTTCGCGAACGGTTCGGAGCCGCTGCCGGTCGTCGTCGTTGGGCACTTCGGCGATCGTCGGGCCGGGACCTTTTTCGACAACGGTCGCTTCGTCGTTGATGCCCTCGTCTGGCGCGCGGGCACCATGACGCCCCAGGCGGCCGTCATGCTCGGTGTCTCGCCAGCGGAGAATGTTGACGCCGTGCTCGCTCGCATCGATGGCGAGCTCGGCCCTGCCACGTCCGAGTGGGTGACCGTCGTCCGAGGGTCGGACCTTGCGAACATCGATCCGGAGTCGGTCGGGCACATGCGGGAGCTCGAACGTTCCGACACGATCTGGATCGTGCGCCGGCTGGTGACCGAAGGCGGCAGCCCCGTCGTCCGGTCCGCCTATACCGCCGACGGTGGCACACGAGTCTGGGCCGAGACGGAGTTCGCGCAGGTCGAGCTCGTGACCCGGATCGAGGTCCCCGCCGGGTCGTCCGACCGCGGGCCGGTGACGGTCGAGGTCATCGACGGTCCGAACATGCTCGTCGGTGCTCGACCGGTCACGGCCTCAGACCTCGTCGGCGTCATCTGGACGGAACGAGCCGGCTCGGACTGGGTCGGCAACGTCGAACTCGCGCCGGTTCCCGGTAGCGATGACGAGATCGTGGTTCGCTGGATTGGCGGCATGTGCGACGAGGTCTGGCGTCTCGAGGTGTACGGCGCGTTCGAAGGACACCAGTCGGCGCTGTTCCCGTACCAGGTGAACCGTCCTGACTCCTGCCGCCTCGCCGGGATCACGCGGACCATCGTGCTTCGCTACCGGCAGCCGATCTCCGTCGAGGACATCGGCGTGATCCAGAACCCTTCGGGCGGCTGAGCTCAGTCGGCGTCGGCCGCCTCGTAGGCGAAACGGCCCGCAGCGACGGTGAGAAGGATCCCCCCGGCGAGCTGACGGCCGGTGAGGGGCGTGTTCTTGCCGCGCGACACGAGCGCCTCGGCCTGCACGGTCCACGACTGCGACCGATCGAAGACGACGAGGTCCGCCGGGGCGCCCTCGACGAGACCGGGGGCGGCACCGGAACCCCAGCCGGACCCGAGGACTCGGGCCGGGCCGGTGGTCAGCAGCTCCAGCGCCCGGATGAGCGGGAGCAGGCCGGCATCGACCGCCGCGAGCACGA
>DASSPG010000131.1:0-15755 GCA_035699725.1 Candidatus Limnocylindrales bacterium | reverse complement strand
CGGAGCGGATCGCCGGGACCGAGGCCGTCGCAACGGTCGGCGGCTGACCCCGCGAGGCGCCGCGATGGCCCAGGACCCGGTAGCTGATCCGCTCGTCATCTTCACCCCGTCCGGCCGGCGTGGCCGGTTCGAATCCGGGACGACCGTCCTCGATGCCGCTCGCCGGCTCGGCGTCGATATCGATTCGGTCTGCGGCGGACGCGGCATCTGCGGCCGCTGCCAGGTGGAGCAGAGCGTCGGCGAGTTCGCCAAGCACGGGATCACGTCTGCCCCGGACCACCTGACGCCGATCGGCCCCGTCGAGGCCGAGTACCGCGCGACGAAGGGACTCGCCGACGGGCGTCGCCTCGGCTGCACGGCTCACGTCCAGGGCGACGTCGTCATCGACGTTCCGCCCGAGAGCCAGGTCTATCGCCAGGTCGTCCGCAAGGGCCTCGACGTGCGCGAGTTCCACATCGACCCGGTCGTGCGCCTGCACTACGTCGAGGTCGAGCCGCCCGAGCTCGCGTCGCCGACCGGCGACCTCGCGCGGCTCCAGGAGTCGCTGGCCCGCGAGTGGGACGTCCACGACCTCGAGACCGACCTGCACGTCATCCGCGCCCTCCAGCCGGCCCTCGAGGCGGGCAGGTACGGCGTCACCGTCGCGGTCCACGACAAGCGGACGATCACCGGCGTCTGGCCCGGGCTCCACGATCAGGCGTTCGGCGTCGCGATCGACGTCGGCTCGACGACCATCGCCGGCCACCTCGCGAACCTCGCCGACGGCGCGGTCCTCGCGAGCGCGGGGGTGATGAACCCCCAGATCCGGTTCGGCGAGGACCTGATGAGCCGGGTCAGCTACGCGATGATGAACGACGCCGGGGCAGGCGAGATGACCGCCGCGGTCCGCCAGGCGCTCAACGGGTTGCTCGCCCAACTCGCGAACCGGGCAGGGATCAAGCGCGACGCGATCCTCGAGCTCGCGGTCGTCGGCAACCCGATCATGCACCACCTCCTGCTCGGCATCGACCCGATCCCGCTCGGCTCGGCGCCCTTCGCGCTTGCCACGGACCGCGCGATCACCGTGCGCGCCTCGGAGCTGGACCTCCAGGCCCATCCCGGCGCCCGCGTCTACGTCCTGCCGTGCATCGCGGGTCACGTCGGTGCGGACACCGCGGGCGTGATCCTGGCCGAGGCCCCGCACGAGTCCGAGGCGGTCGAGCTGGTCGTCGACGTCGGCACGAATGCCGAGATCGTGCTCGGCAACCGCCACTCGCTCCTCGCCGCCTCGTCGCCGACGGGGCCCGCCTTCGAGGGCGCCCAGATCTCGTCGGGCCAGCGCGCCGCGCCCGGCGCCATCGAGCGCGTCCGCATCGACCGCGAGACCCTCGAGCCGCGGTTCCGGGTGATCGGCTCGGAGCTCTGGTCGGACGATCCGGGGTTTGCCGCCGCCACCGCCGACACCGGGATCACCGGAATCTGCGGATCGGGGATCGTTGAGGTCATCGCCGAGCTGTTCCTGGCCGGCGTGATCACCCACGACGGGATCGTGGACGGGTCGCTCGCGGCGCGGACGCCGCGGATCGTCCCGGACGGCCGGACGTTCAGCTACCTCGTCCACGACGGCACCGGCGCCGGCCGGCTCCGGATCGCGGTCACCCAGAACGACGTCCGGGCGATCCAGCTCGCCAAGGCCGCGCTGTACGCCGGCGTCCGGCTGCTGATGGATCGGGCGGGGATCGATACGGTCGACGAGGTCCGCCTGGCGGGCGCGTTCGGCAGCCAGATCGATCCCTTCCACGCGATGGTCCTGGGCCTGATCCCGGACGCGCCACTCGACCGCGTCAAGGGCGCCGGCAACGCCGCCGGGACCGGCGCGCTCATCGCGCTCCTCTCCGCCGCCGCACGACGCGAGATCGAGGACGTGGTCCGCCGGGTCGAGAAGATCGAGACCGCGGTCGAGCCGCGGTTCCAGGAGCATTTCGTCGAGGCGATGGCGTTCCCGCACCGGACGGCGCCGTCGACGCACCTGGCGAAGGTGACGGAGCTGCCCAGGCGCGCGGCCGGCCCGGCGGGCGGGGCCCGACCCGACGGCGGCGGGCGACGACGACGAGCGGTGGCGATCGCCGCGAAGGAGGACCGATGACCAGCGACGACTCCCCGCGCCAGCGGACGGGCGGCCGGGCCGGTCGCCAGGCGGCCCGCGCCCGGACCCACATCGCGCGCCAGCCGTTCCTCACCCGCAAGCTCGCCCCGTTCGAGGTCCTCGACGAAGAGGGCCTCGCGCTCATCGAGCACAACGCCGACACCATCCTCGAGGAGGTCGGGCTCGAGTTCCGCGGCGACGAGGATGCTCTCCGTCTCCTGCGCGACGCCGGCGCCGACGTCCAGGGCGAGCGGGTCCGATTCCCGCGGGGGATGTGCCGCCAGATCGTCCAGGCGACGGCGCCCCGCCAGTTCACCCAGATCGCACGGAACCCGGCGAACAACGTCGAGATCGGCGGCAACCACACCGTCCTCGCCCCGAACTACGGGTCGCCGTTCGTGCGCGACCTCGACCGCGGCCGGCGCTACGGCACGATCGAGGACTTCCGGAACTTCGTGAAGCTCGCCTATGCGTCGCCGCATCTCCACCACAGCGGCGGGACCGTCTGCGAGCCGGTCGACGTGCCCGTCAACAAGCGCCACCTCGACATGGTCTACAGCCACATCAAGTACAGCGACAAGCCGTTCATGGGCTCGGTCACCGCCCCCGAGCGGGCGCGCGACACGGTCGAGATGGCGCGGATCCTGTTCGGGGCGGAGGTCCTCGAGACGAACACCGCTGTCATCTCGCTGATCAACGCCAACTCCCCGCTCGTCTGGGACTCGATCATGCTCGGCGCCGCCCGCGCCTACGCCGAGGCCAACCAGGCGACGATCATCACGCCGTTCATCCTGGCCGGTGCGATGTCGCCGGTGACCGTCGCCGGGACCGCCGCCCAGACCCTGGCCGAGGCGCTCGGCGGGATGGCGTTCGTCCAGCTCGTCCGGCCCGGGGCGCCGGTGGTGCTGGGGAGCTTCGCCTCCTCGATGTCGATGCAGTCGGGCGCGCCCACGTTCGGCACCCCGGAGCCAGCCCTCGTCCTGTACGTGATGGCGGCACTCGCGCGACGGCTCGGCGTCCCGTTCCGCTCCGGGGGCAACCTCTGCGCCTCAAAGGTGGCCGACGCCCAGGCCGCCTACGAGTCGGCCGCGACCTTCGGGCCGACGATCCTCGGCGGCGTCAATTTCGTCCTCCACGCCGCGGGCTGGCTCGAGGGCGGCCTCGCCGTCGGCTACGAGAAGTTCATCCTCGATGCCGACCAGTGCGGGATGGCGGCGGTCTTCGTGAACGGCGTGGATCTGTCCGAGAACGGCCAGGCGCTCGACGCCATCCTCTCGAACACGCCGGGCCAGCACTACCTGGGCTCGGCCCACACCCTGGCGAACTTCGAGAACGCGTTCTACCGCTCCGACACCGCCGACAACAACAGCTTCGAGCAGTGGCAGGAGGACGGCTCGCAGGACGCCGCCCAGCGGGCGAATGCGATCTGGAAGCGGATGCTCCGCGAGTACGAGGCGCCGCCGCTCGACCCCGGCATCGACGAGGCGCTGACCGAGTTCATCGCGAAGCGCAAGGCGTCCATGCCCGATTCGGAGGTCTGATGGCCGGGTTGCTGGACCGGGTCCGGGGCGGGCTGCGCGGCGGGGTCGACGCGGCCGGCCGGACCGCGCTGACCGGCGTGCTGGCGGACCCGATCTTCGAGCTGCTGCCGCTGAAGTCGATCGGCGACCAGGTCGCGCACCTGCCGGCCGGCGCCCGCGTGTCGGTGACCGCGTCGCCGAACAAGGGAATCGACGCGACGCTCGACTGGGCCATCCGCCTTCAGGCCGACGGCTTCCGGGCGATCCCGCACCTGTCGGCCCGGATGATCGCCTCGCGGGCGGTCCTGGCGGGCCTGCTCGAGCGGGCGCGCGAGGGCGGCCTGGCGCAGGCGTTCGTGGTCGGAGGGGACGCGGACGAGCCGGGCGAGTACCTCGACGGGCTGTCGCTCCTCCGGGCGATGACCGAGCTCGGGCACCCGTTCGCGACGGTCGGCTGCCCGGGCTACCCGCAGGGCCATCCCGACATCCCGGAGGCGGCACTGGCCGAGGCGCTCCGCGACAAGGCGCCGTACGTCCACCATGTCACGACCCAGATGGACTTCGACACGGGCGCGATCTCACGCTGGGTTCGGGCCCGCCGGGCGGAGGGCTTCGAGCCGGAGATCGTCATCGGCGTGCCGGGCGTGGCCGACCCGCAGAAGCTGCTCTCGATCGCGGCCCGGATCGGGGTCAAGGACGCGAAACGGTTCCTCGTCAAGAACCTGCGCTTCGTGACAGGGCTGGCGAAGAGTGGCGGCTTCTACAAGCCGACCGGCTTCGTGGAGGCGCTCGCGCCGCTCATCGCCGATCCGGCGGCCCGCGTGACCGGGCTCCACCTCTACACGTTCAACGCGGTCGAGGCGACCGAGGCGTGGCGTCGATCGATGCTCGAGAAGCTCGACGGGTCGTGACGGGCCCACGTCACATCCGCGGCGTATCCTGCGGAGCATGACCAAGATCGATCGAGCTGCCCTGTCCGTCTTCGAAGCGCCCGGGGCCGACCCCGCCCACGACGGCTCGGAGCCCGCGAGCCCGACCGCCGCGGTCCCGACCGGCGCGGCCGACGACGACCTTCTCGCCGCCGCTCGCGCCCTCCAGGACGACGTCGTCGCGATCCGGCGCCGGATCCATCGCCGGCCCGAGGTCGGGCTCGACCTCCCGCAGACCCAGGCGGTGATCCTCGAGGAGCTCGAGAAGCTCGGCCTCGAGGGCGCTGTCGGCTCCGCCCTCAGCTCGGTCGTCGCCGTCATCGAGGGCGGCCGGCCCGGGCCGACGGTCCTCCTCCGCGCCGACATGGACGCCCTCCCGCTGCACGAGGACACCGGGCTCGACTTCGCGTCCGAGGTGGGCGGGGCGATGCACGCCTGCGGCCACGACACCCACGTCGCGATGCTGCTCGGCGCGGCGCGGCTGCTCCAGGAGCGCCGGGCGGACCTGCCGGGGCGGGTGATCCTGATGTTCCAGCCCGGCGAGGAAGGCTTGGGCGGGGCGAAGCTGATGATCGAGGAGGGGTTGCTCGACGCGGCGGCGGCAGACCGCCGTGGCGAGCGCGCCAGCGGCGCGCTGGCGGTCCACATCGAGGCCCGCTATCGATCCGGCGAGATCCACCTGCGGCCCGGCCCCGAGATGGCCGCCACGGACACGATCCGGATCACCGTCCGCGGTCGCGGAGGCCACGCCTCCGCGCCGCACACCGCGCTCGACCCGATCGTCGTCGCGGCCGAGATCGTCATCGCGCTCCAGGCGATGGTCACCCGCACGGTCGACGTGTTCGACCCGGCCGTTGTCACGATCGCCCAGATCACCGCCGGCACGACGAACAACATCATCCCGGAGTCCGTGTTCCTCGTGGGCACGATCCGGACCGTGTCCGAGAGCACGCGGGAGCTCGTCCGGGCGGGCGTCAAGCGGGTGGCCGAAGGGATCGCCGCCGCCCACGGCGCGACCGCCGAGGTCGACCTCCAGCCGGGTTACCCGGTCACGATCAACGATCCTGCCTTCACGGCGTTCGTCACCCGCGCCGCACGCGACCTGGTCGGTCCCGAGAAGGTCATCGAGATGCGCGCCCCGATCATGGGCGGGGAGGACTTCTCGTACGTCCTCCAGCAGGTGCCCGGGGCGATGGCCTTCGTCGGCGCACAGCTGTCCGAAGCGGACCCGATGACAGCGCCGCAGAACCACTCGAACCTGGTCGTGTTCGACGAGGCGGCGATGGCCGTCGGCGTGGCCCTCTACGCCGAGGTCGCGATCCGCCACCTGAACGGCGAATCCAGCAGCCGATGACCGACGGCCGTGGGCTCGTCGAGCGGTTGGCCGCCGTCCCGGATCGGCTGGCCGTGGCCGCCGCGACCGCACCGCCGCCGGCGCCCGGCGAGTGGTCTGCGTCCGAGATCGTCCGCCACCTGATCGCGGTCGAGCAGGATGTCTGGCTGCCGCGCCTGGCGAAGCTCGAGACCGAGGAGCACCCGCGCTGGGAGTGGGCCGAGCCCGGTCCCTGGCCCGGCGAGCCCGATGCGACCCTCGCCGAGCTCCTCGACCGCTTCCGCGCCCTCCGGGCCGCGACCCTGGGCCGCCTCGCCGCGCTCGACGAGGCCGGCTGGGCGCGGACGGGCACGCACCAGACCTTCGGCGAGCTCGACGTTGCCGGGCTGATGACCAAGGCGATCGATCACGACGAGGAGCACATCGGCGGCCTGGCCGCGGACTGAGCCTCAGGTCGGGAGGATGCGTCCCCGGGCGAGCGACCAGCCGGGCGTGTCGCCGACGCCGACCGACGGCGGGCCGGGCCGCCGGATCGTGACGGCCCCGGCAGGAGTGTCGAGGTCAACGTCGGTGTGACTGCCACGGAACCGCACCGCTCCGACGCGGCCCGGCAGCGAGCCTCCCAGGGCGGCCCAGTCGGGTCGGATGAGGAGTCGCGCCGGGCCGGGCCCCAAGGCGGCGCCGTCGATCCGCGACCGGATGCGCACTCCGCCCACGTCGAGCTCGGCGAGCTCGCCCCCGAACCCGGCGGACCCGCTCCCGAACCCGACGAGGACGGCCTCGATCTCGCTGGCCGGGCCTGTGAGGCGGGCGGCCCACGTGTCGATCGGGGCCTCGTACACCTCCGTCGGTGATCCCGCCTGCACGATCCGGCCGGCGCGAACGAGCGCAACGCGGTCGGCGATCGCGAGCGCCTCGCCCGTGTCGTGGGTCGCGTAGAGGCCGGCGGCGCCCGACTCCCGGCGCGTCGCCGCGATCTCGTCGAGGAGCCGGTCGCGCAAGGGGCCGTCGAGATGGGCCGTGGGCTCGTCGAGGAGATGGAGCGCGGCTCCCCGGGCCAGCGCCCGCCCGAGCCCGACCCGCTGCTGCTCCCCGCCGGACAGCTCGGCCGGCCGCCGGCCGGCGAGGTCCTCGATCCCGAGCCGCCCGAGGATCCTCCGAGCCTCGCGATCGGCGTCGCGCGGGCCCGTCCCGCGCCGCCGGATCGGGTACGCGACGGTGTCGGCGGCCGAGAGGTGCGGCCACAGCGCGGCGCCTTGGAACACGACCGCGACGTCCCGCCGCTCCGGTGGGTCGTGGCGAGACGGCGTCGCGACCGTCCGGCCTGCGATCCGGATCTCGCCGCCACGGACCGGGACGAAGCCGGCGACCGCGGCGAGGATCGTCGTCTTGCTGGAGCCCGACGGTCCGAGCAGGACCACCATCTCGCCGCGGGCGACGGTGAGGTCGAGACCGTCGATCACGAGGCGCTCGCCGTACCCGACCGCGAGGCCGCGGAGCTCGGCGGCCGGGAGGAGGCGGTCGTCCACGTCCGCCGCATCCATGCCCGTCACGTCCGGGCCCGAGCCATGAACGCCAGCGGGAGGGCGATCACGGCGATCAGTCCGACCAGCAGAACCGCGAGCGCGGCCGAGACCGTCGGGTCGCCGAGCTGCTGGGCGTTGAGGACCACGACCGACAGGGTCGCCGAGCGCGGACCGTAGAGCAGCGACGACATCGTCAGCTCGTGGAGGGCGAACAGGAACACCACGATCCAGCCCGCGAGCAGTGACGGCCGGAGCAGCGGCGCCCCGATCGTCCGGACGGCCGTCCAGCCGCCGGCGCCGCTGGCCCGCGCCGCACGCAGTGCGTCCGCCGGGAGCCGCTCGAGCGAGCCCGCCACCTGGCGCTGGCCGAGCGCCCAGAACTTCGCGAGATACGCGACGAGGATGATCGCGAGCGTGTCGCGCAGCCAGCCGCCGTACGCCAGCAGGACGGCGACCGCGAGCGCCGACCCGGGCAGGGCGAACCCGAGGGTCGCTGCGGTCCGCAGGACGTTGCCGCCCCGCGTCCGTGACCGGCCGGCGAGGACGGCAAGCAGTGCGCCGAGTGGCAGGACGATCGTGGCCGCGGCCGCGGCGAGCAAGAGGCTGGTTGCGAGGGCATCGCCGAAGCGCGCGTCGAGCGCCTCGCCGAAGTTGGCGAGCGTCCAGTTGCCCGGCACCGGCGCCAGGCCGACCGCGCGGGTCAGAGCCGTCAGCAGCACTGCGCAGAGCGGCAGGAGGGTCAGGAGGACGAAGCCCAGCCCGATGCCGGCGGCCGCGATGCTTCGAGCGCGGGAGCCGCGCGCCCCGCGCCCGCCACCCGGGACACGTGCGCCGCGCCCACCCGCGGTCTCGGCCGTCCGGGCCGCCGCCCGGCCGGTCAGCCAGGCATCGGCCGGGCCGACGACGAGCAGCGCGAGGGCCACCAGCGTCGCCGCGAGGATGCCGGCCTCGACGAACGCCGCCGGATCGGCCGAGCGGGCGAGATCCTGGTACATGCGCGTGGTGATCGTCGCGAACCCGGCCGGCGTGCCGAGGATCGCCGGCACGCCGAACGCGTTGACCGCGAACACGAACGTCACGACGAGGGCCGACAGGATCGCCGGTCGGAGCAGCGGCAGCGTGACCGTTCGCAGGGTCGTCCCCGGGCCCGCGCCGGCGGCCCGCGCCGCCCGCTCGAGGTCCGGCTCGAGTCGGCTCGCGAGCGCCCCCGCGACGATCAGCCAGGCCAGCGGGGCGGCGGCCACCGCGAGCACGAGCACGATCCCGAGCGGTCCGTACAGGCCGGGCAGTTCGATCCCGAGCGCCTGGTCCGTCAGCCCGCGCGGGCCGTACGCCCGGGTCCATCCGAACGCCGTCACGAACGGCGGGCAGAGGAGCGGCAGCAGGATTCCGGCCCGGATCCAGGCCGTGCCCGGCAGCCCGGCCCGCTCGGTCGCGAGGGCCAGCGCCGTGCCGCCGGACGTCGCGAGGAGCGCGACCAGCGCGGCGGTCCACAGGCTGTTGCCGATCGCGCCGGCGACGCGCGAGTCCGTCAGGGTCGCGGCGACCACCGTCGGCCCATCGCCCAGCGCCACGCCGAGCAGGCGGGCAATCGGGATCCCGATCAGCACCACCAGTAGCACCGCGGCGAGGGGGCGCAGCCGCAGGTCAGCCATCCGTCCGAGCCGTCCGGAGGCAGCCATCGACCACGCTCAGCCGCCGAAGATCGCGCGGTATCGGTCGAGCAGCTCTCGCTGCCGGCCGAACGCCGCCGCCCAGTCGGGGCTGACCTGGGTGCCCTCGGGCGCCGGACCGCCCGGCCCGACCACCGGCTGCCAGCCGGTGCCCGCGATGAGCGCCTGCCCGGGCCCCGACAGTGTGAACTCGACGAACGCATCAGCGCCGACGAGGTTGGGCGACGCCGCGACTGCTGCGATCGGGCTGTAGATCGCGATCGCTCCGCTGCCGGGCCACACGAGCGCGATCGGGGAGCCCTTCCTGATCGCCGTGCGCGCCGAGTTGTCGAGGGTGATCCCCGCCTTGAACCGGCCCTCCGCGACCCCCGTCGTCACGTCGTCGGGCGACTTCACCTGGGTCGCGCCGTTGTCCTTGAGCGATCGGTAGAACGGCATCCCATAGCCCGCGGCCTGGTCGAAGTGGGCGAGCGCCGCGAACGCAGAGCCGGCGAAGCCCGGATCGGGGATCCCCACCGCGTCCCTGAGGTCTGCCGCGAGGAGGTCCCTCCAGTCGGCCGGGCCGGGGGTCACGGACGCGCCGCGGACGATGACCATGTTCAGGAGCCGCGTGCCGAAGAACGTGTCCGCCCGGTAGGCGGCCGGGATCGCGGCGGCGCTCGGCGGAGACCATGCCTGGAGCAGGCCTCGGTCCGCGTACGGCGCGATCGAGAGGGGATCGGTCAGCCACAGGACGTCGGCTCGGATGCCGCCGGACTGGAGGTCGGTCGCGATCCGGGCGGCCACCTCCGCGGTCGGGGCGCGGAAGACGTCGACCGTGACGCCGGGGTGGGCGTCGCGGAATCCGTCGGCGACCGCGTCGACGGTGGCCTGCGTCACGGAGGTGTAGAGGGTGATCGTGCCGCCGGGCTGGGCCGCGGCGCTCGGCAGGGTGGTGCCGCCCGGGGCGCTGGTCGACGAGGGCCGTGGCGACGAGCCGCCGCTCGAACAGGCGGCGAGGACGAGCAGGAGGCCCACCGCGGTCGCGGCGAGGCTCCGGGTGCGGTCGAACGAGGTCGGCCGCGCTGGCGTGGACATGAGTGGCTCCTGGTGGCGAAGCGGATGTCATCGGGATCGGCTCGTGCCGAGCGCCCGGCCGTCAACGCTTGCCCGCGCTGGGGCGTCAGTCGTTCGTCTCGGTCGTCACCTCCGCGGCTTGCCTGTCGGTCGGCCTAGCGTTCGATGCCTTCACGCGCCCCGCTGTGGACGACGCGCCGGTTCGTGATGTCGAACTGGCGCAGCGTGGAGCGGCGAAGCAGGTGGAGCTGGCGCCGGCTCAGCCGGTCGCAGACCCAGCCCCAGTGGAGCGACACCCAGTCGCCCGGCCGGAACGGATCAAGGAACCCGACGCCGTCCACGGACCGGCGCGCCGTCTCGAGACGCCGCTCGCCGAGCCCGATGTCGTGGCCGTCGTAGGTCAGCGGCCGCGACAGGACGGTCACCTGGTCGCCGTCGGTCGAGACGACCTGGCCCCACCGGATCCGGCACTTGTCGAGGTGCTCCAACGGGGTGTCGAACCGGCCCGACTGGAGCAGCCCGACCCACGGGTACACGCCGAAGACGTGGAACGCGTGGTTCGGGACGGCGCCCTCGGGGATCGCCTCGGCGAGATGGCCCCAGCCCTTGCCGGCCTTGCGCCGGAAGCGGTCGAGGAGCGAGTTCCCGAAGCGCTGCATGTCGATCGTGTCGAGCAGGTCGCCGCCGAGCCAGTACGCCTCGACGACGCGCCGATCGAGCGGCGTCCGGATCCCGGTCGCGCCGGCGATGAATTCGAGATACGGCCAGGCTCCGGCAAAGCCGCGGGCCAGCTCGACCAGGCCCGGATCGAACGTCTGCTCGGCCCCGTACTGGAGGAGCGCCTTGTGGTCGGGAGGTCCGCAGTAGCCGAGCTCATTGGGCGGGTATGCGTAGCGGGCGAACAGGATGGCGCCGTTCGTCGGGATCTCGATCTCGTCGGCCGGCGGCAGGCTCGGGTCGGGAAGGGCAGGGTCGTCCGGCATCGCGATCATCGTCGGATCGGCGAGGGGGTCCGCGAGCGGGTTCATGCCGGGGTCCCCTCGATCGGCTCGGCGTCGGTCCCGGGCGGGTAGGGGCTCTCGAACAGGAGGCCGGCAAACGGGTTGGCGTCGTCGCCACCACGCAGGAGCGCGCTTGCGGCGAACTCCTCGTTGACCTCCTCCTCGGTCATCCGCCCGACCGCGAAACCGAGGTGGATCGCGAGCCAGTCGCCGACCGCGAGCGGGCCCTCGTCGAGCAGACCGAGATGGATCGACCGGACGACGCCGTCGACCTCGACCCGGGCGACGTCGGGCCGGTCGGCGGGTAGCTCGACGACCTTACCCGGGAGCTCGATGCACATCTGTCCGGCCCTCAGGCGCCGACCGGCAGGGCGAACGCCCTGACCAGCTGCAGGACGCGCTCGACCGCTCGGGGGACGGCCGCCGCCACCCGCGGACTGAGGATCTCGTCCATCGAGTCCGTGTCCGCCGGCTGGCAGCCGACCAGTCGCACGACCGGCGGCAGCGCGCCGAGCGAGCGGGCCAGGAGGAAGATCCGGTGCGGCTCGGCGAGGTGGAGGTTCTGGAAGAGGACCCGCCACTCGTCCCGATCGATGCCGCTTGGCTCGGGCACGTCGGGATCGATCGTCCAGAGCGTGCCCGGCTCGGCACCGGCCTCCATCGCATCGACGACGACCAGCGCAGCGTAGCCGTCCATCAGCTGCTGGACGACCGTCATCCCGCCGATCCCGGTCTCGATCAGCTCGACCCCGTCGGGCAGGTCCCGACGCTCCAGCTCGCGCGCAACGGCCACGCCGAAGCCGTCATCGTGGCGGAGGACGTTGCCGACGCAGGCGATCAGCACTCGCCCGCTCACGCGGCTGCCCCGACGAGCGAGCCGATCCGGACCTCTCCTGCCTGGACCGCGATCGGGACGACGACCAGGCTCGGTCCTTCCGCCGAGATCCGGCGCCCACCGCGGAGGTCGAAGCGGCAGGCGTGCCACGGGCAGACCAGCACGTTGCCCTCGATCGTCGCTCCGCCGAGCGTCAGCGGGCTGCCCGGGCAGCCATCGCGGTAGGCGTGGAACTCGCCGTCGACGTTGGCGACGAGAATCGGCCCGTCGGCCGAGACCTCCACGACACGGAGCCGGCCCGGTTCGAGTTCCACGGCGTCGAAGACGCGCCGCCACTCGAGGGCGGGCCGAGCAGGCGGCCTCAGGCTCTCGAGCGGGATGAACCCGGCCGGAGCGACGCCCGCCTCGGCGCCGGCACCCGCCCCCTGCCCGTGAACGTGACCATGCCCGCCGCCGCTCGCGTCCGGCGTCTCCACGACCTCCATCCGGACGAAGTCGGGCAGGCCGTCGCGGAGTGCCGCCTCGACGACGTGGCGCAGCGTGGACGTGGACCCCGGGCAGCTCGAGCACGCTCCCGACAGGCTGACCGTGACGACGCCGCCGGCGGCGTCGATGACCGACAGCCGTCCGCCGTGCGATTCGACGTAGGGCGCAACCCCGGTCAGCACCGCCTCCACGCGCTGGATGTCGCCGCCCTCGCCGAGGTCGTACAGGTCGAACAGAAGCTTGACCTCGGGGTCGTCGAGGGCGCGCGCCTGGAGCCCGGCCGCCCTGAGCAACTCGTCGATCCGGCGCAGGCCCGCGCGGTGCAGGATGTCCACCGCCCGCAGCAGCTCGAAGACCCGTGCCTGGACCGCGCCGTCGGGCTCCTCCTCGAAGCCGGCCACCAGAGCCTGGAGGCGGTCGAGGATGTCCTCGAGCTCGGCGGGGAGGGCGTCAGGCTCCATGCACGTGCTCCGGGCGCCCGTTGCACGCGTCGGCGGCGTGCTTCGGGTCCTGGCACCAGCAGTCGGGGCCGCACTCGCCGTGACCGCTCTTGGTCAGGCCCTCGAATTCGTCGGCGAAACCCCGCCCGCCCTCCCGTGCGCCCACGTCGGTGAGCTCGTACCGGGCGAAGGTTCCTTCGGCGACGCTGACGTAGCCTTCCTCGGCGAGGCGCCGAAGATGGCGGTGGACCGTGGCGGGCTCGGCGGCGAGGAACATTGCCAGCTCGAGCGGGTCGACGGACGCGGCCAGTCTCTCGCCGCGCATCCAGAACATGGCCTGCAGGATCTCGCCCCGCCAGTACAGGCTCTCGAGCGCGTCCGAACGCGGCCGCGACGTCGTCATGCGGCCACCTCCGCAATCTGCCCGCGGACGAGGCGCTCGACGTCGGACAGGACGAGGCCGACGGCAGGGCTCAGGTCCGGCCCCCAGCTCTCGTCGCGCGGCTCGACTTCGACGATCCGGGTATCGTCCGGCAGCGCCCCGAAGTGGTCCAGGACGGTCAACAGGGTGTCGAGGCCGATGATCCCGACGAGCGCCTCGGAAACCCGCTCCTGGATCTCGTCGGTTGTCCGCGCCGGATGGTCCCAGCGGTATGCCCGGACCGTGCCCGGCGCGCCGCCGCGACGGACCCCGGAGATGAGGATCGCCGCATCGTAGGGCGGTCGGCTCTGGAGGACGTGGACCTCGTGAATGGCGCCAGCGCTCAGGTCCTCGATGTCGACCCCCGTCGGCCACGCAGTTCGCCGGAGCCGCTCGACGAGCAGCGGCCCGAGCGACAGGTCGCGCAGGTTGGTGTAGCCCACGCCGCCGACCAGGACTCGCCGCTCCCGCGGCGCCCGGTCGACGGCCGGCTCACTCGTCAAGCTCGCAGGCACAGGTCGTCACCTCCTGGACGATCGTGCGGGCGCCGGCATACACGTGGGTCGTGCAGGGCATGCACGGGTCGAAGCTGCGGATCGTGCGCAGGATGTCGATCGCCTTGAAGTCGTCGTGCGTCGCGTACTGCTCGAGGATCGGCGTGTTCATCACCGCCTCCTCGTACGGGCCGGGCTTGCCGAACGGATCCACCGGCGACGCGTTCGTCGTGGAGGGGGTGTTGATCTGGTAGTTGGTGATCACGCCCTTGTCCATCGTCAGGTGATGGGCCAGGTAGCCGCGCCCCGCGCCCCACAGGCCGACTCCGATCCGCTCGTCACGCGGCACCTTGAAGTCGGTCGAGACGCGCGTCTCGCCCTTCTTCATCAGGTCGTAGGCCGCGAGCAGGTTGTTGAGCGCGACGAGCGCGGTGTACGGCTGGGCGAACGCGCGCGCCCGGTTGCGCTCGATCGCGTTGTTGTCGGCCGGGACGATCCACTCGAGCACCATTTCGGGCAGCGTGCCCTTGGGCAGGGTCAGGCGCATGCTCGTCCCGGTCGCCTGGATGAACGGGTTGTCCGGGAGCTTGCCGGCGACAGCCGTCAGCCAGAGGCGGGCGTAGGCGCCGGCCTCGAGGACCTCGCGGTCCCAGCGTGGCGACGTGGACCAGGTGTACTTCTCCTTCCAGCTCCGGCCCTGGGGCGCCGGCAGCGTCTCCTTGTTCCAGGGATGGTGAGGACTGAGTGGGCTGCCCATCGGATCGCTTGCGAAGCGCGGCGATCCGTTGGCCCAAGGCTCGTAGAACGAGTGCTCGACGAACTCCTCGAGCCCGAGGTTGATCTGGTGCAGGTCGGTCGTCCGCAGCTCGCCGTCGACCATCGCCCCGGGCGTCGCCCAGCGCCGCTCGCCCCACGCCGGGGCGTTGCGATAGTCGGCGTCATAGGCCTCGTGATGGTCCCAGATGCCGAGGTCGATCAGGCTCCGCGGCCGCGCTCCCACCTGGCGGTATTCCGGCTTGGCCGCGTAGAGGAACTCCGAGATGTCGTCCCAGATCAGGGCCATCCGCTTGGAGTGGTCGAGCAGCTGAAACAGCCGGACCTGGTACTCGTTGAGGGTCTGGGTCGTCACGGTGGTGCTGATGCCGCCGGGGACGATCGTCTGGGGATGCGGGTACTTGCCCCAGATGAGAGCGCACATCTCGCGGGCCCGGCGGGTGATCTCGAACGCCTCGAGATAGAGCGATCCCGACAGCGGTGTCAGCGCGGTCATGATGTCGCTCATCCGGGCAAAGCCATGGATCGCGCCATGCTTCGTCGAGGTCGTCTCGGCGAGGGCCCAGACCTCCGGGTTGGTGGCCCGGATGATCGGCTCGGAGTAGTCCGGCCCGGCGAGCAGGAACAGGTGGAGCGGGTGGTCGTACAGGAACTCCGCTGCCTGGCCGAGGTTCCGGATGACGATCCCCATCGGCGGCGGAGAGACCCCGAAGGCCATCTCGATGGCCTCCGCCGCGCAGTTGGCATGGACGCCACCGCACACGCCGCACGCCCGGCTGGAGATGTAGATCGCGTCGCGCGGGTCGCGGCCCTTGAGGATCACCTCATAGCCGCGGAACAGCGTCGCCATCGAGTGGGCATCCTGGACGGTCCGGTTCTCGAGGTCGACGACGCTGTGGAAGGCGAGGGCACCCGCGACCCGGGTCACAGGGTCGATGCTGATCTCCTTGATGTGGCCGTTGCGGGCCAGGAGGCCTTCGATCCGCTGCTGGCGCTCCTCCGTCGTCGGTGCCGGCTTGTACACGTACGGGTCGGCGACCCCCTCGCGGAGATGCGCCTTCCCGGCCTCGTCGAAGACGACGGGAAGGTTCTTGAAGCACATGCTCAGCTCTCCTGGGGGGCCAGCTGGGCGAGGTGCCCAT
>DASSPG010000130.1:0-12526 GCA_035699725.1 Candidatus Limnocylindrales bacterium | reverse complement strand
CAGCTGGCGGGCGCGATCGGCGCGGAAGTTCGCGATGACGACGGGGTCGCCGTCGTGGACCCGTCCATCAGGGCCGTCGATGACCGTCGGCAGCACGAACTCGTCGTTCTCGCCGCGGGCATAGGCGGCCTCGATCGCGGTTGCTGGCGAGGCCGCGCGCTCCCCCACCCCGTGGACGATCGCGTCGTAGCCCACCTTCGTCCGCTCCCAGCGCTGGTCGCGGTCCATCGCGTAGTAGCGGCCTCCCACGGTCGCGATCCGGGCGTTCGGATGGGCGGCCGCGAGACGGTGCTCGAGGTCCCGGACGAATGCCAGCGCCGAGCGCGGCGGCGTGTCGCGGCCATCGAGCAGGGCGTGGACGGCCACCCGTAGCACGCCGCGGGCCGCAGCCATCGCGGCCAGGGCCACCAGGTGCCGGTCATTGGCGTGGACGCCACCCGGGCCGATCAGGCTGATCGCGTGCAGGACGCCGCGTCCGGCCGCCGCGCGCACGCACGCCGCGACGAGTGCCGGACGGGTGGCGAACGAGCCGTCGGCGATCGCCGCGTCGATCCGGGGCAGGTCCTGGAGGACGGGCCTGCCGGCGCCGAGGTTCAGGTGGCCCACCTCCGAGTTGCCCATCTGGCCGGCTGGCAGCCCGACCGCGTCCTCCGAGGCCCGGAGCGTCGCGTGAGGCCAGGCGGCACGGAGCGCGCGCCAGGTCGGGAGGTCCGCGGCGGCGATCGCGTCGTCGCCGGGCACCGGCCCGATGCCGAAGCCGTCGATCACGACGAGGACGATGGGCCGGGGACGGGACGGGGATCCGCCGACGGCGGCCGTCACGAGATGGCGGACAGCCGGGCGGTCGCGGTGACCCCGGCCCGGCCGACGATCCCGGCCATCTCGTCGGGCTTGAGCGAGGCGCCTCCGACGAGGGCTCCATCGATCGACGGCTCGGCGAGGAACTCGCCGACGTTGGTGGCCGTGACGCTGCCGCCGTACAGGACCGGCACCTCCGACGCCCGCTCCCAGCCGAGCCGGGCAAGCGTCGAGCGGATCGCCTCGGCCATCGCGGCCGCATCCGAACCGAGCGCGTTGCGGCCGGTCCCGATGGCCCAGACCGGCTCATAGGCGATCACGAGACCCGCCGCCGCGAGGGCGGCCGGATCATGACCCGCGAGGCACGCCTCGAGCTGACCCGCGACGACATCGATCGCCCGCCCGGCGTCCCGGTCCACGAGCTGCTCGCCGACGCACAGGATCGGCCGGAGGCCCGCTTCGACCGCCCGCCCGAGCTTGCGCCCGATGCGCTCGTCGGTCTCGGCGTGGTCGCGCCGCCGCTCCGAGTGACCGACGATCACCCACGTGGCGAGACCGTCGAGCATCGCGCTGCTCGTGTCGCCGGTGTAGGCGCCGGCCAGCTCGTGGTGGACGTCCTGGGCCCCGATGGCCACGCCCTGGTCCGCGTCGGCCAGGGCGTCCCGGACGGTGGCCAGGCAGACGAACGGCGGGCAGATCACCCGCGTCACCCCCTGGACGCGCGTCCGGCGGGCCAGGGTCCGGGCGAGCTCGGCGGCGTCGGCCGGGGTGGTGTTCATCTTCCAGTTGGCGGCGATGATCACGGGGCGCATCAGCGGATCATGCCAGAGGCCGGCCGATCCCCGTGGCAGACCCACCAGCCCGTCGGCGCCAGCGCCGGGCCGGGGCGTCGCTCCGCGGCTGGGCGGCGAGCCGCTCGATCCGCTCGAGCGCGCGCTGGACGGCCGAACGGTGCAGCCCGAGCCGCTCCGCCAGCTCGCCGAGCGTCGCCTCCGGCGTGTCGCTGCGAGCCTCGGCGACGGACCGGACGACGTATGGCTGCTCGGCCAGCTCGCCGCTCGCGACGAGCTCGGCGATCGCGGCCACCTGGCGACCGGCCGCGCCCACCGCCCGCTGGAGGTTCGCCGATTCGGCGTTGATCACGCGGTTGAGGTCGCCGCGCAGAGCCCGGGAGACCTGGCGTGCCTCGACCTCGAGGAGCGCGGCGCTGGCGCCGATCCTGCGAAGGAACGTCAGGACGACATCACCGTTCTTCCACGTCACCACCCCGCGGTCGCGCCGGACGCGCCACGACGCGGGCAACCCGGCCGCCGCCAGCCGCTCGACGAGGATCGGCGCCTCGTCCGGGCCGACCACGAATTCCAGGTGGGTCCGCCCGCCGGACAGGCTGAGCGAGCCGCGCGCGAGGAACAGCCCGCGCAACCAGGCCAGGCGGCAGTGCTCGGGCGCGGCGTCCCAGTCGAACGGCTCCCCCACCCCGAGCATGGCCCGCTCCGGCGCAAGCCGGAGGAGCAGTCGGGCGACCGAGCCCTCGCGGATCGTGGTCAGCCCCGTCAGGCCGATCGCCTCGGCACGGCGGTCACAGGCCCGGGACGGGTCGATCGCGGCGAGCTCGGCGCGCAGCGCGAGCACGAGGTCGCGATCGCTGCCGCTCATCGCCCGCTGCCCGTGGCGATCACCGGCCGGACATCAGGCTGTCCGCGGCACGGGGGACCGGCGGCGATCGCGACCCTCGCGTTCGTGGATCCGGATGACTGCCGCGGCCAGACGCTCCGGGTCGTGGCGCTGGGCGGCCGTCGCGTCCACGACATCATCGAGGACGAGGCGCGGAGCGGGCGTCGTGGTCGGCGGCCAGGACAGGCGAACCGGCTCCGACGGCGCTCGCAGCGTCCCCGATGGGCCCGGTCGGTTGTTCGCCAGCACGACGTCGACGATCCCGGGACCCGTGTGGGCCACGAGCGCGTCGACGTGACCGGCGAGGTCGAGGCCGCGCGTCTCGGCGTCCTGGGTGGCCACGTTGCAGACGTAGACCCGGATGGCAGATGACGTGGCCACGGCGTCGCGGATCGCCGGCAGGAGCAGGCTCGGCAGGACGCTCGTGTAGAGGCTGCCCGGCCCCAGCACGATGAGGTCCGCCTCGGTGATCGCGGTGATCGCGTCGTCGCATGGCACCACCGCCGTCGGCGTCACCCATGCCCGCTCGATGCCGGCGGTCCGGCCGATCCGCGACTGGCCGTCGACGACCTGGCCGGTGAGGGTCCGGGCATGGAGCGTGAGCGGCGTCGCGGCCGCCGGCAGCACCTGGCCACGAACCGCGAGCACGCGATTCGCCCGACGGACCCCCTCCTCGAAGTCGCCGCCCTCGAGCTGGGTCATGGCCGCGAGCAGGATGTTCCCGACCGGATGCCCGCCGAGCGGACCGCCGGCCTCGGGTGCGGCGTCCGTCGGCTTCCCGGCGAACCGGTGCTCGAGCACCTCGCCGACGAGGTTCTCCTCGTCGGCCAGGGCGGCAAGGCAGCGCCGGATGTCGCCGACCGGCGGGATCCCGAGCTCCTCGCGGAGGACACCCGACGAGCCGCCGTCGTCGGCGACGGCGACGATCGCGGTGAGGTTGCTCGTGTGCTCCTTCAGGCCGCGCAGGATCGTGGACTGGCCGGTCCCCCCGCCGATCACCACGACCCGCGGCCCACGGGCGAGCGACTTGCGCTGGTAGATCAGCTCCACGAGCCGGCCGCCCGCGCTCGAGGGCAGGAACGGGGCGGTCAGCGCCCCGATCGTCCGGTACGCCCCGATGCCGACCAGGAGGAGGCCGAGCATGCCGACCAGCAGGCCGCGCACCGGGTACGGCAGGAACTGGAGCGCGACGATGTCCAGGACCGTCCCGGCGAGCCCGCCGGGCTCCAGGTCACGGGTGGCCTGGCGGATCACGTGGGCGACGCCCAGCGTCAGGAGCAGCAGCCCGACGAAGGTCAGCAGGACCCAGCGCTTCACGCCGATGCCCGGCGTCAGCCAGCGGCGCAGGTCCGTCCGGCGGCGGCCGCCCTCGGTCATGCCCGGTCGAGCTCTCGGTGGAACACGGCGACCGGCCCGAAGTCCTGCTCGCGGAGCCACGCCGCCAGCTCCTCGCTGAGGGCGATCGAACGGTGGTAGCCGCCGGTGCAGCCGAGCGCGATCGTGAGTCGGGTCTTGCCTTCGCCGACGTAGGCCGGCAGGGCGAACGCGAGGAACTCGCGGAGATGGCGCAGGAACTCCTGGGCGACCGGCTGGCCCAGCACGAATGAGCGGACCGAATCGGTCAGACCGGACAGCTGGCGGAGCTCGTCGATGTAGTACGGGTTCTGCATGAACCGGACGTCGAAGACGAGGTCGGCCTCGAGGGGAACGCCGTACTTGAACCCGAAGCTGATCAGCTGGATCGCCAGGCGGTTCGGATCCGCTGCCTCGCCGAGACGGGTGAAGATCCGCTCGCGCAGTTCGCGCAGCGACAGGTCGCTGGTGTCGATCACGACATCGGACTCGCTTCGGACCGGGTCGAGGAGGCGCCGCTCCGCCGCGATCGAGCTCGCGATCCCGCGCTGGTCGGCCAGCGGATGGCGGTGGCGGGTCTCCGAGAACCGCCGGATCAGGACCTCGTCGCGGGCCTCGAGGAAGAAGGTCTGGGGCCGGATCCCGCGGCCCTCGAGCGCACCGCGCATCGCCCCGAAGGCGACCGGGGCGTCGCCGGACCGGATGTCCAGCACGATCGCGACCTTGCCGAAGCGCTCGCGGTCATCGCTCACGAGCTCGGCCAGCTCGGTCAGCAGCTCGCCGGGCAGGTTGTCCACGACGGTGTAGCCGAGGTCCTCGAACAGCTTGGCGGCAGCTGTCTTGCCGCCGCCGGACAGGCCGCTCAGGAGGACGACGTGCTGGCCATCGGCGCCCTGCTCGGCGGTGCCGTCGGTCGCGTCGTCGGTCACCTGCCGCTCCTCCGGATCGCGAGGAGGGTCAGCTCGAAGAGCAGGTACATCGTCCCGCCCAGGACGATCGGGCTGAACGGGTCGCCGCCAGGGGTGACGACCGCCGCGAAGAGGGCGATCCCGAGGAGGGCGATCCGACGCGACGAGGCGAGCCGGGCGGAGCTCAGGATCCCGACCCGTGACAGGCCGTACAGCACGATCGGGAACTCCATGAGCAGCCCGAACGCGAGGAACATCGTGGTGACGAAGTCGAAGTAGGCGGTCGCGGTCAGGCGGGCGACGATCACGCTGTTCGTGAAGCCGAGCAGGAACCCGATCGTGAACGGGAGGATGATCCAGGCGACCATCACGCCGAGGGCGAAGAAGAACAGCGCCAGCGGGATCCACGGCCGGAGGGCCCGGCGCTCGCCGGCCGTCAGACCGGGAGCGACGAACGCCCAGAGCTGATAGAGCAGGACCGGCATGGCCAGGATCAACCCGACCGCGACCGAGATCCGCAGGACGATCGCGAACGCGTCGCCGGGCGCGAGCGTCTGGAGCGGGAGCGCGGACGCGGGCAGTGGGGCGATCAGGACCGCCTCGAGGGACTCCGCGAAGTAGAAGCCGATCGCCGACCCGATCACGATCGCCAGGATCGCGCGGACGAGCCGCGTCCTGAGCTCCGAGAGGTGGTCGACCAGCGTCATCGGCTGGTCGATCTCGGCGGGCGGCGCCGGGATTCGATCCGGCAGGCCGGCCTCGCGGACCGCGTCGGCGTCGGCCATCAGGTGCCTGGTGTCCGGGTCAGGCCGGGAGGTTCGTCGCCTCGTCGTCCGACGGCGGCGTCGGCGGCGTGACGACGGGCGCCGGGACGGTCGTCGACGTCGGGGACGCCGACGGCGGCTGGGGAGTGGGGGCGGGCGCGGCCGACGGCGGCACGGCGGCCGTCGGGGTCGTGGTGGCGGGCGGGGTCGCGGTCGCGTCGATCCGGGTGGCGTCGGACACCTCGGTGGATGCCTTGCGGAACTCGCGGATGCTCTTGCCGAGCGCTGCGCCGACGTCCGGCAGGCGTCCCGGCCCGATCACGATCAGGGCGATCACGAGGATGATGATGAGCTCGACGGGCCCGATGTTCGGCATGGGTGACTGCTCTTCGACCTCACGTCAGGCAGCGCGCCGGCGACGGGTCCCGGGGCGCGCGCGCTGGCTAGGGTAGCACGGGCAGGCGGGCCGCCCAGCCACGCGCGGCGGCCGCGATCGCCTCGCCCGGATCGCCGGCCGCCCCTCGTTCCGGCGCGCCGCTCGCGGCGCCCGCGATCCCGCGCGACACGTTCACGAGCAGGCCGCCACCCGGCTGACGACCGGCTGCGCCCTCCGTCGCCCGCCCGGGGCCCAGGACCGCCCCCTCGTCACCACCCTGCGCCCCCACGCCCGGCACGAGGAACGCGAGGTCCGGCGCGACGATCCGCAGGCCGGCCAGCTCCTCCGGGGCGGTGGCGCCGACGACCAGCCCGGCCGTCCCGCCGGGGCCCCAGGCTCGGACGCGGCGCGCGACCCGGACATGGAGCGGCTCCGCCGGGTGACCGGCGGCCGGATCCTCGCCGACGATCAGGCCCTGGAGCTCGGCGGCGCCCGGGTTGGAGGTCCGGCAGAGCACGTAGGCGAAGCGGTCCGTGCGGTCGAGGAGCGGGGCGATCGCCTCCTCGCCGAGGTACGGGTTGACGGTGATCGCATCCGCGCCAAGCCCCTCGAAGAGCGCCACCGCCTGGCGGGCCGCCGTCGAGCCGATGTCGCCGCGCTTGGCGTCCATGACGACCGGCAGATCGCCCGGCACGAGCGCCCGGAGGCGCTCGAGCGCCGCCAACCCGGCGGATCCGAACGCCTCGAAGAAGGCGAGGTTCGGCTTCACGGCGGCCGCGTGCGGGCCGGCCGCCTCGAGCACGAGCCGGGCGAACGCCTCGACGCCGGTCAGGTCGCGGGCGAAGCCGCGCGGGAGCGCTTCGGGATCAGGATCGAGCCCGACGCAGAGGACCGTGCCGGTCGCCGCCGAGCGGGCGCCGAGACGCTCGAGATAGGTCGCGGTCACGGGGCGCTGGACGCGGCCGGCGGCGCGGATGCGGATGCGAGGCTCGGTGCGGGCGTGGTCGCCGGGAGCTCCGACGCCGGAACGAACCAGCCTGGCCGCGACGCGGCGTCGAGCCCGGAGACCTTGGTGAGGTCCACGGTCTCGGTCACGACCCAGCGACCGCTGGTGGCGTCCAGCCGGGCGAGCCGGAGGTCCACGATCGTGCCCTCGAGATGCAGGAACGCGATCGCGTCGCCGGCCGGCGACCAGATCGGCGAGAACGAGTGGCCGTCGGTCGTGAGCCGCAGAACCTCCCTGCCCGCCGAATCGAGGATCGTGACGTCCGTCCCGAACGCGTCGGTCTTCGTCGCCGCGATGAGCCGGCCGTCGGGCGACCAGGACGGCGCCAGGTAGCCGGGGCCGGTCAGGGCGCGGGTCTTCTTCGTCGCGACGTCGTAGCGGAAGATCTGGGGCGCGCCGCGGCTCAGCTCGCGGCCGTTCCGGATGTAGAGGAGGGCCTTGCCGTCCGGCGACCAGGCCGGATCCTGGTGGCCGAGCGAGCGCGACTCCGGCAGCCCGAGGGAGGTGAGCTTCTTCGTTGTCAGGTCGTAGGTCTGGAGGACGATGTCGCTCTGGAGGGGGTTCGGCCCGTCCGAGATCAGCGCGATCGTGCGCCCGTCGGGGGCCGGGGCGGGCTGGCGGATCCAGTAGAACCAGGCGTTGTTGCCCGAGACGTACCGGCCCTGGAGCAGGCGCGCGACGCCCGTGCCGTCCGGCTTGACCCGCATCAGGCTCGGCGTCGAGAGGTCGTACCAGGCGCGCTGGAGGTTGCCGCCGAGCGGGAAGCGGGCGCGGCTGTCCTGGGTCCGCACGAAGTAGACCCATGCCCCGTCCGGTGAGAACGCGGGCATCGAGTCCTTGCCCCCGTCGGTCAGCTGGCGGACCGAGGTCACGGTCTGGAGCCAGATGTTGCCCGCCTTGGCGAAGACGATCGTGCCGGGAAACGTCGCCTTCGGTTCCGGGATGACCACGTTCGACGGGGCGGGGGTCGTCGCCGGACCCGGGTCGCCGTTGCCGTTCGAGCCGGTCCGGAACGGGAGCTGGAAGTTGAGCAGGTTGACCGTCACGATCGCGATCAGGACGAGGGCGACGACCGCGATCGCGGGACCGACGTAGCCCGCGGCCGGCCCGATGCCGTAGGGATCGTTCGTGCCGCGCCGGCGTGCGCGGGGGGGTGCCTGGCGCCGGGTCACGTGCCCGCCCCGACCGCGAGCCCGGCGTCGGCGCCCGTCGCGCCCGCGTCCGAAGGGGGCGGGCCGGCGTGCATGCCGCTCGTCGCGACGTCACGGACGTCCAGCTGGAGCGATTCGTAGCCGCCGAACGACCGGCTCATCAGGCGCGCGACGACGTCGACCCGGTCGCCCTCGCGGACGGTCTCGGCCAGGTCGGCCCGGCCGAAGGCGATGCCGTCGATGACATCGAGCCGGCGCTTCAGGGTGAGCTGGGTGTGGCCGCCGCTGGCGGACCGGACGCGCGTCACGGTCAGGCCCTCGACGACGAGGAGCGGCTCGGGGTTGCCGATCCCGCACGGCGCGAGGCGGCGAAGGTCCCGGTGGAGGGCGTAGTCGACGTCCAGGGCCGGCAGGCGGAGGTCGACTGCGAGCGGCAGGCGCGGGTCGTCCGGGACCGCGCGTGCGGCCAGAGCGTCGAAGGTCGTGACGAGCTCGGGCCAGCGCGCGGCCTCGATCTCGAACCCCGCGGCCCCGGCATGGCCGCCGTGACGCAGAAACAGGTCGCCGCAGGCGTCGAGCGCGGCCCCGAGGTCCAGTCGGCCGTCGCTCCGGCACGACGCGCGGATGACGTCGCCGAGATCCGCCCCGACGATCGCCGGCCGCCCATGGTCCTCGGCGAGCTTCGACGCCACGAGCCCGACGATTCCCACCGGCCACGGGCCGTGGACGATGATCGCGTGCGCCGGTCCGAACCCGGATTCGGCGTCCGCCCGTGCCGCAGTCACGGAGGCGCGCGCCTCTGCGACGGCCTGGCTGGTCAGGTCGCGACGGGTCCGGTTGGCCGCGTCGAGCTCGGTCGCGAGGCGGTCCGCCTCGTCGCGATCGTCGGTCAGGAGGAGCTCGGCGGCGGCCCGCGACTCCCCCACCCTGCCGGCGGCGTTGATCCGAGGCGCGATCGCGAACGACAGGGCTTCGACGTCGGTCGCGCCGGGCCGGACGTTGGCCGTGGCGAGCAGCGCCGCGACGCCGGGACGGGGCGCTGTCGCGATCCGGTCGAGCCCGAGCCGGACGATCGCCCGTGTCTCGCCGAGGATCGGGACGAGGTCGGCGATGCTTCCGATCGTGGCGAGATCGACGAGATCGAGCGCGGCCGCGGCGCCGCCGGACTCGTCGGCGAGCAGGAGCTGGGCCAGCTTGAACGCCACGCCGCTGCCCGCGAGGCGGCGTTCCGGGTAGTGGCTGTCCGCCCGCTGCGGGTTGACGATCGCCAGGGCCGACGGCAGCTCCGCGGGGAGTCGATGGTGGTCCGTCACGAGGACGTCGATCCCGGCGGCGACGGCCGCGCCGATCTCGGCCACGCTCGTGGAGCCGCAGTCCACGGTGACGATCACCGAGACGCCGGCGGCACCCGCCTCCTCGATGGCCCGCAGCGACAGGCCGTGGCCCTCGTCGATCCGGCTCGGGACGTGCGGGATCGTGGTCACCCCGAGCCGCCGGAGGGCCCGGACGAGGATCGCGAGGCCGGTCAGCCCATCGGCGTCGAAGTCGCCGAAGACCATGACGGTCTCCGCGCGCTCTCGCGCCCGCCGGATCCGCCCGAGGAACAGGTCGGCGTCGGGGAGCAGCCGGGGGTCGTGGAGGACGTCCGCCGGCTCCGCGAAGAATGCCTCGAGGTCCGTCGCCGCGAGGATGCCGCGGGCTGCCAGGAGGTTCGTTGCCCGGCTGCCGAGCCCGAGGCGCGCCGCGGCGTCGACGAGCTCGACCGGCGGCGTGACGGGATCGGCGATCCGCCAGGCGAAGCGCGGTTCGATCACCCGCTCAGGATGCCATGCCACGCTCACCGGTGGATCACCGCTCGCTCACCGTGGCGTCATCACCGGCGTGCCGGCGGCTCATCGAGGAGGCGCGACGATCAGGAGACGGCGCGGCGGGTGCGTGGCGCGCGCGAGGACCCACTCCGCCCGAGACGGCGGTCCTCCCACTCGTGCCAGACGACGAGGAGCGGTGCGGCGTTGAAGATCGACGAGTAGGTGCCCGACACGATGCCGATCAGGAGGGCGAGCACGAAGGTCTGGGTCGCCGACCCGCCGAACATGAACAGCGCAAGCAGCGTCAGGACGACGGTGAAGCTCGTCATGATCGAGCGGGCGAACGTCTGCAGGATCGAGTGGTTGACGATCTCGGCGAACGGCTCCCCGGCGTGGCGGGCGCGGTTCTCGCGCACCCGGTCGAAGACGACGATCGTGTCGTGGACGCTGAAGCCGATGACCGTGAGCATCGCGGTCACGAACAGGGCGTCGATCTCGATCCGGAACAGCGAGCCGAGGATCGCGAAGATTCCGACGACGACGATGACGTCGTGGACGAGGGCGACGAGGGCGGTGGCGCCGAACTTCACGTCCTGGAAGCGGTAGGTGATCCAGAGGAGGATGCCGAGCGAGCCCACGACGATCAGGATCAGGGCCTGGTTGACGAGGTCCGACGAGACGACCGGCCCGATCGTCGTCAGCGACGCCTGTTCGGCGATCCTGCCGAGCTTCGCCTCGAGCGCCTTGACCATCTCTCCGCCCTTGCCATCGGTCGGAAGCTCCGTGTTGCCGGTCGGCGGGGAGGGCGATGCGGAGGCCGAGGGGGCCGCTGAGCCACTCGGCGCGGCACTCGGCGAAGGGTTCGGGGAGGGCGACGGGGACGGGGCGGGACTGGCCGACGGGCCGGGGCTGGCCGACGCGGCCGCTGACGGCGACGGGCTGGCGACGGCCGACGCGGGCGCGGAGGCCCCGGCGCTGGCGGACGGCTGGAGCGTCGGGACCGGGGTGGCCGTCGGCAGCGGCGCCAGCAGGCCGATCGCCTCGGTCTTGATGTCCATGAACCCGTTGCCCTGGCGAACGACGATCGCCTGGAGGTCGTTCTCGCGGAAGACCTCGGCGACCTGGTCGGCGCTGACGTTCGGATCCTCGAACCGGATCTGCCACGTCGTGCCACCGGTGTAGTCGATGGTGAACTGGAGGCCTTCCTTGCCGCCCGTGACGGGCGTCAGGAGGATGAAGAACAGGCCGGGGATCGTGACCAGCGCGGAGAAGAGGAAGAACCAGCGCTTCTTGCCGATGACGTCAAACACGCGAGCGAGCCTCTCCCCGGAGCCGAGCTCGGCCCGTGCCGCCGACACCGGCGACGAACTCCTTCTGGCTCACCCCGTACAGGCTCGCCTTGCGCGACCAGCCCTGGGCGACGACCGCGCGCAGGATCGTGCGGGTCACGACGATCGCACTGAACATCGAAACGAGCACGCCGAGGATCAGGACCAGGGCGAAGCCCCGGATCGTCGACGAGCCGAACAGGTACAGGATCGTGGCCGTGATCAGGCTCGACACGTTCGAGTCGAGGATCGAGTTCCAGGCCCGTCCGAACCCGGCCTCGACCGCTGCCGGGAGCGACTTCCCGACGCGCATCTCCTCCTTCATCCGCTCGAAGATCAGGATGTTGGCGTCGACCGCCATGCCGATCGAGAGGACGAAGCCGGCGATCCCGGCGAGCGTCAGCGTGACCGGCAGGAGCCGGAAGATCGCGAGCAGGACGAGGCTGTAGTAGATGAGGGCGAAGCTCGCGACGAGGCCCGGCAGGCGGTAGTAGATGAGCATGAACGCCATGACCAGGAGGATCCCGATCAGGCCGGCCAGCAGGCTCTGGTTCAGGAACTGCTCGCCGAGGGTCGCGCTGATCGTGACGTTCGAGAGCTCCTTGATCGGGAACGGCAGGGAGCCGAACTGGAGGACCGTGACGAGCTCCTGGGCCTCCTTGAGCGGATAGCCGCCGATCCCGCCCTGGCTGATCTCGACGTTGCCGCCGGGGATCGCGCTGTTGATGACCGGCGCGGAGATGACGCTGCCGTCGAGGACGATCGCGAAGTACTTGCCGATGTTCGCGGACGTGTACTGCTCGAAGAGCTTCGCCCCCTCGTCCTTCAGCTTGAACGTGACGACTCGCTGGCCCGTCTGATCGGCGGCGATCGCCGCGGTCGAGAGCTGCTCGCCGGAGAAGAGCGCCGGGAACTGGTTGGGGTCGATCGGGTCGCCTTTGTTCTTCTGGGTCGAGCCGAGCGGAACGAAGTCGAGCCGGCCGGTCTGGCCGACCAGGCGACGGACGGAGTTGGGATCGGACACGCCGGGCAGCTCGACGACGACGCGGTCGCTGCCCTGGGTCGTCACGACGGGTTCTGACACGCCGGTCGCGTTCACCCGGTTCTCGATGATCCCGCGGATGACCTCGAGGTCCTCGGGGCGCGGGATCCGATCCCCGGCCTGCTGCGCCTGGTACTCGACCCGGAGGCCTCCCTGGAGGTCCAGGCCGAGCTTCGTCTCGAGGACGCGGTTGCCGTTCTCGGCCGCCGGATCGGGGACGACGACGCCCGGAACGAAGTCCAGGACGAGGGCGAGGATACCGATGACCAGGATCAGGATCGGGCCGGTCTTGCGCATCAGCGGCGGATGATACAGGAA
>DASSPG010000129.1:0-6489 GCA_035699725.1 Candidatus Limnocylindrales bacterium | reverse complement strand
ACGTCGTCGGCGGCTACGTCGTCACCGACCGGATGCTCCAGATGTTCCGCAAGAAGGTCGTGGCGGCCCCCAAGCCGGCCGATGACGCGGAGGCCGCGTCGTGACCACCCTGCAGATCGTCGAGATCCTCGTCCGGATCGCGTGGCTGGCGGGCGCCGTCGCGTTCGTCATCGGCCTCGCCCGGATGAACTCGCCCGCGACCGCCCGCAACGGCAACCTCGTCTCGGCCGCCGGCATGACGATCGCGATCGTCGCGACCGCCGTCCTGATCCTCGTCCGCCAGACCAGCGGCGAAGGCTTCGCGGCCGCGCCGTGGCTGATCATCGTGGTCGGCATCCTCGTCGGCGGCGGGCTCGGGCTGTACACCGCGCGGGCCGTGAAGATGACCGCGATGCCCCAGCTGGTGTCGCTGTTCAACGCCGTGGGCGGTGGGGCGGCCGCCCTGATCGCGATCGACGACTACATCCGGCTCGCCGGCGGGGGCGGCGCCGTCCGGATCGACGAGCACGTCTTCATCGTGCTCGACATCATCATCGGCTCGATCACGTTCACCGGCTCGATCATCGCCTCGGGCAAGCTCCAGGGCCTGATCGCCGGCAAGCCGATCATGGTGCCGGGCGGCCAGCTCGTGACCCTCGCCCTCGCCGCCGTCACGGTCCTCGGCGCGGTCTACCTCTTCGCGACCGGGGCTCCGAGCCTCGCGATCATGGTCGTCATCCTCGCTGCGGCCCTGATCTTCGGCGTGACGATGACCCTGCCGATCGGCGGAGCGGACATGCCCGTCGTGATCTCGCTCCTGAACTCGTTCACGGGCACCGCGGTCGCAATGGCCGGATTCGTCATCGACAACCCGGTCCTGATCATCGCCGGTGCGCTCGTCGGCGCCTCGGGCGCGATCCTGACCAAGCTCATGGCCGACGCGATGAACCGCTCGGTGATGAACATCATGATCGGCGGCTTCGGCGGCGGAGACGACGCGGCAGGTGCCACGGCCGGCGCGGCGGGCGCGGTCCGCGCGATCGGCGCCGACGACGTCGCGATCCAGCTCGCCTACGCCCAGCATGTGATCGTCGTGCCGGGCTACGGGCTGGCCGTCGCCCAGGCCCAGCACGCGGTGCGCGAGCTCGCCGAGCTCCTCGAGGAGCGCGGAGTCGACGTCAAGTACGCGATCCACCCGGTCGCAGGGCGCATGCCGGGTCACATGAACGTCCTGCTCGCCGAGGCGAACGTCCCCTATCCCCAGCTCAAGGAGATGGAGGACATCAACCCGGAGTTCGCGCGGGCGGACGTGGCGCTCGTGATCGGCGCCAACGACGTCACGAACCCGGCGGCGCGCCGGCCCGGGTCGCCCGTGTCGGGGATGCCGATCCTCGATGTCGACCAGGCGAAGTCGATCGTGGTGATCAAGCGTTCGATGGGCAAGGGCTACGCCGGCATCGACAACGAGCTGTACACGAACGAGAAGACCGGGATGCTCTTCGCCGACGCGAAGGACGGTCTCGCGGCGCTGACCGCGGCGGTTAAGGCACTGTAGCGGTCCGAGGCTCCTGGCAGACTCGGGCCCGGCCCCGGCGGCGACGTCGGGGCCGTTCCGTGCCCCGTCACCGTTCCGTGCCCCGTCACCGTTTCGTGCCCCGTCACCGTTCCGCGCCCCGTCACCGTTCCGCGCCCCGTCACCCTTCCGCGCCCCGTCACCGTTCCGCGGCTCCGCTGCCTCTACCCGGCCGGATATTCACCCACGGACTGTCAGGTCTGGTCCTCGCCGCTCATGTGCCGATCGGACCGTAGGAGTTAGCCGTGGAGGGCTCACTCTCGCGCATTCGGAGCCGGACGGAACGCGGATCCAGGCGGGAACCTGTCCTAACAGTCCCGGGGCGGCTCGTTGGCCAAGTAGCGCGGGCGACCGCACGGGACGGCGCCCCCGCCACGGAACCGTCAGGCGCCGGCCCGCTCCTCGCCCGGCACGCGCTCGGCGGTCTCCTCGCGCGTCTCGAACGCCCGTTTGCTGAGCTTCAGGGGGGCCAGCGTCCCGAGTGACTCCGCGAGGACGAGCGCGTCATCGCCGGGCTCGATCACGAAGTCCCGCTTCGGGTTCGTCATCGTGTGCCGGCCACGCGTGATCGACAGCAGCGTCGCGCGGTGCTCCGACCGCAGCCGCCGGCTGACGTCGTCGATCGTCAGCCCGAGGTAGTCCTCGGGCAACGTGACCCGGTACAGCTCGGAGCCGTCGCCGCCCGACACCATGTCGGTCACGAGCTCGGTCAGGCCGGGATAGAGCGCCGAGCGCGCGAGCAGCCGCGACGCGAGCCGGGAGGTCACCAGCACCTCGTCGACGCGCGCGCGCCGGAAGTGCTCGACATGCGCGGGGTTGTTGACCTCGGCGACGGTCCGGACGTGAGGCGCCAGCGACTCGATCGCCATGATCGTCAGGATCGAGTGCATGTCGGCCTCGTTGTTCGCCACGGCCGGGAAGATCAGGGCGGCCTTCGCCTCGCGGATCCCGGCCCGCTCGAGCGCGGCCGCGTCGGTCGAGTCGCCGTTGACGAAGTAGACCCCATCGCCCGCGGGGTTCTTGTCCGCGGCGGCCAGGACGACGACCTTCGCCCGGTACTCGTCGCCGCGGAGCTCGTCGATCAGGTCCCGGGCAGTCTGGTTCCAGCCGCAGACGACGATGTGGTCGCGATAACCCGATGCGCCCAATCCCTGGCCCTCCTTGAGCAGGAAGTCGATGACGAGCGCCACGAGCGCTCCGGTGAGCGTCCCGATGATCGCGACGCCGAAGAGGCTGAAGAACCAGCCGACGATCCACCCGACCGGGCTGGTGACGTACGAGGAATCGCCCTGGCCGAGGATCGTCTGGATGCCCCAGTTGACCGACGCCCCGAGGTCGCGGAATGTCAGCGACTTCTCGACGAGGGTGATCACGGCCGCGGCGACCAGGACGAGGACGAACGCACCACCGAGGAGCTGGCCGAAGAAGCGCCGGTCGAGCGAGCCGCGGACCCGCGAGAGGTGCCACCCGACGCGCCGAATCAGCGGGCTGCCGAACAGGGGTGCGAGGAAGCGCGACACGGTCGCGGGTCATGCTGCCACAGCCGGCCCGACGGCTGCGCGGCCGGGAGCGCCCGTCGACCGGGTTCAGTCGGCGTGGGTCGCCGACTCCATCAGCTCGACGTCGGGGATGGCGGTGATCGCGCCGATGACGTCCTGCGGCCGGGCGCTGGCGGGGAGGCGGAGGTCCAGCTCGAGCTCGTAGCGCCCCTTGCCGATCCGCTGGCTGTTGATCCCGGCCATCTCGATCCGGCGGTCGGCCAGCAGCCGCGACACGTCGCCGAGCGCCTCCAGCCGGCCCACCTCGAGACGGAGCCGGATGTCGTGCGAGCCGGGCTTGCGCAGCCGGGCGACGAGGGCGTTCAGCGGCCAGAGCGAGACCACGATGATGAACGTCCCGACGCCGGCGATCAGCCACTGGCCCGCGCCGGCCGCCATCCCGATCGCCGCGGTCGACCACAGGCTGGCGGCCGTCGTCAGGCCCCGGATCGAGGTCCCGTACTTGAGGATCGCGCCGGCGCCGAGGAAGCCGATGCCCGACACGATCTGGGCCGCGACCCGCGACGTGTCGGTCGGCACGGAGCCGTTCGGAGCGGGTGGGCCGCTGAAGGCGACGATCGAGAGCTCGGTGAACACCGCAGACCCGAGCGAGACGAGGAGATGGGTGCGCATCCCGGCCGGGTGTTCGTGGATCTCGCGCTCCAGCCCGATCGCCGCGCCGAGGATCGCCGCGATCACCATCCGGACGGCGAGGTCGGCCTGGAGGGCGAGGTTGATCTCGGGCACGCTTGGAGCGCCTCCGCTAGCGACGGGGCAATGGCTCAGTGTACGAGCAGGGACCCGTGCTCGAGGCGGGTCAGTGCACGGCTTCCGGCTGGCTCACGTCCGCCACCCGGGCATCGAGCGCCGCGATGAGGTCCCCCGGCGCGAGATGGAGGTTGATCCCGAACCCGCCGCCGCCGACCGAGACGACCGGCTCGTCGACGATCGCCGCGTCGGCGATGACGGGCCATGATCGGGTCGACCCGAACGGCGTGATCGTGTAGCGCTCGTAGCCCGTCACGGCGCGCGCCTCGTCGGCATCGGGCAGGGTCATGCGCCGGACGCCGAGCAGCTCGCGCAGCTTCGGCCAGTCGAAGCGGCGCCCGGCCGGGACGAGGACGAACAGGTAGTCCTCCTCCCCGCGCCGGACCACGATCGTGCGGAGCAGCTGGCGGGTCTCGATCCCCTGGAACCGTGCTGACTCCTCCGCGCTCGACGCACGCTCCGTCCGGACGACCCGGTGCGGGATGCCGGCCGCGATGATCGCGTCGAGGGCGGGCGTGGACGGCTGGGCCATGGTGGGCTCGGTCATGACGGGATGGTAGCCCCCGCTAGACTGCGCCCGGTGAGCGACGAGCCCGGCACCCGCAACGTCCGACCTGCCACGGCCGCCGAGCGAAGCGACCCGCGGGCGATGCACGCCGCCAACCGGGCCGCCTGGGACGAGGCCGCCGAGCGCTACGACGGCTGGTTCGACGAGGCCGTGGAGCTGATCCGGAGTGGCGGATCGAACCTCTTCCCGGTCGAGCACGACCTGCTCGGCGACCTCCGCAACGGCCCGGATGGCCACGGAACGGGCCGGGCCATCCATCTCCAGTGCGCCGGCGGGCGCGACACCCTGTCGCTCTGGAATCTCGGGGCGCGCGAGGTGATCGGGGTGGACATCAGCCCCCGGATGCTCGCCCTCGCCGAGCGCCTGACCGCGGCGACCGGTGCCCCGGCGCGCTGGATCGAGGCCGACGTCCTCGACACCCCGCACGAGCTCGACGGGACGGCGGACCTCGTCTACACCGGGCGCGGAGCGATCATCTGGCTCCAGGATCTCGACGCCTGGGCCGCCGTCCTCCGCCGGCTCCTCTCCCCCACCGGCCGGCTCGTGATCTTCGACGGCCACCCGGTCGAGTGGCTGTTCGACGCCGACGAGGAGGGCCGCTGGGTTGCCACCGACTATGACTACTTCGGTGGGCCCGAGGCCTCGAAGGGCTGGGCGCCCGAGTACATCGACCACCTCTCGATCGCCGAGGACGACCAGAGCTGGAAGTTCGCCCGGGCGTGGACACTGGGCGAGATCGTGACCGCGCTCCTTCGCGCGGGGCTCCGGCTCGAGGCGGTGACCGAGCACCCGGTCGACTGGTGGTCCGGCCACCGCGACGTCCGGCCCGAGCTCCGCGGCCGGGTCCCGCTGTCGTTCTCGGTCACGGCGACGCGCGGCGACTGACGCCCCGACGACGGCGAGAACCGGGTGAACGGGGCGCCCGTGGGCGCGGGCGCGGCCGTCTGCGTCGGCCTGGAGGCGCTCAGCCGGCGGGATCGACCAGCTCGAGGCGGATCCGCTTGTTGATCCGGCCCTTGGATTCGTAGCCGGTCACCCGGATCTGACCGACCTCGCTCGTGTTCGCGACGTGCGTCCCGCCGTCGGCCTGGAGGTCCAGCCCGACGATCTCGATCGTCCGGATCTCCTCGATCCCTTCCGGCAGAAGGTTGACCTTCGTCCGGATGATCCTGTCCCTTATCGCCTGGCAAACGCGGGTTCACGCACGACCGCAGTTTGCTACGTTCGCGGTGTTACGTCAGGAAATGCCGCACAGTGCGGGCTATGTGCGTGGGCGCCGTCGCCGGAGGAGCGCCACGGCGACGAGTCCTCCGACGATGACAAGGACGAGACCGGCCAGCAAGGCGGGCGATCCGCCAGTGGCGGAGGTGGGGTCTGTGGACGGCGCGAGGGAACCCGAGTCGCGCGGCGTCGCATCGCTCATCGATGGGGCCGTCGTCCTGAACCCGTCATCCCCGGACGGCGCCGCATCGGTCGCCGCTGCCGCCCCAGCAGGTTCGAGCGATCCGGATGGGAGGGCACAGTCGAAGCTCGCGACGATCGCGATGGGCGATCCGTCCGACTTGATGTCTCCGATCCGGACGCCCCATCCTTGGCGACCCTGATCAAAGTCGATCCCACCTCCGTCTTGCAGCGTCAGATGCCAAGTCACCCCAATCGGTAATCGCGCCTCACCGTCGATGAGTGGCGTCCCGAAGGCCTCGGCGTCGAATGCGCGGTCCCCGGCATCATCATGGAGAGTCAGGTGCGCTGCGTGCTCGCAGGTGGGTTTGATGCCGACGCGGATCGCCGCGTCGACAGTCGGGACGGCGGTCGAAGGGTCGCCGGCCTGCTTGCGAGACTGCTCGACGGCCTGGCCGTAGTCGAACGCCGTCGTGAACATCCAGCTTCCGCCCTTGGGGATGGGGGTTGCCTGGTCCGCAGGAAACAGGCCGAATGGGAAGAGCGTTCCGTCGACTGCTTCCATCGCCCCAAGTCGACCCGCACGAGCGCCGAGCACGCCATCCCCCGCGGGTTGCAGCGGCAGGACCTGCAGCCATTGACCTGCCCCGAACGTGCGGACG
>DASSPG010000128.1:0-3727 GCA_035699725.1 Candidatus Limnocylindrales bacterium | reverse complement strand
GACCTCCACAGCCACGCGGCCCTGATGATCCTCGCCGACCCGGACCACGGCGCGAAGGCGCGCCAGGGCGTGACGACGGAGCTGGTCGGCGTCGACGGGCTGAGCTACGTCCCCGCGATCAGCCAGGCGGATCTCGACGCGATGGTCGAGATCAACGCCGGCCTCGACGGTGACCCGCGCGAAGCCGACGGGGCAGCAGGAACGAGCGGGCGAGGGCGTCCGATCACGATCGACTGGGCAACCGTGGAGGACGTCCTCGCCCGGTACGACTCTGGCATGGCTGTCAACGTCGCCCAGCTCGTCGGCAACACGCCGCTCCGGATCGCCGCCCTCGGCTGGGATGACCGCCCGACGACGCCCGAGGCCACTGCCGACCAGCGCGCGCGCCTGCGCGAGGCGATGGAGCAGGGCGCGTTCGGGGTGAGCTCCGGTCTCGACTACCCGCCCGGCGCCTACGCCACGACCCGGGAGCTCGCCGACCTCGCCAACGAGGCCGCGAAGCTCGGCGGGATCTACCACACCCACGTCCGCTACGCGCTCGGTGACCGCTTCCTCGACCCGTTCCGCGAGGCGATCGAGATCGGCCGGCTCGGCGAGGCGCCGGCCCACATCACCCACTTCTATCACCGAGCCACGTTCCCGGGCACGCCGGACCAGATGCTCGATCTCGTCGACGAGGCGACCGCTCATGGCCAGGACGTCAGCTTCGACCTCTATCCATCCGAGTGGGCGAGCACCCGGCTCCTGATCCTGATCCCGATCTGGGTCCTCGAAGGCGGCCCGATACGCACGAAGGAGCGCCTCGCCGACCCGGCGGTCCGCGACCGGATCCGCGACGACCTCAAGGCGCGCGGCCAGCTCTTCGCCGGCAGCGGCGGCATCCGCGACGTCCGGATCGGGTACCTGCGCCGCCCGGAGAACCTGCGCTGGGAGGGCCGTCCGCTCGGGGAGCTGATCGACGACACGGGCAAGGATCCCGTCGACGCCCTGTGCGACCTCCTGCTCGCGGAGGACCTCCGGCCCAACGAGGTCACGCCCGGTCCCAACACGCCCGGCACCCGCCGCTTCCTCCGGCACCCGGGGGCGATGATCGGCACCGACAGCGTCTTCGTCGGCGCCAGGCCCAGCCCCCGGACCCACGGCTCCTTTCCCCGGATCCTCGGCCAGTTCGTCCGTGACGAGGCGCTCCTCGGGCTCGAGGAGGCGATCAACCGGATGACCGGCATGCCCGCCGCGCGCCTGGGCCTCAGGGATCGCGGCACGATCCGCGACGGCGCCGCGGCGGACCTCGTGATCCTCGACCCGGCCACCGTCCGGAGCGATGCCACGATCGACGACCCCACCCGCGACCCCGAGGGCATCGACCACGTCATCGTCGCCGGCGAGCTCGTGATCGACGACGGCCGACCCACCGGCGCCCGCCCCGGTCGCGGCCTCCGACGAGGCCGCGACTGACCACGAATCCGGTCGGAGCGGTGTTACCCTCGCTCCGATGACGATCCGGACCTCGCCCAGCCGGACCACGGCCCCGGTCAGCCCCCAGCGCAGCGCGTCCGACGCCCTCGTCGTCGATCACGGCGCGGTCGTCCCCGGCCGGGCCCGGCCCCTCGCCCCGCTCCGGCGCGAGGGCCCGGCGAAGCTCACCGGCGAGGCGAAGTACGCCGACGACCTCGTCTTCCCGGGTGCCTGGTACGGCGCGACGATCCGTTCGACCGACGCCCACGCCCGCTTCGACGGCTTCGACCTCGACCCCGCGTTCGACTGGTCGAAGGTGGCGGTCGTCACCGCCGCCGACATCCCGGGCGACAACATCGTCAGCCTGATCAGCGACGACCAGCCGGTGCTCGTCCCGCCCGGCGGCGAGATCCAGCACCACGCCGAGCCGCTCGTCCTGCTCGCCGCCGCGGATCGCGAGACCCTGCGCCGTGCCCGCCAGGCCGTCACGGTCCGGACGACGCTCCTCACCCCCGTCTTCGACCCGCTCGTGAGCGACCACGTCTTCGCCCATTACGAGATCGCCGCCGGCGACCTCGAGCGCGGCTTCGCCGAGGCCGACCACGTCATCGAGGGCGAGTACCGGGTCGGCCACCAGGAGCAGCTCTACATCGAGAACAACGCGATGATCGCGGTGCCGCGCGAGGACGGCGGCGTCGCGGTCCACGGCTCGCTCCAGTGCCCGTACTACATCCACAAGGCCCTGAAGCGGAGCCTCCGCCTGAGCGGCGAGCAGGCCCGGGTCGTCCAGGCCGAGACCGGCGGCGGGTTCGGGGGCAAGGAGGAATATCCCTCGATCGTGGCGATCCACGCCGCGCTCCTCGCACGCAAGGCCGGCAAGCCGGTCCGGATGATCTACGACCGCCACGAGGATCTTGCCGCCACGACGAAGCGCCACCCGGCGATCGTCACCCACCGGACCGGCCTCAGGGCCGACGGCACGCTGGTCGCCCAGGACATCGAGGTCGTGATGGACGGCGGGGCGTACTGCACCCTGACCCCGGTCGTGTTGAGCCGCGGCGCGCTCCATGCCGGCGGTCCGTACCGCTGCCCGAACGTCCGGATCCGCGCCCGCGCGACCCGGACCAACACCCCGCCCAACGGCGCGTTCCGCGGCTTCGGGGCGCCCCAGACCGAGTTCGCCGCGGAGGTCCAGCTCAGCCGCGCCGCCGAGGCCCTCGGGATCAGCCCCCTCGACATCCGCCGACGCAACCTGTACCGGCTCGGCGACGAGACGCCGACCGGCCAGGTCCTGCGCGAGAGCGTGGCGGCCGAGGAGGTGCTCGAGCGGGCCGCCGAGGCCGCCGAGTTCGAGGGCGTGGCGGCGCGGACGGCGAAGGCCCGTGCCCGCCGGGCCGGCTCCGGTCAGGTACCCGGCTCGCCGCTCCGGACGACCCGCGAGCGGACCGCGTCCGGCATCGGCGTCGCGCTGGCCTGGCACGGTGCCGGCTTCACGGGGAGTGGCGAGGTCAAGCTCGCGAGCGTCGCGTCGCTGGAGCTCGCGGCGGACGGCCGGGTCCGGATCCTGACGGGGTCCACGGAGATGGGGCAGGGGACCAAGACGATCTTCCCCCAGCTCGTGGCCGAGGAGCTCGGTCTCGTGGTGGACGACGTCGACATGGCGCCCCAGGACACCGCGCTCGTCCCCGACTCCGGCCCGACCGTGGCAAGCCGCACGGCGATGGTCGTCGGCGGACTCCTGATCCAGGCCGCCCGCCGCCTCCGGACCACCGTCGAGGAGCGCAACGGCGGCGCGCCGTTCGCGGACGTCCGGGCCGCCGATGCAGCCACGAACGGCCCCACCCGGGTCGACCAGCAGTTCGAGCCGTATCCCCATGTCCATTTCGACGACGACACGTACCGCGGCGACGCCTACCCGGCGTTCGGCTGGGCTGCCTGCGTCGCGAGCGTGGACGTGGATCTCGACAGCGGCGAGGTCACGGTCCGCGACGTCGTCGCGGCCGACGACATCGGCACGGTCATCCACCCGGTCCTGGCCGAGGGCCAGGTCGAGGGGGGCACGCTCCAGGCGATCGGCTACGCGACGATCGAGGAGATCAAGCTCCAGGACGGGCGCTACCTGAACGACCGGCTCGCGACGTACATCATCCCGACCGCCCTCGACGCGCCGCGGATCACCGCGATCCTCGTGGAGGCGCCGTTCAGCGGGGCGCCCCACGGCGCCAAGGGGGTCGGGGAGCTGCCGATGGACGTCGGGGCGCCGGCGGTCGTG
>DASSPG010000127.1:0-25433 GCA_035699725.1 Candidatus Limnocylindrales bacterium | reverse complement strand
TTTGACCATTGACGGGCCGCCGAAGCGCGCTAGAATGCCCGCAAGTGGTGTGAAGTGGCCCAAAGTGGGGAACCCGACCACCACCCCCCGCGCCACCTCCCGCACGCCACGTCCAGGCATCGCACCCGAAGTGGGGAAGTCCGACAGGTGTTCACCGGCGAGTACCGGCACTCGGTGGACGGCAAGGGACGGCTCGCCGTCCCGTCGCGATTCCGCGCCCAGTTGGACGCGGGTCTCGTCGTCTCGCGCTGGCTCGACGACTGCCTGGCGATCCACACCCGGGACGGCTGGGACGCGCTCGCGGCGAAGGTCGCCGAGCTGCCGATCACCGATGCCAACGCCCGCCGCTTCTCGCGCTTCATCTTCGCCGGCGCCTCGGAGACCACCCTCGACGGGCAGGGCCGGGTGCTGATCCCGGCCTATCTCCGGGAGACGGCGGGCCTCGCCGCGGAGGCCGTCGTCGTCGGCTCCCGCGATCACGCGGAGATCTGGGCTCCCGAGCGGTGGGAGCCGTACCGCCGCAGCCTCGAGGACCCGGCCGCGCTGGCCGAGGCCATCGAGGGTCTCGGCATCTAGGGGGAGACCCCGCCTGCCGGTCCGGAGGGACCGACCGGCGGACCACATGCGCTTCCAGGGTCCGCTCGGGATCCGATCGTCAACGGTGGAGGAGAGATGAAGGAAGGGCACCTGCCGGTGCTGGTGGAGGAGGTCATGTCGATGCTCGCACCTGCTCCCGGCAGCCTTCAGATCGACGCGACCGTCGGCGGCGGTGGGCACACCGAGCGGATCCTGGAGGCGACCGACCCTGATGGCCGCCTCCTCGGCCTCGATGCCGATGGGGCGGCCATCGCCAGGGTGGACCGTCGCCTGCGGCCCCGCTTCGGGGATCGGCTGGTGCTCCGCCGGGCGAACTTCCGCGAACTTCGCGATGTCGCCCCGGCCGCCGGCTTCGGCGCCGTCGACGGGATGCTGTTCGACCTGGGCCTGTCCAGCTTCCAGCTGGCCGACGCGGAGCGCGGGTTCGGGTTCCGGACCGGTGGTCCGCTCGACATGCGCTTCGACGCCTCCCGCGGCGTCCCGGCGGCGGAGCTCCTGGCCACCCTCGATCGGACCGAGCTCTCGGCCCTCTTCAGGCGCTACGGCGAGGAGCCCCAGGCGAACCGGATCGCCAACGCGATCGTGGCGGCGCGCGCGGTCGCTCCGGTCTCGACCGCCGAGGAGCTCGCCGCGCTGATCGAGCGCGTGGCTCCGGGCAATCCCCGGACCCGGCGCCGGATCCATCCCGCGACGCGCGTCTTCCAGGCGCTCCGGATCGCGGTCAACGCCGAGCTCGATGCGCTCCAGGACGCGCTCTCCGCGGCGATCGACCTGCTCCGGCCGGGCGGCCGGCTCGTGGTCCTGAGCTATCACTCGCTCGAGGACCGGATCGTCAAGCGGTTCTTCGCGGAGGAGCGGCGGGGCTGCGTCTGCCCGCCCGAGGTCCCCGTCTGCGTCTGCGGCCGGAACCCGCGTCTCCGGCTCGTGACCCGCCCGTCGCTCACCCCGAGCGCCGACGAGATCGCCGCCAACCCCCGCGCCCGGAGTGCCCGCCTGCGGGCCGCCGAGCGCCTCGCCGCCTGACCGTTCATCCACCCAACCGAGAGAGGAGGAGTCCCGTGAGCAAGCGACACCAGTCGAGCCGTCGTCGGTCGTACGGGCGGCGACAGCACGAGCTGCACGAGCGAGAGGGCCAGCGCCGCCATCACCAGATGACGGACGAGATCGACCTCGACGGCTTCGGCCCCTCCTCGCCGGCCGACCCGCTGGCCTTCCTCGACCCGCGCTCGCCGCGGCTGCGCTTCGCGATCGGCGAGTAGTGGCGGTCTACACCGGGGCTCGTCCTCGCTCCACGCTCCTTCCGCGCCGGTCACGCGTCGCGGATGCCCCGACCCTCCCGCGGCGACGCGTCCGCGGCGCCGTCCGGGCCCGCCGCCGGCCGAGCCGCCTGCCGTTCGTGCTCGGCGGGATCGTCCTCGTCTTCGTCCTCGCGTTCTTCTCCCTGGCCCAGACGGTCAGCGTGTCCGCCACGGGCTATGACCTCGAGCGGCTCGCCGCCGAGCGCAACGCACTGCTCGTCCAGAAGCAGGAGCTCCTGACGGACCTGAACCGCCTCGGCCAGGTGCCGGCGATCCGCAAGCTGGCGATCGACGAGGGCCTGGTCCAGCTCCAGACGCCGATCGTCGTCGGTCGCTGATCGCGCGGTCGATCGAGTGGGCAGAACGGATTCCCGGGGCCGCGCGCTCGTCCTCCTGATCGTGTTCGCGATCGTGGGGTCGGCGCTCTTCGCGCGCCTGGCGTACTGGCAGGTCGTCCAGCGCGACCGCCTGGCCGAGGAGGCGTTCGCGCAGACCTCGATCCGGGTCGAGACGCCGAGCCGCCGGGGCGACATCTACGACCGGAGCGGCGTCGTCGTCCTGGCCACAACGATCGATCGCGAGCGCCTCATCGCGAATCCGTCCGAGATGACGGCGACCCGCCGGGCGGAGGTCGGGGCGGCGCTCGTCACGATCCTCGGCCTCGAGGGCGAGGAGGCGGACCTGCTGACGAGCCGGATCAGCTCGGACCGCAAGTACGTCGTCCTGGCCCGAGCGCTCGACACGGCGGCCGCCGATCGGATCCGGAAGGCGATCGCCTCCGACGAGATCGAGGCCGTCGGCCTCGAGCCGGAGCCGGTCCGGGTCTATCCCCAGGAGGGTGGCGGCCCGGACACGACCCTCGCGGCCAAGCTCCTCGGTTTCGTCAATCGCGAGGGAGTCGGACAGTACGGCGTCGAGCAGTACTACCAGGACCAGCTCGCCGGGCGGCCGCGGGTCGTCCAGGCCCAGCGCGACATCGCCGCGCGGACGATGGCCGGCTCGTCGCTCGTCAAGGACGCCGGGGCGGCGGGCGAGGACATCCGCCTGACGATCGACGCGGGCCTCCAGCTCGCGGTCGAGCAGGAGGTGCTTGCGGCCTGGGCGGCCGACGAGGCGAGGTCCGTGTCCGCGGTCGTCCTCGACCCGTACAGCGGCGAGATCCTCGCCGAGGCCTCCTACCCGTCGTACGACGGCAACGACTACGCCGCGATCGCCGCGTCCGACCCCAGCCGCTTCATCGATCCGGTCATCAGCTCCAGCTACGAGCCCGGGTCGGTGTTCAAGATGCTGACCGCCGTCGCCGGGCTCGAGGCGAAGGACGTCACGATCAAGACGAAGATCAACGACACGGGCACCCTGAAGCTCGACCGCGGCACTGCCCGGATCGACGACGCCGACCACAAGGCCATGGGCTGGATGACCTTCGAGGACGCCATCGCGTGGTCGCGCAACGTCGTCGCGGCCAAGGTCGCGCTCGGGCTCGACAAGAACGTCCGGACCGCATCCTCGATTCTCCATTCGACGTGGTCGCGGTTCGGGTTCGGCCAGCCGACCGGGGTCGACCTCGCCGGTGAGGTCGGCGGCATCGTCCACGATCCCGCGATCCGCCAGTGGCGCCAGATCGACCTTGCCAACGGTTCGTTCGGGCAGGGCGTGGCGGTCACGCCGCTCCAGCTCGCGACGTCCTACGCGATCATGGTCAACGGCGGACAGCGGATCCGGCCCCACGTCGTCAAGGCCGTCGGCATGACCGAGGCGGCGACCACCGAGGGCGAGCGGGTGATCAGCGCGTCCCTCTCGAAGACGCTCGTCTACCTGATGAACCACGTGGTCGAGACGGTGCCGTTCTACGCCAACCGGACGCTGATCGACGGCTACCAGGTCGGCGGCAAGACCGGGACGGCCCAGATCTGGGACAGCAAGGCGCGCGGCGGCAAGGGCGCCTGGAAGCACAACATCTTCAACTACTCGTTCATCGGGTACATCGGCCGCTCGGCGGGCCGGCCGGACCTCGTGGTGGCGGTCCGGATCGAGGAGGGTCGCCCGACCGTCCGCGGCCTCGGCCAGCTCGAGATGCCGGTCATGTCGTTCGAGCTGTTCAAGCGAATCGCCCACGACGCGATCCGGACGCCGGACCTGCTGCCGGCCCGGACGGCGCCGGCGGATTCGACGACCGCGAACCGGTGACGGCGGCCGAACCTACAATGACCACCGTGACCGACCGCCCGATTCCGCAGCCGTCGGCGCTCGACGCCACGGCTGCGACGAACGTCGCCGGCCGGGCCCGCGATGCCGGCGATCGCGCGGATCCCGATGCCGGGCTGACCGCCGACGAGCTTGCCGCGATCTGCGGCGGCGACGTCCTCGCCCGCTCGGACCGGCGGATCCTGGGTGGAGCTGTCGACTCGCGCGCCGTGGAGCCGGGCAACCTGTTCGTCGCGCTCCCGGGCGAGCGGACCGACGGCCACGCCTTCGTGGAGGCGGCGCTCGCCGCCGGCGCGGCGGCCGTGCTGGTCTCCACCCCGCCGGATCCGGACGTCCTCGCCGCTCACGACGCGACCGTCGTCCGGGTCGGCGACCCGCTGGCGGCCCTCCAGGCGGTGGCCGCCGCGTGGCGGCTGCGCTTCGATCCGCTCGTCGTCGGGATCACCGGGTCGATCGCCAAGACCTCCACCAAGGAGGCGGTCGCGGCGGTCCTCGGGGCGGCCATGCCGACCCTCCGGAACGAGGGCAACCTCAACAACGAGATCGGCCTGCCGCTGACGGTCCTGCGTCTTCGCTCGTCGCACCGGGCCGCCGTCCTCGAGATGGGGATGTACGTCGGCGGCGAGATCGCGGACCTGGCCCGGATCGGCCGGCCCGAGATCGGGATCGTCACCGCGGTCCAGCCGGTGCATCTCTCGCGGATCGGGACGATCGATGCGGTCGAGCGGGCGAAGGGCGAGCTCGTCGAGGCGCTCCCGGACGATGGCGTCGCGATCCTCAATGCCGACGACGAGCGCGTCCGCCGGATGACTTCCCGGACGGCCGCCCGATCGATCCTCTACGGCTTTGCCGACGACGCCGACGTCCGGGCGGACGACGTGGCTTCGCGCGGGCCGGACGGGATGACGTTCACCCTCGTCGCGGGCGGGGAGCGCCACACGGTGGCCATCCCGGGCCTGGGCCGGCTCGCGGTTCACAACGCCCTCGCGGGCGCCGCGGCGGGTCTCGCCGCCGGACTCCGACCGGCCGACATCGCGCGTGCCCTCGGTGCCGGCTGGAGCGCCCCGCATCGCGGACAGCTGGTCCGGGCCGGCGGCGTCACGATCGTCGACGACAGCTACAACGCCTCGCCGGGCTCGGTCGCGGCCGCCCTCGAGCTGCTGGCCGGGCTGCCCGGCCGGCGGGTCGCGGTCCTCGGGGAGATGCGGGAGCTCGGCGACGAGCACGAGGCCGGCCACCGCCGGAGCGGCGAGGAGGCCGCCGCGGTCGTCGACCGACTGGTCGTCGTCGGTGCCGAGGCGGCAGGGATCGCGGACGGCGCCGCAGCGGCCGGGCTGGCCGCCGCCGCGATCACCCGCGTGGCGGACCGGGATGCCGCGCGCGAGCACCTGGTCGCGACCCTCCGACCGGGCGACGTGGTCCTCGTCAAGGCGTCGCGCGGGGTCGCCCTCGATGTCCTGGTCGACGAGCTCACGGCCGCGCTCGGGCCGGACAGGGAGGCAGCACGGCCATGACCGTCGAGCTCATCCAGGGCCTGCTCCTCGCGTTCGCGATCGTCGTCATCCTCATGCCGCCCTACATCCGGCTCCTCCGCGTGACCGGGTTCACGAAGCAGATCCGGATCGAGGAGCCCGGCGGACACCACATCAAGGAGGGGACGCCGACCAGCGCCGGAGCCCTGATCATCGCCGTCGTCGTCGCCCTGTACCTGCTCCTCCGCTGGCCCCCCGAAGGCGGCATCTTCGCCCCGCTTGCGGCGCTCGCCGGCGTCGGCATCCTCGGCACGTTCGACGACTACCTCAACGCGAAGACCGGCGAGGGGATCAGCGTCCGGCAGAAGCTCCTGTGGCAGGTCGTGTTCGCGTTCGCAGCCGCCTTCCTGATCCAGCGGACCTACGACATCGACCAGATCGCGGTCCCGTTCGTCGGCGCCGTCGCGGTCGACCCGACGATCTACGTCCTGTTCGCCGCGTTCGCGATCATCGCCGCCAGCAACGGGGTGAACATCACCGACGGCCTCGACGGGCTCGCCGGGGGGACGCTCGTCTTCGCCTTCGTGGCGTTCCTCCTGGTCGCCCTGCTCAACGTCCCGGCCCAGCCCAACCTCGCGTTCCTGTGCGCGCTGATCATCGGCGCCCTGCTCGGGTTCCTCTGGTTCAACGTCCATCCGGCGCAGATCTTCATGGGCGACTCCGGATCGCTGTCCCTCGGCGCGACCCTGGCCGTCGTGGCCCTGATCACCGGCCAGATCCTGGTGTTGCCGCTGATCGGACTGATCTTCGTGATCGAGACCGGATCGGTGATGCTCCAGGTGGCCTACTTCAAGGCGACGCATGGCAAGCGGCTGTTCAAGTTCACGCCCATCCACGGCCACTTCGAGCTGTCCGGCTGGGACGAGGAGAAGATCACGCTCCGGTTCTGGATCATCGGGATCCTGGCCGGGCTGCTCGGGGTCACCCTCTTCCTCGCCTCGATCGACCAGCTGGCGTGAGGACGATGGCGACCGATGCGCCGCTCGACCTCGACGAGCTGACCATCGACGCCGTCCGGGCCGGCGCCCTGCGCGACCGGCCGGTCACCGTGCTCGGGTTCGCCCGGAGCGGGATCGCCCTCGCCCGGTTCCTGGTCGACGCCGGCGCCCGGGTGACGATCTACGACGGCCGTCCCGCCGACGAGCTGGCCGCCGCGACCCAACGGCTCGAGGGCCGCCCGGTCCGGCTCCTGGCCGGGCCCGACGTGGATCCCGCGACGGCGTGGGTGGACGCCGACCTCGTCACGACCTCGCCCTCGATCAACCCGGACTACCCGACGACCGAGCCTCGGCTGCGGTCGGCCCTCCAGGCACTCGTCGCGGCCCGTCGCGGGGGTGACCGCTCCGTCCCCGCTCTCGTGTCGGAACCGGACCTGTTCCTCCGGCTGTGCCCGGCCCCGACGATCGGTGTCACCGGCACGAAGGGCAAGACGACGACTTCCTCACTCCTGGCCGCGCTGCTCGCGACGAGCCCGACCCACCCGGCGATCCTGGGTGGCAACATCGGGATCCCGCTCGTGGAACGGCTTCCGGAGCTGACGCCCGAGCACCGCGTCGTGGTCGAGCTGAGCGAGCTCCAGCTGCCGACGCTGACCCGCGGCACGACCGTCGCGGTGTACACCAACGTGACGTCCGACCATCTCGACCGCCACGGCTCGCTCGAGGGCTACCGAGCCGCCAAGCGGCGGCTGGCCGAGCTGGTGGATCCCGAGGGCGCCCTGGTCCTCAACGGCGACGACCCGGTCGTGACGGCCTACGCCGGCCTCGGGACCGCCCCGTCGGTGATCTACCGCCAGGACCGGCCGATGGCCGGCGGCGTCGGGATCGTGGACGGCTGGATCGTCGCGGCGGGCGTCGTGCGACTGCCGCTGGCCGGCGGCGGCGCGGCGGCGACGGGCCCCGGCGGCCGGATCCTGCCGGTTGGCGAGCTGGCGGTGCCGGGCCGCCACAACGTCTCGAACGCCCTGGCCGCGGTCGCGGCGGCGCTCCTCTTCGGGATCGCGCCGGACGCGATCCGGCGGGCCGCGGCCGACTTCACCGGGGTCGAGCACCGTCTCGAGCCGGTCGGGCTGATCGACGGGGTCCGATTCGTCAACGACTCGCAGGGGACCCAACCGGACGCGGTGATCGCCGCGCTCCGCGCCTTCGACGGCCCGCTGGTCCTGATCGCCGGCGGGCGCGACAAGGGGGTCGACCTGTCGGGCCTCGGTCCGGTCGTGGCCGAGCGTGCCGTCGCGGCCGTCCTGATCGGGGAGAGCGGGCCGGATCTCGCGGTACGCTTCCGGTCCGCGGGTCTCGCCCGGACCGAGCGGGCGTCGTCACTCGACGAGGCCGTCCGGATCGCCGACGCGATCGCGCGCGCCCACCTGGACGCCGGGACTGCCGGGCCCGCGACCGTGCTCCTCAGCCCCGCGGCAGCCAGCTTCGACATGTTCGTGGACTACGCGGCCCGGGGACGCGCCTTCAAGGAGGCCGTCGCCGCCCTCGCCGCCAGCCGACGCGCGGGGAGGACCCCATGAGCGACGCACTGCCCGCCCGCCGGCGCCTGGCCGGGGCCGGACCCGGCCGCGCGACCGCCGCCGCCGGAGCCGTCGCCGGTCGGGCGATCGACGGCCCGACTGCCCGCCGGGGCGATCGCGATCCCGCGCGCGCGCGGCCCAGCACGCGCCAGAACGCCACCGTCCTGAAGCGCGAGCGCCATCAGGCCGACATGGCGATCCTCGTCATCGTCGTCGCCCTCACGGCCGTCGGCATCCTGATGGTGTACTCGAGCTCGGCGATGAAGGCGTACATCGCGAGCGACGACACGCTCGCGGTCGTCGGGCCGCAGATCGCGTGGGCAGCCCTCGGCCTGATCGCGATGGTCACGATGATGAAGGTCGACTACCGCTGGCTGCGCTTCGCGTCGGTCCCGATGTACGTCGTCGCGCTGGTGCTGCTCGTGCTCGTGTTCGTGCCGAGCATCAACGTCGTGGTCGGAGGCTCGGCGCGCTGGCTGAAGATCGGGCCGCTGCCGGCCGTCCACCCGGCGGAGTTCGCGAAGCTCGCCCTGATCGTCTATCTCGCCCACTGGTTCGCCAGGCGGGGCGTCCGGATCCGGAGCTTCTGGGCCGGGACGATCCCGTTCCTGGTCATCGTCGGGCCGATCGTCGCCCTCGTCTTCAAGGAGCCCGACCTCGGGACGACCATGGTCATCGGGCTGTCCGCGGTCACGATGTTCTTCCTCGCCGGCGGCAGCCTCATCCATCTCGCCGCAATCGGGCTCGCGGCCTTCATGGCGCTCGTCGCGGTGGGGTTGCGGGCGTACCAGCTGACCCGGATCCGGACCTGGCTCAATCCCTGGTCCGACCCGCTCGGCTCGGGCTTCCACACGATCCAGGGTCTGCTCGCGCTCGGGCTCGGCGGCGTGCTCGGGGCGGGGCTCGGTGAGAGCCGCCTGGCCGGGGGCCTCTTCCTGCCGAATGCCAGCAATGACTACATCTTCGCGATCATCGGCGAGGAGTTCGGGCTGATCGGCGCAGGTGCCGTGATCGTCCTCTTCGTCGGTCTGGCCTACTCTGGCATCCGCGTCTCGCTCGCGGCGCCCGACACCTTCGGGTCGCTGCTCGCGGCGGGCATCACCGCCTGGCTGTGCATCCAGGCCTTCATCAACATCGGCGTCGTCGTCGCCCTGATCCCGGTGACCGGCATCACCCTGCCGTTCATCAGCGCGGGTGGCTCGTCGCTGACCATCAGCCTCGCGGCGGTCGGCATCCTGCTGTCGATCTCGCGCGAGACCGTCGAACGAGGAACCTGGAACGATGCGGCTGCTGATCGCCGGGGGAGGGACGGGCGGGCACATCTACCCGGCCCTCGCCGTGGCACGCTCGCTCCGCGAGCGACTCGACCGTCCGAGCGCGCCTGACCTCGTCTGGCTGGGCGGCCACCGTGGTCTCGAGGCGGACCTCGTCCGCGGCGCCGGGATCCGGGTCCGCCGCCTGGCCCTGCGCTCGCTGCGGACAGTGGACCTGTCGATCCACGCCGTCCTCGACCCGATCCGCCTGGCACTGTCCGTCCCGCAGGCGGCGGCGATCCTGGCCGCCGAGCGCCCGGCCGCGATCCTGACGACCGGCGGCTACGTCTCGGTCCCGGTCCTGATGGCCGCCGCGCCGCTCCGGATCCCGGTCGTGCTGTGGGAGGGCAACGCCATCCCGGGCCGCGCCGTCCGGATGACCGCCCGCCTGGCCGATGCCCTGGCCGTGTCGTACGAGGCAGCCGGACGGGCCCTCGCCGGCGCGGGCACACCGGTGTACGTGACGGGGACGCCGATCCGCGACGTCGACGCGATCGAGCGCGACGCCGCTCGCGCGCGCCTCGACCTGCCGACCGATGCGAAGACCGTCCTGATCTTCGGCGGGTCGCAGGCCGTCCGCCGCTTCAACGCCGCGGTCGCCGCCGCGTTGCCGCGGCTCCTGGAACGGGTCCACGTCCTCCACGTGAGTGGCGAGAGCGGCTATGCCGCCGCCCTCGCCCAGCGCGAGCAGCTTCCGTCCGGGATTCGCGACCACTACCGGCCGTACCCGTTCCTGCGCGACGAGATGCTCGCGGCGCTCGTGGCGGCGGATCTCGTGGTCGGCCGGGCCGGGTCGTCGACCGTGGCCGAGGTCACCGCGCTCGGGATCCCGTCGGTGATCGTCCCATATCCCCACGCCGCGGGACACCAGGGCGCGAACGCGGAGATCCTCGCCGCGGCCGGCGCCGCCCGGATCGTGGCCGACGAGGCATTCGACGCCGACGCGCTCGTCGCCGCGACCGACATCCTGTTCGATGAGCCGGCCCGGGCCGCGATGGCCGCCGCGTCGCGCGGCTTCGGGCGGCCCGGGGCAGCCGATGCGATCGCCGCCCTGGTGCTCGCGCTGGCCGAGCGCCGGCCCCTGCCCGCGCCCGAGACGATCGAGGCGATCGCCCGCGGCGGATCGCGATGAGGGATCGGCGGTGAGCGGGCCGACCGGCGCGCCGGCGTCCTCGTCGCCGGCGCACGCCTTCGACGCGGTCGCGACGGGTACCGCGATCCAGCGCCGGATCGGCGTGAAGACCTCGAGGGACGAGCCGCTCGCGCGGTTCACGACGATGCGCGTCGGCGGCCCGGCGGACCTCTTTGCGACGGTCCACAACCTGCACGAGCTGCGGGCGATCGTGCGCTTCGCCCGCTCACGCGGCATCCCGCTCACGATCATCGGCCGGGGCAGCGACGTCGTGATCGCCGACGCCGGGATCCGCGGCCTCGTCGTCCAGAACCGGGCCGAGGGTTCGTCGGTCGAGGGCGACCGCTATCGCGCCGAGTCCGGGCTGCCGATGGCCCGGGCGGCCACCGAGACCAAGGACGCCGGCCTCACCGGACTCGAGTTCGGCCTGGCGATCCCGGGCACGGTGGGCGGCGCGGTGTGGGCCAACGCCGGCGCCCACGATGGCGATGTCGCGGGCATCATCGAATCGGCCGAGGTCCTGTTGGCCGACGGGACCGAGGCCCGCCTCGGGCCCGACGAGCTGGCCTTCCGCTACCGCCACAGCCGGCTGAAGGACCACCCCGACGAGGTCGTCCTCGCGGCGACCTTCCGGCTCGCCCCGGCCGACCCGGCGACGATCGCCGCCCGCCTCGACGAGATCAAGCGCTGGCGCCGGGAGCACCAGCCGCTGGGGATCCCGTCTGCCGGCTCGACGTTCCGCAATCCGCCCGGGGACTCGGCCGGGCGCCTGATCGATTCGATCGGCTGGAAGGGCCGGACGCGCGGCGGCGCGACGGTGTCCGAGAAGCACGCCAACTTCATCGTCAACGACCGCAAGGGCACCGCGGCCGATGTCCGCGGCCTCGTCGACGACGTCGCCGCGGCCGTGCTCTCCGGGACGGGCATCGCGCTCGAGCCGGAGGTCGTGTTCCTCGGGGACTGGGACCGGGAGGTCGACGCCGATCGTGACCCCGGGGCCGAAACCGGCGAGGGCCCGTCGTGACGGCTCGCCCGCCGATCGTCGTCCTGCTCGGCGGTCCGTCGGCCGAGCACGACGTCTCGATCGTGTCAGGGACCGCGATCGCCGACGCGCTGCTCGAAGGCGACGACGCGGTCCGCCAGGTGCTGATCGATCTCGACGGCGGGTGGTGGTGGCTGCCGCCCGACCATCGCCGGGCCGGCCGTCCCCAGGCCGACTACGACGACCCGGCGGCGCTCGGTGGCGACGGGCCGCTCCGCGCGGGCGCCGCCATCGACCGTCTCGCCGCGGAGGAGCCGGCCCCGGTGGTGTTCATCGCCCTGCACGGGCCGTTCGGCGAGGACGGGACGGTCCAGGCGCTCCTCGAAGCGGCCGGGCTGGCCTACACCGGCTCGGGCGTGACCGCGTCGGCCCTCGGCATGGACAAGGCGGTGTTCAAGCGGCTGGTGCGGGGCATCGGGCTGCCGATCACGGACTGGCGCGAGGTCCGCGCCGCGCGCTGGCGGACGGACCGTGCCGGGGTGCTGGCCGAGCTGGCGGCCTTCGCCGCGGGCACCGGCGACCAGCGGCTGATGGTGAAGCCGTCGGGTCTCGGCTCGTCGGTGGGGATCACGCTGGCCCACGGGGCAGGGGAGTACGCCGCCGCGCTCGACGAGGCGCTTCGCTACGACGACGTCGCGCTCGCCGAGGCCTACCTGGCCGGCGCCCGGGACCTCGAGGTCAGCGTCATCGGCAACGACCACGCCCGCCTCGAGCTGTACGGCCCCGGCGAGATCCTGGCCGGCCACGAGTTCTACGACTACGCGGCGAAGTACACCCCCGGCCTGTCCGAGACCTCGATCCGGGCCGAGGTGCCCGAGGCGATGCGGGCCGCGATGCTGAAGATCGCGCGCGATGCCTATCGCGCGATCGGCGCCGAGGGCTTTGCCCGGGTGGACTTCCTCGTCGCCGGCGAGCAGGTCTACCTCTCGGAGATCAACACGATCCCGGGCTTCACCCCGATCAGCCTGTTCCCGACGATGCCGTCCGACGGCGGCTACACGTTCGGAGACGTCTGTCGCCGCGTCGTCGACCTCGCCCTCGAGCGCCATGCCGGGAGGGCCGGCAGCCGGCTCACGCCGGCCGACTTGCCGCGCTGACCGCTGACCCGTGACCTCGAAGACCCCGCGACGCTACCGGACCGCCGCCGGCACCGCCCGCCGCCAGCCGCGCGTCCGGCGGGCATCGGCGGGTCTGACGCCAACGCGTTCCGCGGCGATCCTGGCCATGCTGTTCGCGGCCGGGGCGATGTACGGCCTCGTGGCGACGCCGACGTTCGGATTCGGCCGACTCGCGGTGGAGGGAGCGACCCTCACGTCCGAGACGGCCGTCCGCGATGCCGTCGGGCTCGCCCCCGGCGCCAACCTCGTCGGGCTCACGACCGATCCGCTCGCGGCGCGCGTCCGGGAGATCACGTCGGTCGCCGACGTCGACATCGCCGTCGGCCTGCCCGACGTCCTGACCGTTCGCCTCGCCGAGCGCCGCCCGATCATCGTGTGGGCGGTCGGGGACCAGCGCTACGCCATCGACGAGGGCGGGCTCCTGTTCGCGGAGGTGTCGGACGCCGGCGAGGCCGTGGCCGGGATCCCGGTCGTGCGCGACGATCGCGCGGCCGGGGCCAGCCTGGGCGTCCGCTCGACCCTCGATCCGGTCGTCCTCGACGCGGCGACGCGGCTCGGGTCGCTCAAGCCCGCCGACGTCGGCAGCGGCGCCGCGGCGCTCCACGTCCGGGTCAGCGACGAGCGCGGCTTCACCGTCGGCAGCGGGACCGGCGGCTGGACCGCGGTCTTCGGGTTCTATGGGCGGAGCCAGCGCACGCCGGCCCTGATCCCGGGCCAGGTCCAGTTGCTCGGGGCCCTGCTGGCCGGGCGTGAGGCCACGGTCCAGACCGTCGTCCTGGCCGACGATCGCGACGGGACCTACGTCCCGAAGCCGTCGCCGAAGCCCAGCCCGACGCCGCGCCCGACCAGGGCCCCGTGACGCCGCCCGCAGGCGCTCGGGCCGGAGGCGCGGTCCGGCCGACCCGGTCCATCGGCTGGCAGCGCCCGCGTTCGTCGGGTAGCCTTGCCCAAACGCACCGGATAGAGGGCGGCGAGGCGTGTTCCTACCCTTGGCGGGTCTCCTCGTGGGCGTCCTGGCCGGGCTCGTCCTCAACGTCAACGTCGGCTTCGAGTTCACCCGCTATACGGCCGTGGCGATCCTCGCCGCGCTCGATTCGGTGCTCGGGGCGGTCCGGGCCGAGCTCGACGGCGTCTACGACAATCGCATCTTCATCAGCGGCTTCATCACGAACGCGATCGTGGCGGTGATCCTGACCTTCATCGGTGATCGGCTCAGCCTGGACCTGTACCTCGTCGCGCTGATCAACTTCGGCTTCCGGATCTTCAACAACGTCGCGCTGATCCGGCGACACTTCGTCTAGACACAGGAGGCAGGGACGACGACGGTGGAGAGAGAAGCGGTCCTGGTCGGGATCGATGTCGGCACGTCCAAGGTCTGCACCCTGATCGGGGAGGTCAGCCGCGACGGCCGGATGACGGTCATGGGCCACGGCACGGTCCCCTCGTCCGGGCTCAAGAAGGGCGTCGTCGTCAACATCGACCAGACCGTCCGCTCGATCGCCGAGTCCGTCGAGCGCGCCGAGCGGCTGTCCGGCTGGAAGATCGACCGGGCGTTCGTCGCGGTCGGTGGCCAGCACGTCGAGAGCCTCAACTCGCCCGGCCAGGTCGCGGTCAGCGGGCCGCGCAAGGAGGTCAGCCGAGAGGACGTCCTGCGCGCCGTCGAGGTTGCCCGGGCCGTGTCGATCCCCTCGAGCCAGGTCGTCCTCCACGTGGAGCGCCGCGGCTTCAAGGTCGACGGCCAGGAGGGCGTCAAGGATCCGCTCGGGATGAGCGCCCTGCGCCTCGAGGTCGAGGTCCACATCGTCAGCGGCGCCGCGACCGCGGTCCAGAACCTCTCGAAGTGCGTCAACGCGGCCGACGTCAAGATCGACGAGCTGGTCGCCTCGGCCCTCGCCTCTGCCGACGCGGTCCTGTCCGAGACCGAGAAGGAGCTCGGCGTCGCGGTCGCCGACATCGGCGCCGGCACGATCGATCTCGCGATGTTCGCCGACGGCTCGCCGTTCCGGACCGCAGTCCTGCCCATCGGCGGCAACAACGTCACCAACGATCTCGCCCTGGGGCTCAAGACGAGCCTCCAGGTCGCCGAGGAGCTCAAGATCCAGCACGGGACGTGCAACCTCGCCGCGGTCGACGACGACGAGGAGATCACGGTCAGCGTCCTCGGCGAGGAGGCCGGCCGGACGGTCAGCCGGCGCGAGGTGTGCGAGATCATCGAGGCGCGGATGCGCGAGACGTTCGAGCTGATGCGGGCCGAGATGGCGCGCGGCGGGGCCGGCATGCTGCCGGCCGGGATCATCCTGACCGGCGGCGGCGCGCAGCTCGGCGGCGCCGCCGAGCTGGCCCGCGAGGTCCTCGGGATGCCGGTCCGGATCGCCGCCCCGACCGGCATCGGCGGCCTCGTGGACACGATCCTGTCGCCGGGCTACTCGACCGCGGTCGGGCTCCTCCTGTGGGGCGCATCGACGCTCGACGAGGGCGAGCCGATGCGCTACGAGTCCGCCCCGGCGATGGGCGCGCTCGGCCGCGTCCGCGACGCCCTCCGCTCCATCTTCCCCTAGGGCAGCGACGCGCCCACGGCGCCGTCTCGCCGGGAGCGCAGCCACATGGACAGCGTCAGGCTCCAGGTCCGAACGGGGTCGGAGCGCGGGTTCACCGACCTCACCGGCGCCTGCCGGCGCTTCCTGGCCGAACACGCCGCCGACGCCGACGGGCTCCTGTCGGTCTTCGTGCCCCACGCCACGGCCGGGCTTGCGATCCTCGAGCTGGGAGCGGGCTCCGACGACGACGCCCTCGACGCCCTGGACCGCCTCCTGCCGCGCGACGATCGCTGGCGCCACCGCCATGGCTCGCCGGGACACGGCGCGGACCACGTCACCCCGCTCCTGGTCTCGCCGTCGCTGACGGTGCCGGTCATCGGCGGCGCGCTGGCCCTCGGGACGTGGCAGTCGATCGCGCTCCTCGATCCGAACGCGGACAACCCCGAGCGGACGGTCCTGCTGAGCTTCCTCCGCGGCTAGCGCGCCGGGCCCGCGTGATCCGGCATTCCTCCACCTGGACCGGCGGTCCGACCGGCGGTCCCGCTCCCGCGGTCAATCCCTGGCGCGGGCTCCCGGTCGCGGGGTCAGGAAGACGAGGACCCCGGCCAGCCCGATCGCGAACCCGATCGCGAGCGTGCCTCCGAGCCGGTCGCCCGGCCGCCCGGTCGCGGCGCCGAGGGCATCCGTCGGCGGCGGCGTGATCGCCGGGCCGCCGCCCCCGGAGTCTGTGCCCGACCCGGTGCCAGTGCCCGGTCCGGGCTCGCCGGTCGTGCCGCAGACCTCGCCGAGCAGCGAGGTCGTCGCGGTCAGGGTGAGCGGCTCCGGAGTGGTCTCGGCCAGGGCCAGCTCGTGTCGGCTGTCGAGCGCGACCGACCACGTCTGGCTGCAGTCCGGGCCGTTGCGCTGCAGCTCCTCGCCGGCCGGGGTCGCGATCCGGAGCGCGGCAGGGCTCTCGCTGGTGCCCCAGGCGTGGACCTCGACGGAGAAGGTGCCGTCGGTCCCGGTCATCGCCCGGACGGCAGCCAGCCCGCCGTCGGGCGCGTACTCCTGGGTGACGACGAGGTGGACGCCGGCGAGCGGCGCGGCGTCGGCGTCGAGCAGGGTGCCGGTCAGGGTCGTCATCCCCGGCTCCACGGCAACGACCGGGCTCATGCCGGCCATCCCGCCGACGCCCACGGCGGTGGCGATCGCAATGGCGGTCGCGGCCGCCCGAACGGTTCGGTACCCAAGTCCCACGCGCGCTCTCCCCGAAGTACCAGTGTCGGTACGGTCGGCAGGATCGCAGCCGGCCCTCGCACGTGTCCATAAGGCGCATGCCCTATCGCGGGCCGGCGTCTGCCGTCGTGCCGCCCCGGGCCCGACCGGGCGCCGGGGGCCGGCCGACCCGGCACGGTGCCGGCTCGCACCGCCTCGTCGCCACGCCGGGCGCCCGCCGACCCGGATCGGCAGCGCCGCCGGCACATCGCTGCCACCACGCGACGGGCCGGTGGTAGACTCCCCGAAACCCGACAGGTCCAGAGGAACGCAGGCGTTGCGGGACCCGGAGGATCAGTCCAGCCATCCGACCGACGGCGTCTCCCGAGGGATGCTCGTCGCGTCCAGCACCACCAGCCCCGGAGGAAGGCGATGCCGCTGCGGTCCGATTCCGAGAACTTCGCGCTGATCCGCGTCATCGGCGTCGGTGGTGGCGGCAGCAACGCCGTCAACCGGATGATCCGGGCCGAGATGATGGGCGTGGAGTTCATCTCCTGCAACACGGACGCCCAGGCCCTCCTCCAGTCCGACGCGCCCCACAAGATCCGGATCGGCGACAAGATCACCCGCGGCCTCGGTGCCGGCGGGGACAGCGCGATCGGAGCCCGGGCGGCCGAGGAGGACTCGGAGAAGATCGCCCAGGCCCTCGCGGACTCGGACATGGTGTTCATCACCGCCGGGCTGGGCGGCGGGACCGGCTCCGGCGCGGCCCCCGTCGTCGCGCAGCTGGCCAAGGAGGCCGGCGCCCTCACGATCGGCGTCGTGACCAAGCCGTTCACGTTCGAGGGCGCCAAGCGCAAGCTGGTCGCCGAGAAGGCGGCCGAGGAGCTGAAGGCCCAGGTCGACACCCTGATCACGATCCCGAACGATCGCCTGAAGGACGTCGTCCAGAAGAACACCTCGATCATCGACGCCTTCCGGGTCGTCGACGATGTCCTGCGCCAGGGCGTCCAGGGGATCAGCGACATCATCACGATGCCGGGCCTGATCAACCTCGACTTCGCGGACGTCCGGGCGATCATGAAGGACGCCGGCTCCGCGCTGATGGGCATCGGGCGGGCCGAGGGCGAGAACCGCGCCGTCGAGGCCGCCCGCCAGGCGATCGCGAGCCCGCTCCTCGAGGTCAACATCACCGGCGCCCAGGGCATCCTGTTCAACATCACCGGCTCCTCGAGCCTCAGCCTGTTCGAGGTCACCGAGGCGGCCGAGGAGATCCGGGCCGCGGCCGATCCGGAGGCGAACATCATCTTCGGGACGAGCTTCAACGAGCGGCTCGGCGAAGAGGTGATGATCACGGTCATCGCGACCGGGTTCGACGGCAGCCGCCGGCGGGAAACGCATCGTCGATCCGAGGCCGCCCAGCCGGCGACCGAGCAGCAGTCCGTCCGCGCGCCGCGCGAGCGCGACTTCCTCGGCGAGCTCGAGAGGCAGCGCCTGGAGTCGTCCGACGGAGCGGCCGATCAGGGCCGTGAGGACCTGGCCGCCGTGATGGCGCCGGTCCCCGTCCGGACCGAGCGGAGCGTCGGCGAGCCGGCGCCCGTGAAGCGCGCCACGTACGACGCCGACGATCTCGAGATCCCGTCGTTCCTCCGCCGCAAGTAGGGTCGCCCTCCGGCGGCTGACGCCGGCACGATGACCCACGAGGCCGACGTCGCCGCGTTCGCGGCCGCCCGCGACCGCGTCCTCGAGACGATCGCGACAGCGGCCGCCCGCGCCGGACGCGAACGCGCCGGCATCACGCTCGTCGCCGTGTCCAAGACCGTCCCCGCCGAGCGCCTCCGCGCGGCCGTCGCGGCGGGCCTGACCCTGCTCGGCGAGAACCGTGTCCAGGAGGCCGAGGCCAAGGCTCCTGACGTGCCCGGGGCGACCTGGCACCTCGTCGGCCCGCTCCAGTCCAACAAAGCGAGGCGGGCGCTGGCGACGTTCACGACCATCGAGACGGTCGACACGGTCGAGCTCGCCCGCCGGCTGGATGGGCTGGCCGCGGAGGTCCGTCCCGGCGCGCGTGTCCCGGTGCTCCTCCAGGTGAACGTCGACGCCGATCCCGCGAAGGCGGGCTTCGCGCCCGACGCCCTCGAGCGGTCGATCGACGAGCTCGGCGGCCTGGGCAACCTGGACATCCGCGGCCTGATGACCGTTGGACGGCTGGTCGCGGATGCCGAGGCGGCGCGGCCCTCGTTCGCGGCGCTGCGAACCCTGTCCGAGCGGCTGCGCCGGCCCGGGTCGCCGCTCGGACCCGAGCTGTCGATGGGGATGAGCGACGACTATCCGGTCGCGATCGAGGAGGGCGCGACGATCGTCCGGGTCGGCCGGGCCCTGTTCGGCGCCCGCGACCGGGGCTGATAGACTCAGGACCGTGGGCCTCTTCTTCACGAACCTCATCCAGATCGCGCTGATCGCGGTCTGGCTCCTCGTCCTCGTGCGGGTGCTCCTGTCCTGGGTCGACCCCGGCGGCCGGAGCCAGCTGGGCGGGTTCGTGACCGCGGCAACGGAGCCGATCCTCGGCCCCGTGCGACGGGTCCTGCCGCCGATGGGCGCATTCGACCTGTCGCCTCTCATCGTCCTCATGGTGCTGAGCGTCCTGTGGCGCCTGTTCTGAGTCCTGACTGACACCGACGTCCGCTTCGCCGTCCGCTTGACTCCGCGATCGGGGTCCGACCATGTCGACGGCGTGGTCGACGGGGTGCTCCGGGCACGGGTCGCCGCGCCGGCCGTCGGGGGCGCCGCGAACCAGTCGCTCCTGCGCCTCCTGTCGGACGAGCTGGGTGTGCCCCGCCGCGCGGTCCGCCTCGTGGCAGGCGCGGCCGGACGCCAGAAGCTCGTGGTCGTGGACGGGATCGAGCCGGGCGTGGTCATTGCCCGCTGGCCCGGCCTGCGGGTATGATCGAGGCCGTTCCGCAGGCGTCCTGAGCGGCGTCGCGGCTTCCGGGCGATTGGCTCAGTGGTTAGAGCACGCGGTTCACATCCGCGGGGTCACTGGTTCGAATCCAGTATCGCCCACCACGGATCTCCAGCCGACAGACAGGGCCTTCGGGCCCTGTTTTTCGCGTCGGCGGCAGCTCGCCCGCGCGTCGGGTCGCCCGGCGGCTCCGCGTTACATCGTCCGGCGCGGCCCCACGTCGAGCGGCGGCCCGCTCGTCCCGTCGGGTGCATCGCCGGCGCCCTCCCCGGGCACGACCCAGCCGGGCGGCCGGATGACGAGCCGGCGTCGGAGCACCTGCCAGCGGCGCACGGCGCGCCGGTCCTCGCGGGCCGGCAGCGACACTCCTCCGTACCGGGCGAGGGCGTAGTCCGCGGCGAGGAGATCGAGCGACAGGTCGGACCGGCCGATCGCGCGCAGCCGGGCGGCGTGCTCGATCGGGGTCTCCGCCGGGTCGCGCAGCACGTCGGGATGGCGGGCAAGGTCGTCCATCAGCGCGACGTACGCAGCGGCGGCCCCGTCGGGAGCCACCCGCCGGCCGAACCGGTTGCGCCGTCGGCGGCGGTCCGGCTCGGTCCCGCCGGCATCGATCGTGCGCTCCTCGAGGACGCCGTCGTCGGGCGGCCGGACGCGACGCATCCAGAGCGCCACGAGGATCAGGACCCCGATGACGGCCGCCAGCAGGAGCAGGCTCCCGAGGCTCACCGTGACCATCTGCTCGACAGGGGAGGGCTCCGCCTGGCCCCCGGTTCCGGGCGGGGCGGGGTCCGGGAGGAGGATGGCGCCCGGTCCGCGCGCGAGGAGGAACGCGATCACCACCGCCACGACCATGAACCCGAGCACCCGGCGGGCTGCGCGATCCAGCCCCGTTGCGAGGCCGATGACGAAGAGCGGACCCAGGGCGACCGAGACGAGCACGGAGATCGCTGTTCCGGCCACGGCCGACAGCGGCAGGGCGACGACGATCGCCGCGACGAGAAGCAGGATCGTCAGGCCGAGCCAGGCGGGGTTGCGGCGCCAGTCGAAGCCACCGTCGGAGCCGACGGCGCCGAGGCGCGCGAACGCCAGCGCGAGGACGGCCGCGGCCATGAACACGATCGACGCGCCGAGGGCGTCGGCGAGGAACCGCGCCCGGTACGGCTCGCCGATCGCGCCGCCGAGGAGTGCAGCGATCGCCAGTCCCGGGACGCCGATGCCGAGCAGTCGGCTGACGGTGCCCTCGGCCAGCGGCAGACGGGCATGGGCGAAGCCACGCAGCACCGCGAGGCCCGCGGCCCATCCACCGAGGTGCGCGCCCATCGCGGCGCCGGGCCCGGCCCCGAGGTCGGCGCGGGCGTCCGGCGACGCGAGCGTGCCGGCCAGCACCCCGACCGCCACGAACCCGAGCGCCGCGAACGGCCAGCGAGCGTCCAGGCGTGGCGCCAGGACGGCAGCGGCGACGATCCCGACGACAACGAACGGAACCAGGGCCGGCACCCCGAGCACGGGCTCGCGCCGGGAGAACTCCTGGAGCAGGCCGCTCACGACCGAGATCCAGGCCGCCTCGGCAATCACGACGAACGCGACCGGGGCGAGCTCGACGATCGCCGCGACGGCCCGGGCAGCGCCGATCCCGCCGCGCTCCGTGGTCGCTTCGCGCTCGTCCGTCACCTTCCGACCGCCAGACGCTCCGCCGTCCGCCACGGTCCATCGAGCCGCGCGGTGCGAGTGGCAAGACCGGCCCGCCGCGCCCGACCCGCGTCCGCCGCGCCGTTGGGTCCGCACGCGACGACCACGACCGGGCAGCCGGCCCGCTCGAGGCGGCGCAGCCAGGCGAGGTACGGCCCGGGGTCCCGCGCGGTCACGACCACGACGGTGGTCCCCGGCCTGACGACCCGCAGGAGCATCCCCAGCAGCCGTTCGAACGGTGCGGACGGATGCGAGGAGAGGCGAGCGAGCAGGTCGAACACCCGCTCGAGCTGGCCGGGCGCCTCGGACACCGTGAGATGGGCGAGCCGGCTCTCCGCCCCGTGATAGCCGGCAGCGGCCAGTCCGAAGGCGGCCCGCTCGAGAGCGAGTGAGCGGGCGAGGGAGGCGGCCACGACGAACAGCGCCTCGACCTCGTCCGGGTCGCCGCTCGTCTGCCAGGCCGGACCGTCCGTCATCTGGACGTCGAGCGCGATGAGGACCTCGCGGTCGCGCGATGGCTCGAACCGCTTGACGACCGGCCGTCCGAGCCGTGCGCTCGCCCGCGGGTGGATCCGCCGGAGCGGGTCGCCCGGCGCATACTCGCGGACCCCGGCGAACCGCGACGGGTCCTCGCTCAGTCCGACCCGTGCCCGGTCCTGCCCGCCCCAGGTGTCGCGGCGGTGGAGTGCGGTCGTCGCCACGGTCCGCGGCCGGACGAGGAAGCGGTCCACCCCCGCCCGCTCCTCCGCTGCAGCCTCGCGCGCGAACAGGTCGCCGACCGACAGGGTCACCGGCCCGAGCTCGTACACCCCGCGCCGCTCCGCCCCGACGTGGAAGTGGCGCACCACCCGCTCGTGCGGAGCGAGGGTCCAGGCGTTGCGCAGGACCCGCCCGCCATGCCCGCCGATCACGAGCCGGCGCTCGCGGACGGTCACGCCGGGGCTCGCCTCGTCCTCCGCCCGCAGCCAGGCAAGCGGAAGGAGCCTGCGGTTCCACGTCTCGATCGCGAGCGGGATCTCCTCGCCCCACGTCATCCGGTCACGCTCCAACCGCCGCCCGTACGCCACGCCGCGCAGTCCGTTCCGCGTCCACACCGCCCGGACGACTTCGAGGAGGAGGACGACGATCGCGAGGATGATCGCGACCGGCACCTCGAGCGCGGTGCCGGCGAGCAGGAGGAGGATCGCGAGGAACGCCGTCCCGGTCATCGCGACTCGTGTCTGCCCGGCGGGCCGGAACCGGCGCTCAGCCCGCGCCGACGGGCGGGACCGGGACGGTCGCGAGGATCGCGGTCAGCGCAGCATCGGGCGAGGCGCCGCGCAGGCTCTGGTCGAGGTCCACGACGAGGCGGTGGCCGAGGACCGGTCGGGCCATCGCCTTGACGTCGTCCGGCAGCACGAAGCGACGCCCGGCGAGGAGCGCCGCTGCCTGGGCCGCCCGGTACAGGGCGACCGTGGCGCGCGGGCTCGCGCCGAGCTGGAGATCGGGATGAGTCCGGGTCGCCCGGACGAGCGCGACCGCGTACGCCTCGACCTCGCCGGCCACGCGGACGTGGCGGACCTCGTCGCGCAGGGCGAGCAGGTGCGGACCGTCGAGGACCGGACGAACGGCCTCGAGCGGCTCCGCCGCGGCCTGGTGGCGTCGGGCGATCGCGCGCTCGCCCGATTCGTCGGGATAGCCGATCCGGACCCGCAGCAGGAACCGGTCGAGCTGGGCCTGCGGAAGGGCGAACGTGCCCTCGAACTCGATCGGGTTCTGGGTCGCGAGCACGATGAACGGCTCGGGCAGTGGTCGGGTCGTGCCCTCGATCGAGACCTGGCGCTCCTGCATCGCCTCGAGCAGGGCGGCCTGCGTCCGGGGCGTCGCCCGGTTGATCTCGTCGACGAGCAGGATGTTCGTGAAGACCGGGCCGGGCGCGAACCGGAGCGAGCCGCCCTCGTACAGGCTCGAGCCCGTGACGTCGACCGGGAGGAGGTCCGGCGTGCCCTGGATCCGGTTCGTGGCGAGGTCGAGCGCCCGCCCGACCGCCCGGGCGAGAAGGGTCTTGCCAGTGCCCGGGACGTCCTCGACCAGGACATGCCCGTCGGCGAGGAGCGCGGTCGCGATCAGGCGGAGGGGCTCGTCCGCCCCGACGACGGCTGTCGCGACGGAGTCGCGCAGGTCCGTCCAGAGACGGCGGATCGCGGCGTCGCCCGTCGGCACGGGTCCGGTGCTCGCGCCTCCCTCGGGCGCGGTCTCGATGTTCGTGGCGGGCTCCTTCGAGCGGTCAGTCACCGATACGGTCCGGCGCCGCGGCGCGTTCAGCCTACCCGGTCATCGGCCCGTCGGCGACGAAACGAATCGATCGCCGGCGGCGTCAGAGGCCCGAAGCACGGACGGCAGATGACCGGCCGGGCATCAGAAGAAAGCGATGGTTCGCGAACATGTTCCGCTGGTGGCACGAGATCACCGGCCTGCTCGATCGGCGCCGCAACGACCGGATCGTCGCCCGCCGGCTCAGGATCTACGTCGCGACACCCGGCGGCCGCTGAGCCGCCACCCCAGGAACGAAGCCCCCGCCCAAGCGGGGGCTTCCTCGTGTCCCGCCTGGGTTCAGTCCGGAGCCGCCAGCCGGCGCAGCACCGCCGGCAGGATCCCGCCGTGGCGGTAGTAGCCGACATCGATCGGGCCGTCGAGGCGGGCGATCGCCTCGAACCGACGCTCCCCGGCGGAGCCGGGCGCGGCGTCGTCCGCCCGGGCCACCACCGTCAGCCGCTTGCGTGGCGAGAGATCCTCCGCCAGGCCGTGGATCCTGAACGACTCGCGCCCGGTCAGCCCCAGCGACGCGGCGCTGTCCCCGGGCAGGTACTGGAGCGGCAGGACGCCCATCCCGACGAGGTTCGAGCGATGGATCCGCTCGTAGCTCTCGGCCAGGACGGCCCGGATCCCGAGGAGCATCGTCCCCTTCGCGGCCCAGTCGCGCGACGAGCCCGAGCCGTACTCCTTGCCGGCCAGGAGCACGAGCGGCGTGCCCTCGGCCCGGTAGCGCATCGCGGCGTCGTAGATGAAGCCCGGCTCGCCGTCCGGGAGGTGGAGCGTGTACGGGCCCTCCTTGCCCGGCGCTAGGGCGTTGCGCAGCCGGATGTTCCCGAAGGTGCCGCGCATCATCACCTCGTGGTGGCCGCGCCGCGCCCCGTACGAGTTGAACTCCAGCGGGGCGACGTTCCGCTCCTGGAGCCACTCGCCGGCGGGCGACCAGGCCGCGATCGATCCGGCCGGGCTGATGTGGTCGGTCGTGACCGAGTCGCCGAGGACCGCGAGGGCGCGGGCGCCGTCGATGTCGCCGATCGGGGCCGGCTCGGCGGCGAGGCCCTCGAAGAAGGGCGGCTTGGCGATGTAGGTGGAGCGCGGATCCCAGGCGTAGCGGTCGCCTTCCGGGATCGGGAGGGCCTGCCAGCGCTCATCGCCGTCGAAGACCACCGCGTAGGTCCGCCGGAACAGCTCGGGATCGATCGAGCTGCCGATGACCCGCCGGATCTCGTCGGCCGACGGCCAGATGTCGGCCAGCATGACCTCGCGCCCGCCGGCGCCGCGGCCGATCGGCTCGAGGGTCAGGTCGATGTCGACCCGGCCCGCCAGGGCGAACGCGACGACCAGCGGCGGCGAGGCGAGGTACGACGCCCGGGCGAGCGGATGGATCCGGCCCTCGAAGTTGCGGTTGCCGGACAGGACGGCGGCGACGACGAGGTCGTTCTCCTCGACGGCCTGCGCGATCGGCGCGTCGAGCGGGCCCGAGTTGCCGATGCAGGTCGTGCAGCCGTAGCCGGCGAGCGCGAACCCGAGCTGCTCGAGGGGCGCCATGAGGCCGGCCGCCTCGAGGTAGCCGGTCACCGCCTTCGAGCCCGGTGCGAGCGAGGTCTTGACCGTGGGCGACACGCTCAGCCCGAGGGCGATCGCGTTCCGTGCCAGGAGGCCCGCGCCGATCATCACGGTCGGGTTCGAGGTGTTCGTGCAGGAGGTGATCGCGGCGATCGCGACCGATCCCGTCCGGATCGTGGCCCGCTGCCCGTCGAGCTCGATCGTGACGGGGCGGTAGTGGTGGGCATCGACCGCCGGTTCGGCGCCGGACGTCACGGGCTCCGCCGGGGCGGCCTCATCCCGGGCGTCGGCCGCTGTGAATGACGGCGGGTCGCTCGCCGGGAACGACTCGGCAGACGAGGCCTCGACCGCGCCGCCGGCCGGCGTCCGGGCCTCGACCGCGGCGTCGTCGAGCGCGACGAGGCCGTCGGGGAAGTTCGTCCGGAAGTTGTCGCGGAGGGC